>JAZDFI010000018.1:0-31546 GCA_043808015.1 Candidatus Aenigmatarchaeota archaeon
AGGAATTCCTCGGCAATAAACAGGGAGATATGGAAGTGAATATCAAAAACAAAAAAGGCGAGATAAGAACTTTGATTATTTCCTCGGCCTCTAACCCAGTCCACAAAGACGGAAAAGTGATAGGGACGCTTGTGAACGCCAGGGACATCACCGAACGCAAGAATGCGGATGACGCCATTAAGAGCTCAGAGGAGCGGTTCAGGACGATATTCGAATACGCGCCCGACGCGATTTACATCAATGACATGGACGGCAGGCTGATGGATGGCAACAAAAAGGCTGAGGAAATGATGGGGCGCAAAAGGGAAGAGCTGATTGGCAAGAATTTTGTGCAAATGGGAATGCTGCCGAAAAGCCAGATACCGAAGGCCATTTCACTGCTCGCCAGAAACAAGCTAGGCAGGTCGACCGGACCTGACGATTTCACACTCATAAGTAAAAACGGGGGAAAGATTGACGTCGACATAAGCACCTACCCGGTAAACATCGACGGCAAAAAGATGGTCATGGGCATAGCCAGGGACGCAAGCTACCGCAAGCTTAAGGAAAACATGCTGGTTGAAAGCGGCAGGAACCTGGAAAGCGCGGTGAAAGGCAGCTCTGTGGCGACTTTTGTCATAGACAAAAACCACAAAGTGATTTACTGGAACATGGCATGCGAAAACCTCACGGGCATCGCGGCCGATAAGGTTGTGGGCACGGACAAACACTGGTCGGCTTTCTACGGGAAAAAGAGGCCGGTGATGGCCGATATCATAGTTGACGGTTCAAAGACCGAACACTTTGAAAAATATTACAAAAACATGTACAAAAAATCCCCGCTTCTGGAAAACGCTTTCGAATCCGAGAGGTTTTTCCCTGAACTGGGAAAGGGCGGGAAATGGATTTTCTTCACCGCGGCGCCTCTGAATGACAAAGAAGGCAATATAACGGGAGCGATAGAAACCCTGCAGGACATAAGCGAACGTAAAATGCTGGAACGAGAGAAGGAAAAAACTTTCGATTTCATGAAAAAATACCAGGCCGCTATAATTAAAATCTCGACATCGGAAAACTTGTTCAGCGGTAACATAAACGAAATTGATAAGGAAATAACGGAAACCTTGGCAAAAACAATAGATGTCGGGAGGGCCAGCATCTGGCTGATTGACAAACAAGAAAATGCGCTCAAATGCGTAGACCTTTATGATAAAACGAAAGACGTCCACTCCAAAGGCATAGCGCTTAAAACAGCCAAATACCCGAGATACTTCAAGGCGCTTTCCGTTGGAAGGGCTATAGACGCGGAAGACGCTGCCAGCGACCCGAGAACCAGCGAATTCGCCAGGGGTTATTTTGATGTCATCGGCATATCATCGACTCTCGACGCTCCGATACGCATTGCAGGTAAAACCTCAGGCGTAATATGCGCTGAGCACGTGGGAGAAAAACGCAAATGGCTAAGCGAAGAGATAAATTTCGTGGCACAGTTGGCTGACCAGGCCGCGCAAGCCGTCCTTAATTACGAAAGATATAAGGCAGAAGAGGAGTCGCAGAAGCTCGCATCCGTAGTGATGAACAGCAACGAGATGGTTAACCTCGCCACTCCGGACGGGAAGATGATATTCCTCAACCAATCAGGCATGAAGATGCTCGGTATAAATGAAAAGGACATCCAAAAAACCAGCATATTGCAGGTCATACCTGAAAGCTGCATGAAAACCGTCCGTGAAGAGCTTCTGCCGTCGCTTATGGCCGGACGCACGTGGACCGGGGATTTGCAGTATCTGAACCTGAAAACCGGCATGACCACAGATGTCCATGCAATGACATTCCCGATAAAGGACAAAAAAACAGGGAAGATTCTTTATTTTGCCAACGTTTCCTTGGACATAAACGAAAGAAAGATGTTAGAAAATCAGATGAAAACCGAGAAGGAGAAGATCGAAGAATACCTCAAGATAGTGGGAAGCGTTGTGTTGGCGCTTGACGTCAATGGCAATATAACAATGATTAACAAGAAAGGCAATGATCTGCTCGGCTACAGGGAAGGAGAATTAATAGGGAAAAACTGGTTCAAGACCTGCCTCACCAAAGAAAAAAGGCAGGGGGTTGCCGAAGTTTTCAAAAAAATAATATCAGGGGAAATGAAATCCACTGAAATTTTCGAGAATGACGTGCTGACAAAAAATGGCGATACGAAAACCATCCTCTGGCACAACGCGGACATCAAAGACTCTTCCGGAAAAATAACGGGATCGCTCAGCTCAGGCGACGACGTTACGGAACGCGAAAAAGCGGAAATGATATTGAAAGAAAGAACCGAGGAGCTCGAACGTTTCAACCGGCTCGCCGTCGGCAGAGAGCTGAAGATGGTCGAACTGAAAAACAGGATAGAAGCGCTGGAGAAAAAGCTCGGGGGGAGTAAGGAACAAAAATAATATTTTCAGATTGGAATTGTGTTAAAATGAAAGGGGAGCTGGTGATGTAATATGAAAAAATATCTGTTATGTGGTTTGTGCATTCTGGCAATTATAGCCCTCTCTGGATGCGTGTCTAACACGAACGAAAACGCGCAAAGCAAAGTCGAGAGGGACATAGTCATAATAGGCACGAAGGCCGGCATATTCGGCTTCCAGCCATGGATGACTAATTACGAAACATCCACGATGTCCGTGAATTTCAACATCTTCGACGGCCTGGTGGAATTCGACAAGAACTATAAAATAACGCCGGCGCTGGCCACCAACTGGGAGAACCCGAACGACCTGACGTGGAGGTTCCACATGCGCAAGGGCGTGAAATTCCACAACGGCTATGACTTCAGGGCAGAAGACGTGAAATACACGCTGGAGCTATTAAAAAACGACCCGGGCAGCGTTTTAAAAGACCTGCTGACCGGCATCGACAGAATTGAAGTCGTCGACGAATACACAGTCGACGTGATAACGAAGGAGCCATATCCCATACTCCTCAACAAGCTGGCCGACTGCTACATCGTTTCAAAGAAATACCAGGAGGAAGCGACAGACCATACGCCAGTCGGAACCGGGTGCTACAAGCTCGCGGAATACGTTGAGGGGGACCACATAACGCTCGAGGCGTTTGACGGATGCTGGAGAACGACGCCGAAGATAAATAAAGCCATATTCAAGGTGATAGAGAACGACGACGACAGGGTCAACTCGCTTATAAGCGGTCAGATAGACATAGCTGAAAGCGTTCCTGTGGGCAGGACTGACGAACTGAAATATAACCAGGCGACGAGGGTCATATACGCACCCAGCACGAGGATAATCTACCTGAGCTTCGACTTCCGTAAGGAGAACAGCTACGGTTACGGCACAGGCAAAAACCCGACTTCAGATGTGCGCGTGAGGAAGGCGATGTATTACGCCATAGACGAGGACATGATACTCAGCGAAATAATGAAAGGCCTGGGCCAGCCGGCATCGCAGTTCGTTCCACCTTCCATATTCGGCTACGACCCTGCGATCAAGAGACTGTCTTATGATCTGGACGAGGCAAAAAGGCTCATTGCAGAAGCCGGCTATGAAAACGGTTTCAACATAACGCTGGAATGCCCCAACAACAGGTACGTCAACGACGAAGCAGTATGCAACGAAATCGGCCGCCAGCTCGCGCAGATAAACATAAACGTCAATGTGAATGCGAGGCCTAAGGCCGAATATTTCCCGAAGGTGCTCTCCAGAAACACGTCGTTCTACATGCTCGGATGGGCAACCGACACGGCCGACGGCGGGGAGATATTCGATTTCCTGATAAGGACGGTCGACGACAAGAACGGCGTCGGCGGCTATAACAACGGCTATTATTCGAATCCCGATGTCGACAGGCTCGGCGTGGAGAGCTCACGAACCATAAATCCAGAGGCAAGGCTCAGCATCATGCACGAGGGCTTTGAAATCGCCATGGAAGACGTCGCCTGGATACCGCTCCACACAGAAAACCTGATATACGGCACGAAATCCGACCTCACGTGGGAGCCAAGGTCCGACGTGAAAATAAAGCTGGAGAGCATATCCTGAAATCCGCGTGAATTGAAAATAAGGTACGATAAGTGGAATGATAAAAATAAACAGCATCAGCTTCAAGGTCACGGCGTTCTTGATAGTCCTGTTTATAATCACATTTGCAGTCGTAGGATACGTGATTGTGAACAGGGAAATCGAGACCAGAAAGTCATCCATGCTTTCCGAGTCGCGGTCCTTCTCGTATCTCAGCGTTGAAAATATAATGAAAAACTACATGATATACTACGAGTCGGGATTCTACAAATACAGGGAACTCGTCGGGATTGTAATGGCCCTTAACCCAAATCTCGACAAAATACAGATATTGGATTATGATGGCATGATACTGTTCGATTCAGACGAAATAAAAGAAGGCAAATACCAAGGAAAATTGGAAAGGGTTTTGAATGATGAAAATATCATCAGCAGAATAAGAAAACTGGAACCGTCAGTGGGAAACACAGCATTAGGCGGTAAAGAATACATGGACATAATCCAGCCTTACATCGAGGAATGGGGAAGGCACCAGTATTCGGTAAGGTATTATTTCTCCTACAAAATCCTTCAGAACGATATCGCCACCATAATCACAGAAATAATGGCAGGTCTCATAGCGTCCTTCGTGGTTGTGACCGTAAGTTTCTACATTTTCACCAGGAAGGTGATAATAAAGCCTCTGATTAAAATAGCTTCCGGATTCACTTCACTACGCCTGGGAAAGCTGGAAAAGATCGATATAAAATCAAAAGACGAGATTGGCTACGTCGCAGCGAACTTCAACAGCACCGCGGAAGAGCTCTACAAATCGAGAATCGCCATAGAGGAGCACAGCAAGACGCTGGAAAAAGACGTCGAAGAGAGAACAAGACAGCTCGAGGGGAAGGTGAGCCAGCTTGAGAGGTTCAGCAAGCTGGTCATAGGCAGGGAGCTGAAGATGGTGGAGATGAAGAAGAAATTAAAGGAAATGGAAGATAAAATGAAAAGTAATGGGCAGAAATAATATTTTCAGGATGGAGGAGATGTTATGAATAAATTTTTGATTGCAGCGATGTGCATTTTGATAGTTGTAGGATTTTCCGGATGCACGCAGACAGGCGTGAATAGCGGCGGTTCCGCGTTAAAACTTAAAGAGCCGGGCAAACTTATCATAGGCACGAATTTGCCGTACGAGCCGATGGAGTTCTACGACGCTTCGGAAAACATAGTAGGCATCGACGCGGATGTTGCAAGAGAAATCGCTGCGCAGCTTGGCCTGGAGCCGGAAATAAGAAATGTTGACTGGGATCTGCTGTTCGAACAGGTGAAATCAGGCGACCTGGATATTATAATCTCATCCATATCCATAACGAGCGAAAGGCAGAGGGAATATCTTTTTAGTACGCCATATTTCAACGCAGGCCAGGTGGTTATCACCAGAAAGGACAATACCGACATCAAATTCCCGGAGGACCTCAAAAACAAGAAAGTGAGCGCCCAGAAAGACACGACAAGCGCTGAAGAGGCTGCAAAATACTCGAACAGCTCTACCGTGTACGAAAACTCCGATTACGAAAAAACTGTTGCTGACATTAAAAACGGAAATTTAGACGCAATTGTTATGGATTATGTTGCCGGCATCATGCTGGTGAAGAATGACCAGTCACTCAAAATAGCCGTGGAACCTTTCACCCAGGAGTTTTACGGCATAGCCACGAAACTGGACAACACGGCGCTCATAGACGAAGTGAACAGAGTGCTCAGGGGTATGAAGAGTACGGGAAAGTTGGAAGAGGTAAAAAATAAGTGGCTCGGTTAATGAAAATAAACATATCGTTTAAGATAATCGGGGTAGTTGTTGTGCTTTTTTTACTAGTTTTTATAGTCATCGCTTACAACAACATCGTAATATATGAGAACGACGTGACAGGCTATTTCATAGATAAATCCAAAGCCATTGCGTATTCCATAGAAGCTGGTTTAAAGGATAGGGAGAGTTTGAACAAAAAGGATGAGCTAATGTCCACCATACATAAAATCATGTGGCTTAATTCTGAAATTACAGATATAACATACGTCACGCAGAGCGAAAGCGGGCTGATAAATTATATATCAAACGACCCAAAAAAAATCGGCGTCAATCCCGACCCTGAAAATTATGAAGCATACGAAAAGGACATCATGATAAGCGAGATTTATACCGGAAGAACTTCGGATATGCTTAAAATCGTATCACCTCTTCATGTTTCTGGCCAGGTCGTCGGTACAGTGCAGGTGGATTTTACCATGGAAAACATCAACAATGACATATCAGCCGTGAGAAACACCCTCATCATGGGTTATATGGCGCTAATGCTCATTTCCATTGCTGCGCTGTTCTTTTTACTGAGGATTATAGTCATAAAACCGATTCAAAAAATAAACAAAGGCGTTGAAACATTATCGTCCGGCAAAATGGATTACAACGTTGATATAAAATCCAAGGACGAAATAGGCAGTTTGTCAAAGGCATTCAATGAGATGGTAAACGAGCTCAAGCAATCCAACAACCAGATAAAAATGCATGAGCATGACCTAGAGGAAAAGGTAGAAGAAAGGACCAAGGACCTTGACGTCAAAGTGGGCGAGCTCACTGACACGAAGACTGCCATTTTAAACATGATGGAAGACATGGACGATGCCAACAGGAACCTTATGAAGATGCAGGACGAGCTTAGAATGAGCCTCAAGGAGCTGAAGGAAAGCGACATAAAAAAGGACGAATTCATCTCGATAGCGGCTCACGAGCTCAAGACGCCGCTCACCTCGATACACGGCTTCGCGCAGCTGCTGCAGAACAAGGACGTCATAGAGAACAAGGAGAAGAGGGGAAAATACCTGGGCATAATGGATCATGAGACCACGCGCCTGGCGAAGCTCGTGACTGACATACTTGATCTTTCAAGAATCGACCTCGGCACGCTTAAACTGGCGATAGAAGAGGTCGACGTTTCTGCGCTTTTGAGCGACGTGAGCAAGGAGCTCAGTTTCCAGATGAAGGACCATGGCCTCGATTCTGAATATATACTAGAAAAGAACCTGAAGATGATGACGGACAGGGAACGACTTACACAAATAGTGATAAACCTCATAAACAACTCCATCAAATACACGCCGAAAGGCAAGATAACCGTGAAGGCATGGAAAGACGGCGATGACTTCCACTTCATGGTCAAGGACACGGGCGTGGGCATTCCCAAGGATAAACAGCACCACATATTCCAGAGGTTCTACCAGGTCGATTCGTCGTACACGCGGTCAGCCGGCGGCGTTGGACTGGGACTCTCGCTCTGCCAGGAATTCGTCAACGTGCTCGGGGGAAAGATATGGTTCGTGAGCCAGGAGGGTAAGGGAAGCGAGTTCCATGTCACCCTGCCCATGAAGAAAACTATCGCGCCCGGCATATTTGACGTGAAAGCAAAGGCTGCAGAAATTCTCAAGAAGTCCGAAAAAATCACTAAAGGAAAATAAGGGACGAGGCCGACTAACTATTATCTTGTTTTTTGTCCGTTGCGCTTGCGCCGGCCTGTTTCGCGGCTTCAAAAAGCCTGGTAATGATCACTCTGTTATATATGAAACCGGTAGCCATCAGCATGTAGTTCGTGTTCCAAAGTATGTCTATAATGTTTCCGGTCTCATAACTGCCGAGAATATAAGAATATATTATATCAGCGCACGTGCTCAGCATCAACGCTAAAAATATTACAGACCATGGCCTGACGAATTTGCTGCCCCACAGGTAAGTCAGGCCGAAAGCCATTGAAATAAGCAGGCACATGTCTTCTGCAATGTATCCGGCTGAAGCCAATTTCTCCAGCAAAGGAGTTTCAGTATCTGCTGCAAATGGTGCAATAAGAAATATTGAAGCCGCCGCTATCGCTATCACAACGGGCAGCAATACCCACTTTTTTCTGCCGAGCTTCGATGACGAAAGCTTGCAGATGAAAAACATGCCGGCGATGAAAAACGCGTAGCCCGCATACCAGAAAATATCGGCTATCGACACGACTGGCTTGAAGTCAGTAAATATCTCCAGAACTCCCCATGTTATTTCACCCAGAGTCCAGAATGCCGTCCCTACCGCGATGAATAACATCGCTTTTCCCTGCTCGCTCTTGAAGCCATGTATCTTGAAGGCGAAAAAGCCGGCCAGAGTGGCCATTATCGCCAGCGCGGCCACCCACACATCGGCAACGATATAAAAGGAGTCGCCCAGCGGCTTCAATGTGTAAAGCGCCAGATTTATTACAAACAGAGCAGCGAGAATCGAAAGCCCGAAATATTTCATATTTTCTAATTTCATTTCAACAACACCATATTCATTTGATATATTTCCTGTAAAGCGGGTCCATCTTTTTCTTGGCCGCGTCCGAGCCTATGAACTTCCCGAGAAAGTCGGTGCACTCGTCGAGGAAGTCCTTCGGGTATTTTTCAGGATTATCGAAATTTTTCAGCTGGTCGGATATTACAGAGCCTAGCATTTTGTCAAATAATGATTTAGCTTCGTCTTTCAGCGCCATGGTGTCAGCCTGAGCTATGAAATGGTTCATCCTATCATTTTCTTGACCCGCTTGACGAGGTCGTCGTTGTCGAAGGGTTTGTTTATGTAGTCAAGCACTTTCATTTCCTTGAGGATGTCCTTGCCGGCTTCGGAGAACTTGGCCACGGTCAGAAAAGCGATTTTCAGGCCCTTGGTCTTCGGGTCTTTCCTTATCTTGTCGCACACCTCGCGCCCGCTCATGCCGGGCATCATCATGTCCAGAAGTATGAGATCCGGCGACATGGTTTTGAGCTTCTTCAGGCAATCCTCGCCATCCGATGCTGTGTTCACGGCATATCCTTCGTGCTCGAGCACTGCAGAAACAAGTTCCCTCAGGCTCTCCTCGTCGTCGACTACGAGAATCTTCTTTTTTGTCATATTTAACATATTACATCATCTCTTTATTAAAACTGTTAAATCCTGAGATAATCCTTGGGTGGCGTTCACCTGAAATTTATCGTCTTGTCCGCGAACATGCCGAGATCCTTCATCAGCATTTCATTCTCTTCCGAAGGGATTGTGTCCTGTTTCAGGAGGATGAAGAGCTTTTTGACGTTCTCTTTCGTATCGTCCGACATGATGCTGTGCGTGAAGTTGATGACTGACGACGTCTGCTGGTAAATGAGAAGAGTGGATATCGTGTCGAAAAGTATGACGCTGCAGCTATTTTTATCGACCGCGTCCTTTATGGCGACGCGTATGGCGGCGAGATCACGCGGTGAGCTCACGAAAAAACAGTCCTTGCACGGCTCAGGGTCGTGGTAATGCGACGTGAGCACGTCTATGAAGAAGAAATCCGACAGATTGAACCCCTGCTTCGAAAGCTCCTCCCTCACGTCGCTGACGGGCTTGCTGAGGCACACGTAGCATATTTTCGTCTTCGTCTTCTCCACGCTGTTCATTATCTCTTCCATGCGCTGGACGTACTCGCTCTCCTCCATCATTATCAGGAGGAACCGGTTGCTGCTGATTTCCTTGATGAGATCCAGTGCCATGAGTGTAATTGGCGGTGCAACTTATAAATTTAACTTCAAAATGTTTAAACATATCAACTGTTTTATAAGCAAAAGCGATAATAATATATAAACGGATGGAAAATTTGCACGTTTTTGCCATAAAAGAGTTCCTTTCGTTCATAAGGCCGGAAAACTGCTTTTTCACGGCAGGCATAGCGGTCTCCGGATACATGATTTTCAACCAGGCAAACGCGGTTTTGCTGCCCCTTTTTCTTGCCATCTTCTGCGGCACCGGCGCCAGCTATGCCTACAATCACCTCACGGACAAGGCTGAGGATGCCATTAACAGGAGCAGGCTTAACGCCTTCGTGCTCGACGGGAAGAGAGGAAGGAACGCGGTCGCCGCGCTTTACTTGACCGGGCTCGCATTCTCCATTTTCACGTCCTTTATGTCTTTGCTTGTCTACCTCTTCCTGCTGCTCATAAGCTTTCTTTATTCCGGCGACGCGAGGCTAAAGGAAAAGTTCATAGTGAAGAACGTCAACACGGGGATGGGCATAGCGCTCTCTTTTCTCGTGGGCGCGATGGCCGGCGGCCTCGCGAGCGCGGATATGCTGCTTTACGTTTTGATAGTGTTCATGCTGGGTTTTGCCGCCAACGTGCTGGGCGATATAAAGGGATGCATAGGCGACAAGGCCATCGGCATGAAGACCCTGCCCATACTGCTGGGGACGGAAAAAACGAAAGTGATAATATATTCGGTCGTATCGCTCATGTCCGTCCTTGTCGTCGCGCTTGGCTACGCTGCTTTTTACCCGCTGCTGCCGTTCATGGCCGCCGCGATTTTCCTGCTCCATGCCGGCAGGATGAAGGCGACCCGCGCCTCGCTGCTTTCCTCGTTCACTTTTTTGCCGCTGATGCTGGTTTTGACAAAAATTATCGGTGGTGGTTGACATGTGTGTCGTTACGTTCGATTGGGAAGAGAACGACGCGAAGGAAAAGGTTGAGCAGTTCAGGAAAATGGGCTCGGTGGCTTGGGCCGTGATAGAGGTCACCAACAACTGCAATCTGAACTGCAAATGGTGCTATGCCAATTCGGGCTATAAGACCCGGGTTAAAAGGGAGCACATGGACTTCGAAAGTCTCGAAAAACTTGTAAGGACGCTTCAGGACGCCGGCGTCAGGCAAATAACGTATTCCGGAGGCGAGCCGACGGTATATCCCAAAATACGGGAAGCCGTGGCGCTGGCGAAAGGCCACGATTTCATAGTGCACATGAACACGAACGGCTTCAGTTTGACTAAAACCCTCGCGCGCGAGCTGAAAAAAGCCGGCCTCACGCAGATACAGACGAACATAGACAGCGTGGACCCGCGGAAGCACGACGCCATAAGGGGCAGGAAAGGCTCTTTCTCGCGCGCAGTTAAGGCCCTGAAGAACGCCAGAGAAATGGGCATGACGTGCGTGTCGCAGACCGTTCTTACCAGGGAGAACGAGGAAGAGATAGAATGCATATTCAGCTTTGCCAGGGGCCTGGGCATACAGCGGTGCAGGATATGGGACATGATGCCTTCTCACGGCACCGCGATCGAAAATATAGACCTCAAGCCGGACGATTACATCGAGTCCCTGAGAAAACTCGTGGATTACGCAGAGAGGACGGGATGCAGGCACATAGAAGCTGGGGAGCCGTTTTTCCCGGCCGGGTGCGGCAAGGCCATGAAGGTTTCCCACGTGCCATGCGTGGCCTCGCACGGGGTGCTGGCCAACTTCGCCTACAACGGCGACGTATACTACTGCGTGACCCAGAGGAAACCGATGTTCAACGTTTTCAGGGACCTTGAAGGCGGTTTTGAATCATTCTACAAAAAAGAGCTTGATAAATTATTGAAGTCTGAAAGGCTCAACCCCGAATGCGCGGTGTGCGGCATGCTGGAAACATGCAAGGGCGGCTGCCTCACCAGAAGAAGCTACGCCGCGGACGGGAAGGACTACTGGTGCCATGTCAGGCCTTCGAGTAGACAACCCGGAGCGTTTTGCCGCGCAGGCTGACGCTTTGAATGGCGAATCTCCCGTCCACGACGCGCATGAAGCCGAGGATGGAATTGATTAGGAACGTCCAGTTGTCAGCGCCCTTCTGCAGCCCGAACGGCGGATGCATTATTTCGAAAACTGTTTTTTCATCATCGGTTATTATTTTCACCAGGCCCCATCCCATCGCGTGGAGGAGGTTTTTCAACAGGCCGAGCCTGCTGACGTCGGAAGCGTCCTTGTCCAGTATGGCATTGAAGAACCTGTACGATATGCCGGCTATCTCTCCTGCCATTATGTTTTTCTCCCCCACGAGATGGTACAGCGTGTTTTCGACCGTATAAACCGGCCTGTTCCTGAAAAATATCCTGTTTTCCCTGAGGTGAAAAATCCTGTTCCTCGAGGCCTTGTCCAGTGTCAGCCCGTTTATAGGCTTGAAATGGTTGAGCCTTTCGTACGTTTTCCTTTCCTTCGGCAGGACTTCCGGCGGTTTTTTGCCGCTCTTCCTGAAAACGTAGCTGCTGATTTCCTTTTTCTGCGCAACGCTCACGATATCTATGCCGGAGCTGAAAAATGAGTTGCATATGCCCAGAAAAAGGCCGACGGAAAACATGTTATCACCGATTGCGCCGGTTATTGCCTCGCCCCTCGTCACTATCTCTATGACGTCGCCCCTTTTCTCCATCCTGAAATCTTCCATCATGCCGAGATTCGTCCATACTTTCCTCATAATGCCGGAAAACACGGGCAGCGGCAGCTTCTTGATGACACTTGGAACCAGCTGGTCGAAATACAGCAGCATCCACGTCTGGCCGATTTCCATCATTTCGCCGGCATGGCCCGCACGCTCGCATATCTTCACGTATTCCGTGAATATGTCGCCGAAAAAAAGGCTGTTTCTTCTTTTGTTTATTTTTAGCCGGTTTATTACCCCGCCGACTTCAGTTTCCAGTATTTTTTTTCTCAGCAGTTCTGATATTTTCATAAAGCATTCGCATGGATGTTTTCTAAGCGAACCTGAAATGGCAGCGTCAGATTATCTTGGTCTCTGTTATCCTGATTTCCTTTGAGTCTATGACAATCTCATGAGGTACTTTGGGCTCGAAGCTCGCGTATCTCATCTTATGGATTGTCATGATTCTCTGGGGCTTTTCCTCGAGCTCCAGGAACGACATGGAAAGCACGCCGTCGCACTCGAACGACTCCCCGTTGCCCGTGTCTATGTGCTCGCCTCTCGTCTCGCATATAAGGAGCGTGCACCCCATCTGCCTGAGGCTTTTCACCAGTTCGGATAGGTGTATCCTGTAGGAGCGCTCGTTCTCGGCGAAGATGAGCAGCTTGTTGACGTTGTCTATGACAAGCCTGTCTATCTTCGGATACGACGCGATTATGTCTATGAACTTCTTCATGGTGATGTTCTCGCCGAGCGGTATGTGCTCTATGGCGAAATTCTTGCCCACGTATTTCTCCATGGCGCCGAGCGACTCGATGCCCTTGCTGGCGCGGAGAAGCTCGTCCTTCGTCTCGTTAAGCGAGACGTAGCAGCATCTCTCCTTTTTGAGAATGCCTTCCATGAGGAAATTCATGGCGAATAACGTCTTGCCGGAGCCGGGTCCGCCTGAAACAAGGACCGTCGTTTTCCCCGGGAATCCCCCTCCGAGCAGCTTGTCCAGCTTCTTGATGCCAGTTCCTATGAACATAGTCTCACTCCTTAGCCTCCCCGTCCTTGAAGACAGGAATGCCGAACGCCGACTTCTTGATCTTTATGAGAAGATACGTGTCGTCGTTTATGCTGAACATCCTGGCCGGGACCTTTTTATCGAGTATCCTTATATCGAATTTCTCGAGTATTTTTTTTGGAAGCATGACTCTGTTGCTGTTGCCCAGCTTCCCCGTCGTGAGCAAATAGCTCATGAAATTATGGCTGGTGGGCAGGAGAAGCAGGTTGGAAGTGTGGTTGCTGAGCGTTTCGTATTCCAACTTCGATATCTTGAGATTTACAAATACATTGTCCCTTTTGACGTCTATTGTTTGTATCTCGGCCATAAGTTATATATTTAGGCGTAATATTTAAACTTTTCCTGCTTTTTGATTACCCCGGACGGCTGCGAAATTTATTAGCAGCGGATTCAATACGTTTATATGATTTCGCGCAAGAAGAAAAAACCGGTTTCTGCAGAAAAGGCCAGGAAAGCCGAACCGGAAAAGGCGAAGCCCGTCGCTAGCGACGTCGCTAGCGTGAAACCGGCGCCTGCCAAGAAGAAGGAAAGTGATGATTTCATAAAAACCGGCATAGAGGGCTTCGATGGCCTCATCGAGAAAGGCATACCCAAAGGGTCTGCGATACTCATAGCGGGCGGCGCAGGCTCGGGCAAGACCATCATGTGCCTCCAGATACTCGCTCACGCCGCCAAGAACGGGAAGAAGGGACTGTATATGTCCTTCGAGGAGTCAGAATCACGCCTGCGAAAACACATGGAGGATTTCGGGTGGAACGCAGCCGAATACGAAAAGAAAGGTAATCTCATGATAAAGAGGATGAGCTCATACGAGATAGCGCGCGCCGTCGAAGGATTACTAGCGAAAGAGAGAGGCGAACTGCTCATCGATCTCGATCCTCTGCTCCTGCCGGACAACTATAAACCGGACATCGTGGTCCTAGACTCGCTGAGCGCGATCGCATCGTATTTCATGGGCAAGACCGGCCAGTACAGGAGTTACGTCGAGCAGCTGTTCAGGTATTTCGAGCGCATGGGAACGACGTCTTTCATGATAGCGGAGACAAAGCAGATCCCGGAGGTATTCAGCCCGACGGGTGTGGAAGAGTTCCTCGCCGACGGAGTCGTCGTGTTATACAACATCCGCAAGGGCGACGTGCGCGAGAACGCGATAGAGATACTCAAGCTTCGTGGAACGAAACACATGAAAAAGATAGTAGCCATGCAAATTGTTGACAACCAGGGCATCGCCGTCTATCCGGATCAGGAAGTCTTCGGCGGGCTCTGAATAATCCAGGAAATTTTCCAGGTTATTTTTCAGTTCCATACGATGCTGTCTTCCTGCTCGTTCTCGAGAACCAGGCCGAACGGCGTGAAGAACGACGAGCATTTCGGACAGACGAACGCTTGTGGCGTCCTGTTCCATATCCTGCCGTGAGCCCCGCATACTGGGCATTTCTCATCAAACATCTGCAGACCATACCCTCAAACAGCCGTGTTACGAAAAATAAGCTGTCAATTTACTTTTTGTTGGCAACTTTTATATTGTTTTTGACAGCGAACTCCATGATTGCAAGGCGCTTTCTCTTGCCGACAGTGCCGGCTATGACCGCCATGTCGTCCTTGCGGTTCAGCTTTTCCATGTCTTTCGGGTTCCTTACAATGACTTCCCTGTAGCCCATCCTGTTAAGGCCGCGAACCGCAGCCGGTGCGCCGTATCCAATTCTCGGAAGCGCTCCCCTGGCGACCTCGTGCTCGCGGAGCTTCGAGTGGATTCCCCTCGGCTTGCGCCAATTGTGATCTAGCGTTTTCTTGCACCACCACTCCTGACGGAGGAATGACGGCTTTTTCTTTTTCATCTTCCTGCGAATCGCTAGAAGTTCCTCTTTCGTCTTCGTTTTTTCGTTGCTCATTCCTCTCCCTCCAGGTATGGCTTCCTTGTTATGTAAAGGCCGTCTTGGAAGACTCGTTTATCATAACCGCGTATCCTTGTCGTCTGCTCTATCCTGCCGCACAATTGGCCGACCCGCTCCTTGTCGTGGCCCGACACTTTTATCAGGCTCTGGTCGAGTTCGACTTTCATGTCCAACGGGATTGGAACGCTCCTCGGGCTTTTCTCGCCGAGGAAGTTGTCGATGAGCAGCCGTCCCTTATCGACCTTGAGCTTTATCGGGAAGTGAGAATACACGAGCTTCAGCTCGGCTTTCCAGCTCTTATCGGTTCCCTTGAACATGTTCCTGACGAGCGTCTCCCAGGTGGAGACTATCGCGCGCACTTTCTTTCGCTCGTTGGGCGAAGTTATTACTATCTTATTCCCGTCGAGGCTCATGCCGAGCATGGAGTTGACGAAGACCTTGCTCGCTTCGCCTTTCTTGCCCTTGACAGTAAGCTTTCCATTCGCCAGCGATACGTTCACGCCATCCGGGATTTCTATCTCGTTCTTAAGCATAGGTTACACCTGAAATATGAATATCATTAGAAGGTAATATATTTAAGCGTTATTTCTTTTTCCTGGGAGCGGCTTTCTTCTTTTCCTTCGCTTTCGCAGGCTTTTCCTCTTTTTCCGCCTTCTTTTTTACGGGTTTCTCGGCTTTCTCTTCCTTCTTCTTTTCAGCCTTCGTCTCTTCATCTTCATCGCCCGGCTGCTCCACATTGACCTCAGGCATGCGTCCGACCAGCGTAAATGCGCCTGTTCCCATGGGTATGACCTGGTTCATGATGATGTTTTCCACGTGCCCCTTGAGCGGGTCGCGCATCCCTTCGATAGCGGCGGCGATGATGTGTTTCTTCGTCTCCTCGAAAGCCATTCTCGCAAGAACCGAGTCCTTGTTTCCGGCGATGCCGTATCGCCCGATGCCCATTATCCTGCCGCCGGCTGTCATGAGATCGGCAAGCATCGAGACGTAGCGTATGTCGACGCCGAGGCCCTGCTCCTCTATCGTGCCGACGGCTTCCTTGATTATCGAATTTCTCGCCGCTTCTACGCCGAAGACGTCGTATATCTCGAACGGGTTGTTGCATGTCGTCCTCGTCGTGTCGACGCCCTCGATGGCAAGAACCTTGTGCAGGTTCGAGCCAAGCGTCGATATCACCCATTCGTCGCCTTCTTCTTTGCTGACGATGACGTGCGAAATGTTCTTCACGCCTTTTATATGCGTTTCCAGCAGCTTGTATTTCAGCTTGTGCAGGTTGACGTTCTCCGACTTCTTTGGCATGATTATGAGTTCCTTGCCTTTCGATTCGACGTCGATGTTCTTAATTTTGACGTGCTTCGGAAGGTCCTTCATGTCGACGTCGAAGCGTTTCAGCTTCTCGACATCCATCTGGCATGCAATGGTGAGGTTTATCAGGTCTATGATGTTGCTGAGGACGAAGTCCTTGAGCTTGACTTCCTTGATTTTCTTGGCTATCTCTATCGCCTTGGTCTCGCTGCCGTGCTCCTGGTCCAGATATATGGTCATGCTCGGGGTCTCGGGCTCTTTCTTCGCATCGAAAATCTCGGCCAGACGCGGCAGGCCCAGCGTGACTTGTATGCCTGCGGTTCCTGCGAAGTGGTATGTTCGCATCGTCATCTGCGTCGCGGGTTCGGAAAGAGACTGCGCGCTGACGACTCCTACCGCTTCCTCGGGGTCATACATGGACATGCGGTAGAAGTGCTTCACCTTTTCGACTATCTCGTGCTTCTTCTCGCCCTCTATGCCCTTCTTCTTGCAATAGTCGTCGATTTCTTCCCTGATTTTCAGCGGCAGGTCTGTCATCATAATCACCCGTGCTCCAAAAAGTCAATCCAGTTCAATTTGCCCCAGTCCGATTTGGACGGGTCGATGCCGTCGTCGCCCACGAAGAACTGAATGATGTTGCCATTCGAATCTCGTACGCTCATGTCCGCGCAGACCTTGAGGTCCTGCAGCGAATTCATCAGTCGTCGCTGCATGTATCCCGACTTTCGTGTGCGCAGCGACTTGTCCATCAGGCCTTCTCGTCCGTTCATGACGTTCCAGAAGAACTCGAAAGGCGTCAGCCCCTGCTTGAATCCTCTCGCCACGAAGCCTCTCGTCGCAGCGGAAAGGTCGCCCACCTTGAAATGCGTCGTCGTGCGGCCAAGATAACCGCGCTGTATGCGCTTTCCAAGGATGGTCTCGGAACCTACGCACGCGGACATCTGGGTCGTGTTGATGTTGGAGCCCTTCGCGCCGGACTGCGACATCGTGAGGATGTCGCTTGGCCTGATGTTTTTTATCATGATTTCGCTGACCGTGTTGAGTCCCTCGGCCAGCGTGGAAAGTATCTGTGTCTCCAGCGAATCTTCGGGTGTCATGCCCGGAAGGACCTTGAGCTTGTCCTCGTTGAACTTGACCACAAGCTTGTCGGCGTCTTTCATGGACGTCTGTATCTCTTCGCTTATGATGTTCTCGATCCTTGTCGGAACGTCGAGGTCCGAGATGCCTATGGAGAAGCCCCTCATCATGAGGTACGATACTCCGAGTCGTCCGAGCCTGTCGATGAAGTTCTTCAGCTCGTCGTCCGCGACGAGGCGCCTGACCTTGTTGAGCATCTTGCCCTTGAACGCGCCTGCAGCTCTCGTGTCCAGCACGCCCGTCTTCAGCACGCCGTCTTTGATGGAAACCCACTTGTCATGCTTGCATTCCTCTTTAAGGCACTTGTCGCATTCCTTGCACGCGTTGGCCTTGAAGTACATGTTGAGTTTCTTGGGCAGGAGCAGGCTGACGATTTCCTTGCCCGTGAACGCATCCTTTTCAGGCAGTTCGATGTCTATCGACGCCCTTGAGAAAAGCTCTGCGGTCTCTTTCCTGCCGAGAACCGTCTCCTTGCTGGTGAGAAGGAACAGGCCGGATATGTGGTCCAGGTCGAGGCCGACAAGCGGGCCGCCGAACCTCGGCGAAATTATGTTGTTCTTGACTTCCATGAGCATTGACGCTTCGACCTGTGCTTCCTCCGACTGTAACGCATGAATATTCATCTCGTCGCCGTCGAAGTCTGCGTTGTAGGGAGCGCATACGCTCGGGTTCATGCGGAACGTCCTGTACGGCATGACCTTTACCCTGTGAACCATTATGGAAACCCTGTGCAGCGAGGGCTGCCTGTTGAATAAAACGACGTCGCCATCCTTCAGCTGCCTGTCCACGCTCCAGCCTATGGCAATGTTGGTTATTATGTCTTTCCTGTTTTCATCCGTAACTTTTATCTTGCGGCTGTCAGGCCTTGTGATGTAGTTGACCCTGCCGTCCTTTATCAGCTCTTTTATGGCCTTGACGTTGAGCGTGGTGATGGTTTCGGGAATCGTGAGTTCTTTCGCGACTTCGACCGCTGGTATTCCGACCTCGTTTATCGAGAGCGTCGGGTCGGGCGATATGACCGTACGAGAAGAATAATTAACTCTCTTGCCCAGAAGGTTGCCGCGGATTCGCCCTTCCTTCGCCTTCAGCCGCTGTATTATGCCCTTTAACGGGCGCCCGGAGCGATGTCTCGCCTGCGGGATGCCTGTAAGCTCATTATCGAAGTACGTCGCAACATGATACTGCAGCAGCTCCCAGAGGTCGTTGAGGATGAATTCCGGCGCGCCGATGTCTATGTTCTCCTTCAGCGACTGGTTTATCCTGACTATGTCGACCAGCTTGTGCGTGAGGTCGTCTTCGGAGCGTTCTCCTGTCTCTAGCGTAATCGAAGGCCTCATGGTGACCGGGGGGATTGGGAACAGCGTGAGCGTCAGCCATTCGGGTCGCCCGCCGCGGAAGCCGATTTTAAGCAAATCCTCGATTTTTACGCGCTCGAACCATTCCCTTATCTGCATGGGATTGAGCTCTTCCTTGCCGAGATAATAAGTGTAAGGCTTCGCGAACGTGACTTTACCCTGCTGCTTGTCGCAGTGGATGCATTTTCTCATCGGCGCCTTTCCGACCTGATCCAGCGATAACGGGTTCCTGTGAAGGATGTGCCCGCATTTGGAGCACGTGGCCTTGAGCAGCTGGTAAATCTGTTTGGTGTACATGACATGAATGACTGGACGAGCGAGTTCTACGTATCCGAAGTGGCCGACACAGTCGCCTATCGTGCCGCCGCATGTCCTGCAGCGGAGACCTGGATCGACGACGCCCATTCTCGGGTCCATCGCGCCGCCATCGACCGGGTAGCCGTCAGCGTCGTAGAGATCGCTGGTTACGATGCGCACGGTCGCTAGCGACTTGACCATGCTCGGGGAGAGCAGGCCGAAATCAATCGTATTTATTTTTGATATAGTCATAATGATACCTCAAACTTCCGCGACGTTCAGCTTCGGGTAGACACCGAGCGATTTCAGCTCGTCCATCGTCAGCTTGAACGCGTATGACGTGTTGACCCACAGGATCTTGGAATCCTTGCACACGGGACAGTAGGTCTTGTTCTTCGCCTTGTCGTTTATCGCTATAAGGCCGCACGACTGGCAGATGGGTAACGACGTCTCGTCGGAGTTGAAGCGTTCCTTGAGCGTAAGCGCTGCGCCGTGCCCTACCAGGCACTGCTGCTCCATTTCTCCCAGGCGAAGCCCGCCGCGCTTCGAGCGGCCCTCTGTGGGCTGTCTTGTAAGAAGCGTGACCGGTCCTTTCGAGCGCGCGTGTATCTTGTCCGCTACCATGTGGTCCAGCTTCATGTAATATGCTATTCCCGTGAAAATCATGACTTCGAATTTCTTGCCCGTGCGCCCGTCGTATAGCGTTTCTTTGCCGTCGTCACGGAAGCCGAGCTTCTTCAATTCCTTGCGTATGTTCTCTTCCCTGGTTTCGGAGAAAGCGGACGAATCGATTTTTTCACCAGCGAATGAGCCGTATTTGCCGGCAAGCAGCTCAAGCAGCTGGCTGACGGTCATACGGGATGGAATGCCGTGCGGGTTGAACAATAAGTCAGGCACAACGCCTTCCTTGGTGAATGGCATGTCCTCCTGCGGGACCAGAAGAGCTGTTACGCCTTTCTGCCCGTGCCTCGTGGCGAACTTGTCCCCGAGCTCCGGTATGCGTTCGTCTCTCGTGCGTATCTTGAATAGTTGTTCACCACTCACCGTCTCGCTTATCAGCACGCGGTCGATTATGCCGCGCTCGCCGTAGCGTATCGTGACCGACGACTCTCGCTTGTTCTCAATGTCAGTCGTGAAATCGCCGCCAGTCAGGAAGCGGAGCGGCGAAGTCTTGCTCACAAGAACCGAATCCGATTCGACTGCGGTCTCCGGGTTGATTACGCCGTCTTCAGGGATGTCCTTGTAGGCTTCCTCGCCTCGGTAGCCTTTTATGCCCGGCTCTGGGATCGCTATAACATCTTCCTGTCCTCCCCAGTAGCGCTTGCGAATCGTCTCATACGTGCGGAAGTAGAATGAGCGGAACATGCCTCTATCTACTGAACCCTTGTTGAGCACGACTGCGTCGTTCATGTTGAAGCCGTCCCAGCACATAACAGCCACGACTATATTCTGGCCGTACGGGTGCTGCTTGAGAATCTTGTCCGTTGCCGTGTCGACGAGCGGCATCTGAGCATACGTCAAGACGTTGAACTTCGTGTCCGTCCTGACCTGGAAGTTGTCGATTGGCGCGCCTATCGCCTGTCCGACCATCTTCGCTCCGTAGTTGACGCGGTCGCCACGGTTGTATTCAGGGAATGGCGTAAGGCTTGCTGAAATGCCAAGTATGAGAAGCGGGCTTATCTCCGCGTGCGTGTGCTCTTTGTTGACTTTCTCGATATCAATCGCTATGTAGCTGTTCTCTTCCTCTTCGGAGTCGATGTATTCGATTATGCCGTGCTTGACCAGGAAGCTCCAGTTTATCTTGCCGGTCTTGAGCTTTTCGATGTGTTCCTTCGTAAGCTTCGGCTTGCCATCTTCGACTACGACGAGCGGCCTGCGCGCGCGTCCCGAATCGGTGTTTATCCTTATCTCGCCGAATTCAGTATGATACGAAACGTTCATCTGGTCTGGCAGGATTCCATGTCGCCTCTTCTTCCTGAGATCTTCTACTACGTCTTCCGGCTTGTCCGTCGTGCCGACGAAATCGCCGTTGAAATATATGTCAGCTTCTATTTTGCCTTTCATTTCTTCCCACCCTGCTTTTCTCCATGCAAAAGATTAAGTATGTTATCGTCTTCCTCTTTCGATACGCCCGGCGTTATTTCCGTCAGCAGCGCCAAATGCTTTCGAAGACCTATCGAGCTCCCTTCAGGCGTCTCGGCCGGGCACAAGCGACCCCATTCGGTCGGATGAATCTGCCTCGCCTTGAAGTGCTCCTGTGTCGGAGTGAGCGGCGACAGGACCGAGCGGAGATGCGAAACCGTTTTTATGTAAGAGCTCCTGTCCAGGCGCTGCGATACGCCGGTGCGCCCGCCTATCCACGTGCCCGTCGCTAGAGACGAGAGGATTTGCTTCGTCACGGTGTTTGCTTCTATTATTGACTGGACTGACGGGAACTTGCCTCTCTTGACGAGCTTCTGGTAGTTGTAAGTCATCTTCGCTATAAGGCCCCATCGGCCCAGAAGTATGGAGCGGAACAGCTGCCCGAAAAGCTCGCCGGACATTAGCAGCCGCTTGTTAGCATAGTGGTCTATGTCATCCTCTGGCGAGAGATCGAGTCTTATGTATATGCACTTCCTGATTATTCTTGCCAGATACTTACTCTTCCTTATCCTGTCGCCTACCTCCTGGCCCAGATGGGGCAGCAGGTAGCGGTCAAGAATCTGGTTTACCCTTTCGTCTATGTAATCTTTGGTAACCTTGAGCTTCTTGCCTATGTAATCTACAGCCTCTTCGGTCGTTATGACGTCGGTCTCGTAAAGGTTCGTGTAGAACTCGTTGAGAATCTTGTCATCCTTCGAGACGAGGTCGCAAAGCTCCTTGTCGTTCTCCAGGCCCAGCGCCTTCATGAGGACGACTATCGGCAGCTTCTTGATATTCGCAAACGAAATCGTGATTTCTCCGTCGGGCTTCATTTCGGCCAGGTGGCGCTGCTTGAACCCCGACTTTTCCGAGTTTATCCTCACGGACACGCCGTTGTTTTCGGTTTTCTCGAAAATCGGCTTGTTCGAAGTGATTTCCTCGATTAAAACCAGCACGCGCTCGGTGCCGTTGACGACGAAATACCCCCCAGGATCGGTCGGGTCTTCGCCCGCGGCGATCAGCTCTTCATCGTTTATGCCTGTAAGGTTGCATATCTTGGATTTGACCATGACAGGCAGGTCGCCGATATGGACTGTCTCGGATTTCTCCTGCACGCCGTTGAAAATGGGAGTGAGCTTGACGTAAATGGGCGCCATGTAGTTAAGGTTGCGTATTCTCGCCTCGTTAGGATAAATGGCGCGGCTCGAGCCGTCCGCTTCGTGGACAACCGGTTTTCCAAGTGCGACCTCGCCGAACTTTATCTTAAGGTCTTCCTTGTCCTGCACGACTCGTATGGTGCCGACCTCGTTTATTATCTTCTGAAGCCCGAAGTCAATGAAGTTGTTGAAGGATTCGACCTGGTATCGCACCCATTCCTTTTCCTTCCCGAAACCGCCAACTATGGTGACAACTGACATAAAAATCACACAACTAGCCTGTAATAAACGTATTCCCCGGCGACTTCCGACTTCCTTTTTATCTCGAGGATGTCGCCCTTCTTGGCCTCGATCTTCGTGACTATGGGATCAACCTGAAGAATTTTGGGGAATTTTTCTTTCGTGCTTTTGAGTTTTTCGAGAAGCCTCGCCTTTTCCTCGTCTGAAAGGACTCTGAATTTAGGAACTAGGACATGTTCTAAAATGTTAATGCAATCACCCTTTAAACTCACAAGGCTTAGCAGCCGTAGAGGAGTTTTACGTTTTTAATGGATATAGTATGGTGTAGGCGTGGTTCGATAACTAAAATAGATAAACTTGTTATTTAAATACTTTTCGGCTTTTGACGTGTTTTTCGGGTCAAAAAGGGCAAAAACCGGGCATTTTCCGGTTTTTTGGGCAAAAAATGTAAAAAAGATGAAAGTGAGCCCGGCGGGAATCGAACCCGCGACCCCCAGATGTCTTTCCGCACCTTGTTATGTCATTGGCTTTCGCGAGAAGCGAATCCTCAGCATACTTTTATCGAACAGATAAAAGTCTGGTGCTCTGCCGATTGAGCTACAGGCCCACAACAGCGACAGACGCAGAGGATTCGAAAGACGCATATGCAATATGCGTCAAACGCCTAACCTGCGTCATACGCCTACGCCCTGGCCGGGATTTGAACCCGGGTCCTCGAAGTGACAGTCCGAGATGATAGGCCACTACACTACCAGGGCAGGTTTTACGTTTGTTTTCTGTTTGATAATATTTCTAATCACGTCCAATATTTATAAATCTGAAAAAGCGCGAAAAACGCCGCGGAAAAAATTAAACAGAAAAACAAAACGAAAAGAATAACAAGAGGTGAGCAGCTATCTGATGTTCCCCCTTGTTCAGGAGTACTATCCAGACCGTCGGAAAGTTTAACTTCCGTGTTCGAAATGGGAACGGGTGAACCTTTCCACTTTGGCCGCTCAATACTTCTATTACCGGCTACTATTTAAAAGCTTTGCGTCCTGAAAAAAATAAGGCCCAGTCTAGAATTTAATCAATATGAGCATTATAGCCATAACTATGCCGACCAGATAAATCCTGCGCTCAAGTCTTGCAAAGTTAATGCTCATGCAAAATCACAAATGTGAAGTATACTATGAATAGATAAGTTTTTAAGTGTGATTCTGGCCCAGTCCGTCCAAAAAACATGGTATGAGTTTTAAAAAAAGAAGTATCCCCCGGGTGAGATTTCCATACGCGAAAGCTGCTGGTTTTCGCTTAAGCCTTTTTCACAAAAGGCTTATTTTGAACTCACAACCTATCGGTTTCTGAAGCGACTGCGAATGACCAACACACTCGTAAAACCGAGCTTAAGTCACCATGCGAGAGTCTACAGCCGATCGCTCCACCAGGTTGAGCTACCGAGGGATATTTTGATTTTGCCACGGAACGCCAACCTAGTACGCGTTCTTGGCCATCGCAAGCAGCCTTGTTGCCAAGGTCGCCAGGCGATAATAGTAATATACACTATAACAGAATTTAAAAGTTAACTAAGTTCAGAAAAGCCCAGAAACCAAAGCCCGCCCTACTCCAGGATGACTTCTCTAGAGAAGACTTTTGTCTTTCCCTCGTTTTCTGCTGCGCTCATCCTGTAGGAAAGGAATGCTCTCGGCATCTTGAGCTGCGCCTCGACGAGCGGCTGGACCTTGTATGAAAGGTAAATCTGGCTTCTCGGTTTCATGTCGCCGAGATTCCAGAAAAGCTCTGTCCCGTATTCCGTTTCCCTTATGACAGGCTTGGGTCCGCCGAACTCGGGAAGGACTTTACCAAGCGCCGTCACCCTGTCCTTGACTATGACGTTCTTCAGGTCGCTCATGACAGGGCCCTTTATCTCGAGGACTATGATGTGTTCGTTTCTCTTTTTCACGTGGCTCTTTTTTATCGACGGTGCCCTGATCTTGACCGCCCCCATCCCCAGAATGGCGACAAGGCAGAATATCATGATGAATGAACCGATGACGAACGGCAGCCTGCTTATGTTGTATACGAATGAGACGCTCTTGCCGACAGCGAGACCTTCTACGTGCCAGTTGTAGCTGACGTCGCTGCCGTCGATGACTGTGCTGGCCGGCGTGTCGACAAAGCCAACATACTGGTTCGCCTGCACGCTGTCGGAAGCGACGTAGTCTTCAGGGGTGTTGCCTTCGTTCGTGACTGTTATTATGACATCCTGGCCAAGCGGTGTGGAAACAGTTTCCCTTTTCGTCACGACCTTGTGAATCGCAGAGACCACGAACGAGCTCTGCGCCTTAACGCCGAACTCCGGCATCTCGACTTTCACCATGTAATTGCCGGCGAGAAGCTCGCCGAGCTCCACCGACTGTGAGACGACCGTCATGCCGCTGACCTGCTGCGTCACCTCGAAATGCTTTACCAAGTCGCCGTTGCCGTCAAAAACATCGAAAGGTATTTTCACGGTCCTGCTGCTCTTGGACGAAGTTTTCGCTTCAACCAGAAGCTGGGTTCCCGTGATTTCGCTTTTCAGCTCCCTGACATCGAACTCCTTTTCCGGAATGACTGTAAGCTCTATGGCTTTGGAATCAATCCTCTCCGGATGGTCTTTCGCATAAACAATGACATTATACTGGTATTTCCCCTCGAGCGTCGGGTAGAAAAAAAGGCCTATATCCTGCATGCTGTTGCCGCCGATGGTGGTGTAATAACCGCCCAGGTTAAGCCATTCGAGATGCGGGCCGGTGACCGTTATTACAAGCTCCTCGGACATCGGATAGTCATTATATATCTGTATATTATACCGTCCATTCTGTCCGGTCTCGACTTCGACTGAAGAAGGCGAGACGCTTATCTCGACGGCGCGCGCGGGACTTGCAAAAAATGCGAGCGAAAAAATTGACAAAACACAGACTAATATGACTAGCTTTTTCATACTTCTTTATATCGCGTGCAGATTTAAATTATTTCATTGAGCCTGCCGCGACGGCGAATGCGGTTTTTTGGATTTTTTTCATGGAAAAAATTATAAAAACCGCACTGACAATTAAGAAACATGACTGTGAAAGATTCGCCGGTCCTGCTGATAAACTTCAAGACGTATGACGAGGGCACGGGAGCGAATGCGCTGAAGCTCGTCAAAGCCGCTTCCTTCGCTGGCGAAGCGGTAGAGATAATATTCGCCGCTCAAGCGACAGACATCAGAATGCTGTCGAAAGAAACGCGCATTCCGATTTTCGCGCAGCACGTCGACCCTGTGAAGTTCGGCTCGAGCACCGGATGGATTCTACCTGAAGCGATAAAATCCGCCGGCGCGAGCGGCACGCTGCTGAACCATTCCGAAAGGCGCATCGACTTCGATACGGCGCGACGCTCGTTAGCGCGATGCCGCGAACTGGGCCTGCGCGTGGTCATGTGCGCCGAGTCGCCTGAGAAGGCGAAGGAGCTCGCGTCGCTAAGACCGGATTATATTGCAATCGAACCTCCGGAACTCATCGGAGGCGACGTATCAGTATCGAAGGCGCGACCCGAAGTGATAACTGAATCCGTACAGAAGGTCCACGCGGTCGCGCACGTTCCTGTTCTCTGCGGCGCCGGCGTCAAGGATGGCGAAGACGTGCGCAAGGCTATCGCGCTGGGCGCGAAGGGCATACTCGTCGCTTCCGGCGTCGTGAAGTCAGCGAAACCGCTGGAAGCGATAAAGGATTTGCTGGCGGGGTTTGGGTAAGGAAACTGGAATTATGTACAAGCATCATGTTTACTCCGCTTCAAGAATGAACTGGATAAAAAAGGGCAAGGCAAAAACCTCAGGGTGCCTTTTCTGCCGCGTCGCCAGCGATGACCCGCGCGTCGAGAAAGAAGTGATTTACAAGACGAAGGACGTCATGGTCGCGCTTAACATCTATCCCTACAACACGGGCCATCTTCAGGTCGTCCCGATAAGGCACGTGGAGAAGCTCGATGAGCTGAGTGCGAATGAAGTCGCCGCGCTTTTCATCATGACGCAGAAATGCGTGAGGCTGCTGAAGAAAACGCTTAACCCGGACGGCTTCAACATCGGCATGAACATCGGAGGCGACGTCGCCGGCGCGTCTGTCATGCATCTTCACGTCCACGTGGTTCCGCGCTTCGTCAGGGACAGCGGCTTCATGGAGGCCGCGTGCGAGACGAAAGTCCTGCCGCTGACCGTCAGCCAGGTCGCGGAAAAGCTGAAGAAGGAAATAAAAATATTGAAGTGATTTTCACAATTGCTCTAAAATCTAATGCCCATTTCTCCGACAAATTTCTTCATGCCGTCAGAGTAATTTTCAGAACCGCTAATGCTAAGGGAATCCCAGTGGATATCGCTCAAAGTGCCTGCCATTTGTTCAACGAGTTCCGATGCTTCCCGTAATACTCTTGTTTTTTCCTCTGATGTCATTTTTTTCAGGGCACTAACATTCGACAGCTGCATTCTTCTGCCAAGAATTCCGCTGCCAAGGTATTCATTGGGTGCATTATTTCTCGGTTTTATGAAATTCATCATGATTAAGCCCGGTTTAACTTGCCCTTTCGGCACAAATTCAAGATAATGAGTTTTTACTCCGGGTGAAATTCTAATACGCACACTGCTCTTGTCTACCAAAACGCCAGCAACATCTGCATCTTTACCATGTGGGCTGTAAACAAAAACCGGGGAGTCATTTCTGAATTCGAAATATGCGTTTCTCATGCTTCTGGGACCGACATCGGAATTGTAAGTTTGACCTAGCATGAAATATTATCTGGAAGCAAGCTTTTTAAAAGTATTGTTTTCACTACTTCTTGGTTCTATATATGTATATAATATAGTCCGGGGTTCTGTCCGGAGTCTCCGGCTCTCAGGCTCTCGAGGAGCTATTTTTTGGCTTTCTTTGCCTTCTTTTCTCCCCTGACCACGAACTTCTTGTCCAGATCTTTCATTATCTCGACTATGCCGCCGTATTCCAGCTCGCTGTATGGCAGCATCGCCGGACCTGAGAACCCTTGCCTGCGGATTTCCTGCGCTTTCTTCGACACACGCGTCCTGACGAAGTCCCAGTAGGGGTGGTCGAACGCATCAGCCGCCTCGGTAAGCTTGCCGTTGTGGACGCAGAAAGCCGCGCAGCTCACGACGGGCGGGCCGTCGAAGAACGAGATGGATGAATTAAGCTTGACCGGCATGAGAGGCCCCGTGTGGGAGCCGCGCATGAATCCAGCGACGTAGTGGCCTATCGTGAATGGCGAAAGTATCTCGCCGGTCGCCGGGAAGTCCTTCTGCACGCGCACCAGCATGACCGGGTCGTCCTTGCCCACGTATTTCCCAGCGATGTTATGGAGTCGCGTCGTGCTGACCGATGCTGCATGATCCCTCGTCGCCCGCGAATGTATCGACTCGACAACGAATCGTCCGTTATCGCGCAGCAGGGCTGCTATCTTATACATGTCTTCGGGCGTGTTGAGCTCGATGACGCGGTCGCCTTTCGTGTTCTCGACGTCCATTATGGTGAACTTGAATCCCTTGCCAAGGTTGCTGCTTAACAAAAGGCCTGCGCAGTGCATGGGGTCCGTGAACGCGAGGTAAAGAGGCAGGTTGTACGCGCCTGGTTCCGTCTTGTCCGCGGCGAAGAACAGGAACGCCTCGTTGGGTCGCTCCTCGATTTCCATCTCTGCCACGGCTGGCCCCATTCCTTTTATGTTCCCCGAGAACGAGTCTTTGAGCAGGTCCTGGCCGGCGCCGTAAAGGCCCTGGTCTTTTGCGACCTGCGTTCCCGCCTTGAAAGCGTCCCAGGCCAGCTTGTGTATTTTTTCGCTCTCGCACCCTAGCGCATGGGTCATGAGAATCGCTATGTCGTCTCCTGTGTAGCTTATGTAATAATCCTTGAGCATGTCCTTGCCGTATTCGGCGATGAATTCGCGCACCGTATCGAGGACCCTGGCGCTCGGTTTTATGTGGCCCCCTATGCTGCCTATGTCCGCCTTTATCACAGAAATCGTAACCTTCATACCAACACCCCTCTTAGACGAATCCGATGCGTGCAAAATACATTGATAATTTATTCTGAAAACAGAACAATAAAAAGTTTTTGATTCGCCGATTCGCTGTTTACTGGGCTTTTGCTTCCTGTTTCGCTTCCATGGCCTTGGCCGAGCTTATGCTCGTGTAGCCGCACTTGCCGCAGTAAAGCCTGTTTTTGTGCTTCGAGAGGATGACGCCTCCGCCGCATCGCGGGCAGAAGTTGTTCTTCCTGACGACCGTGTCGCCTTTAATTTCGTATTTCTTCCAGATTTTTATCGTCTCGTGCTTGCGCCCCTTGCGCACGCGCTTGCCTTTCGTCCTTACTTTCTTTTCCTTTCCCATTTATCCACCCATGAATATTATACTATTTTATACTATTCGGCTGTGAGCTCGAATTTCCCGGCGCGGAATCCCTTTTTCGTGTGCATCTTGCCGCACTTTTTGCATATAAAGCGGAGATCGACTTTTTTGGTCGGTTTGCCTTCTCCGGTCGGCTTAGGTCTGGGGAAAGAACCGTAGCCGTCCATCTTCCGCTTGAAGCGTCTCTGCGACTGCGACAGCGGATGCGCGCTGGAACGGCCTTTCCTCTTAGCCTGCTTGACCGTGTGCTCCATGTGCTTCTTGCACGTGGGACAATACGCATTGACAGTTTTAGGGAATTTCATGCTCGCACCTATATAACAACTTATAATACTCATGTCAATTTATAAACTTATTCACTTCCAAGCCCGGCTTTTATGCGCACAGACAGGTTTTAAATTTCTTATCTTTTAACAGATAACCATGCCTTCGATGCACTGGTTCAGACACTGGGACAAGATATTCTGGCTGTTTTTCATACTCATGTGTATCGCTATCGCTATCGGTGGCGTGACGCGGCTGATATCGGCGGAGTTTTTCGTCGTGCTGGGCATATTCATGGTCATAATGGGCGCCGGGAAACTCGCTTCCGAGATAACGCACAGGAAGGTCATGAACTACCAGGACGACATCTACAAGAAGCTGCACCAGATGTCCCAGCATATTGAGAAGACGTTCGAGCTGGCGAGCATGAACAAGGAGAAAAACGAGTTCCGCATAGGCAAGCTGCACCAGAGCAGGAAAGACATGGACAAGAAGATTGACAAAAACTACCGAGATCTGGCGAGGAAAATAATAGAAACGGAAAACAGCGTCAACAAACTGTACAAGATGACCGGCAACAAAAGGAAATAGGAAAAGGATAATAACCACGGATATAAAATAAATTCGTGGTCTCATGTTTTTCGAGGTAATCGTCTTCGTCATACTAATAGCCCTGTCGGCTTTTTTCTCAGGCGCTGAAATAGCGCTTTTCTCGCTGGGCGACATAAGGGTCCGCAAGCTCGTCCGCCAGCGCAGGCGAGGGGCGAAACTGCTGCGCAAGCTCAAGGACAACCCCCACAGGCTACTGGTCACGATTCTTTTGTGCAACAACCTTGTCAACATAACCGCTGCCGCCCTGGCGACCGTGACTTTTACTGCGATGTTCGGCTCGGGCGGCATAGGCATAGCGACCGGCATAATGACGTTCGTGCTGCTCATTTTCGGCGAGATAACGCCGAAATCATACTGCCACCACAACGCCGAAAAAGTGTCGCTGGTAGTGGTGGGCCCAATATACGTCCTCACCAAGGTGCTTTTCCCCTTTGTGATAACAGTGGAAAAACTCAGCCTCGGCATGCTCAGGCTGGTCGGCCACAGTAGGAAGCGGCAGCGCATAACAGAGGATGACATAAAGAGCGCGCTCAGCATGGGAGCCGAGCTCGGCGTCATAGACGAGGACGAGGAAGAGATGATAAGAAACATCTTCGACTTCGGCGACACCAGGGTGAGCGAGGTGATGGTGCCGAGGAGAGAGATGGTGGCCATACGCTCTGACAGGAAGCTTGGCGACGCGCTCATGAAAATGCTCGATTCCAGATATTCGAGGATGCCCGTTTACAAGGAAAAGTTCGACAACATAATAGGAGTCATACATATCAAGGACATGCTCAAGCACGTCAGGGAAAAGAGCTTCGACATGGCGATAGAGGAAATCGTCTCCCCCGTCATGTTCGTGGACGAGGGCAAGAAGCTGGACGACCTGATGGATGACTTCAGGGAAAGGGGCATTCATCTGGCTATAGTCAGAACCGGCAGGAAGGTGAAGGGCCTGGTCACGTTCGAGGACCTGCTGGAGGAGATAGTCGGGGAAATATACGACGAGAGCGACGTAAAGGACTCGAAACTCAGACGGATGGACGAAAAAAGCATGATAGTCGACGCGGGCGCGTCCATAAGCGAGATACGCAAAGCGACCGGCATAGACTTCGGCCAGAAAAATCTCAAGACAATTTCCGAGCTTTTCGTCAGCAAGACCGGCAGAATGCCGAGGAAGGGTGACTGCATAAGATTCAATAATTTCAGGATAATAGTCAAGGACACCGACAGCCACAGGATAAAGAGGGTAAAGATCGTGAAAAAGAAAGGTAAGATAGGCAAGTGATGCGACTTACAGATTCACTCGAATTCTATAGTTCCCGGCGGCTTGTTGGTTATATCGTAGACCACGCGATTGACTTTTTTGCCTAAGACGTTCGTTATTTTTACCGAGATTTTATCAAGCACGTCGTGGGGAATCTTCGAATAAGAAGCGCTCATGCCATCGATGGATTCGACCGCGCGCAGCGCAATCATGTAGC
>JAZDFI010000019.1:0-18345 GCA_043808015.1 Candidatus Aenigmatarchaeota archaeon
ACCGGTATGTAGCTTTCTTTCACCAGTTTGAATCTTTCGACCGCGTATCTTATCGCCAGCAATCCAATAGCAATGAGCGACATTACAGTATCCTGCGATGCGAAGTCAGGGGAGACTGCAAACGCCCTTGATAAAATGAAATACGAGAAAAACATCACGGGGTAAGACCATAAAAGCGTTTTCACGTGCCTGTTCAACAGAAGCGACGCTACGACGGCTATGCCGATCATGAGAAGCGGTATTCTTATCATGCCCGACGAGCCGGCCATGAGCGCGAAGAACACTCCCGAAAGGACGGCGTAGGCCATGCTTTTGGCAAACTTTATTTTTTCAGGCTCTAGATTAAGTTTTTCAATGAGCGCAAGCGGGTGGATGAGCAGGCGTTTCCAGCCGAATTCCTTGGTCACGTCCTGGGATTTCACACTCCTGACTAAAAAATAAAGAGCAAGTATCATGAAGAGGCCGGTCGGCGGCTCCTTTTCCATGAAACCTGCCGAAACCCTGTAGAGTATGCCCGGCGTGAACGCCAGGAATGCCGCTGACAAAAGACCGATCTTTTTGTTGTTGAAAATTTCCTTGCCTAAAAAATACATGAAAAATACCTGCAGCGCTCCGATGAAGGCCGGGACCCACACGCCGACCCAGTACATGGACCATCCGAACATTGGGTTGAGAATGTAATAAAACATCGGGTAAAACCAGATGACTATAGTATAATCAGTCTGCCTGTTTGGCCCTCCCGGAACAGTGTTGAAAGCCGCCATCGTGTCGTGAGCTGGAACTTCGCCGTGCTCGATTATATCTTCCGCCATCCTGAGAAAAAAGTGAGTGTCGATTTCCAGCATCTGAGGGTATGTGAATTTCGTGCCGGGTATGTATCGTAAATACCATGCCGATGTGAATATTATGAGCAGCAGGAAAACCCAGTAATATTTTTTTATAATATCAAGAAACTTGTTCATACATGGTAAATATCACGGTATTATTTAAATCTAGCTTTTTTGGCTAGTGCCAACGTCCATTGCCGAACAACTTTTAAAAGGTTTAAAAACCCACGTGACCCCTTTATTTAATACAGGTTTTTGCATGAAAGCTGGCATAGTCGGATATGGAGCCTACGTCCCGCAGTGGAGAATAAAAGCATCGAACATTGCGCGGATATGGGGTTCTGACCCGGAAAGGCTCAAAGATTTTCTTGAAGAGAAAAGCGTTCCTGGTCCGGATGAAGATGCTGCAACAATGGCAGTCGAAGCCAGCCTTCGCGCAGTCGCAGTCGCTGGCATAGACCCGATTGAAATAGGAGCGGTCTACGTCGGCAGCGAAAGCCACCCTTATGTCATCAAGCCGACGGCGTCGATAGTCGCTGAAGCGATAGGCGCGACGCCCGAGATGACGGGCGCAGATCTCGAGTTCGCATGCAAGGCAGGGACGGCAGGCATCCAGATATGCATGGCCATGGCGGAGTCGAATAAGATAAAATACGGGCTTGCCATAGGCTCCGATACAGCTCAGGGACGGCCCGGCGACGAACTAGAATACACGGCAGCCGCCGGCGCAGGCGCTTACATAATTGGCAGGGAAAACATAATCGCAGAGATAGAGGATACATATTCATTCACGACCGATACGCCTGATTTCTGGAGGCGCGAAGGAGAGGATTTCCCCCGCCACGGCGGGCGCTTTACTGGCGAACCGGCATATTTCAAACACGTCCTGGCAGCGACAAACGGCCTGCTGAAAAAGACAGGGAAAAGCGTGAATGACTTCGATTATTTCGTGTTCCACCAGCCCAATGCCAAGTTCCCGCTCACCGCGGCGAAAATCCTGGGCATACCGCAGGAAAAAATGACTCGCGGGTTGCTAGTGCCTCAGATAGGCAATACATATTCTGCGGCGACGATGATTGGCCTGGCACGCGTCCTCGACGTGGCACATCCGGGCGACAGAATTATGCTGACTTCATTCGGCTCCGGGGCCGGCTCCGACTCGTTCGCCATCACAGTCACCAAAAACATCACCAGGATGAGAAAAAAGGAAAACTCCGTCGATGACATGATAAAAATCAAGAGATACCTTGAATATGCCGAATACATCAAATTCAGGAGAAAAATAAAGGGTGTTCATGCATGAACTTGAATAGTATGAAGCCGATAAGAGGCGTTGCCGTGATAGGCACCGGCCTGACCAAGTTCGGCGAGCACTGGAACATGGGGCTCAAAGAGCTGGCGGTAGAAGCAGGCATAAAAGCAGTCGAAGACGCAGGCATAACCGGACAGGAACTGCAGCTTCTTGTTGGCGGAAACATGTCCGGCGGTTTGTTTGCCGGGCAAGAGCATGGTGCAGGCCTGCTGGCGGACTACCTTGGCCTCAACCCAATACCTGCAATAAGGACAGAGGGCGCGTGCTCTTCTGGTTCGCTTGCAGTAAGAGTCGGATACCTCGCCGTCGCTTCAGGCATGTATGATTTCGTCGCAGTCGGCGGAGTTGAGAAGATGACGGACGTTTATGGGCCGCAAGCCACGACTGCGCTATCCGGAGCGATGGATTACGAAACTGAAGCGTATTTCGGCGTCACGTTCCCCGGCATATATGCACTTATCGCCAAAAGGCACATGCATGATTTCGGCACGACGCGAAGGCAGCTTTCATTGGTGGCTGTAAAAAACCACAGCAATGCCCAGCACAATCCATATGCCCAGTTCAGAAACAGGATAACCGCCGACGACGTTGAAAAGTCCGCGCTTGTCGCAGATCCGCTAAGACTGCTTGATTGCTCGCCGCTCACGGATGGTGCTGCAACCGTCATTCTCGCTCCAGCTGACATAGCCAGAAAATACACAGACACTCCTATTTACATAAAGGCATCGGCTCAAGCGTCCGACACGCTCAGCCTTTTTTCAAGGCGCAACATAACAACGCTCGATGCGACAGTCCATGCGGTCAGAGACGCTTACAGGCAAGCGAGGATAACGCCTAAAAACGTCGATTTCGCCGAAGTGCACGACTGCTTCACCATAGCTGAAATATGCGCTTATGAGGACTTGGGATTCACACAGAAAGGCAAGGGCGGAAAAATGATAGAAAATGGCGAAGTCGAGCTCGGCGGCAGAATCCCTATCAACACATCAGGCGGTCTGAAAGCGAAGGGCCATCCGGTCGGAGCTACAGGAGTGGCCCAGATAGCCGAATTGGTAGCCCAGCTGAGAGGCGAGGCCGGCAAACGCCAGGTAAAAAACGCCCACATAGGCATGGCGCATAACGTAGGCGGATCCGGTGCGACAGTAAGCGTTCACATACTTTCAAACAAGAAATGATTCATGTTCAGGATTGATGCATATGACAAAAGAATTCGCGGTTCCGTTCCACTGGAGACGCTTTAGAGAGCGCTACCAGCTCATAGGCTCCAAGTGCGACCACTGCAAAAAAACATTCTATCCCATAAGAATCATATGTCCCTATTGCAGAAGATCGGGACATATGAAGGATATGAAGTTTTCCGGAAATGGAAAGGTTTTTTCATACACCATAATACGCGCCGCGCCGGAAGGCTTTAAGGAATACACCCCTTACATAATCGCGATAGTTGAACTGGAAGAGGGCGCCAAGCTGCTTTCGCAGGTGGTTGACTGCGACCATAAAGACATCAAAATAGGCATGAGGGTCAAGTCGTGCTTCAGAAAGATAAGAAGCGAAAACGATACAGGCATCGTTCTTTATGGTTTCAAATTCAAGCCGGCCTGATTTCATAAAACCGCCGTTATAAATTTAAAAACCGGGTGCCATAATATAATTCTATGGTCAACATCAAGCCATTTCCAGGATACCGCTACAACACGGAAAAAGTCAGAATGGAAGATGCCTTTTCACCTCCGTATGATGTTATAAATCCGGCAATGCAGGAGGAGCTTTACAAAAAATCAGCCTACAACATAGTCAGGATAATACTGGGCAAGGACGAAAAAGACGATAACGAAACAAAAAATAAATACACGCGCGCCGCCAGCTTCTTCAGAACATGGATAAAGAGCGGGCATATCAAACAGGATGACAAACCGCACATGTACGTGTACTCGCAGGAATTCCTAGCGGGTGGCAAAAAAATGGAAAGAACCGGTCTTATAACAACAACCGAGCTCGAGGCGCTGGGAAAGAACATACTGCCGCATGAATTCACGCTGAGCGGTCCGAAGGTCGGCAGGAAAATCCTCCTTGAAAAAACAGAGGCCAACTTCGGCCAGATATTTTCCATATACCTGGACAAAAAGATGATAGTGGAGTCCATTCTTGAAAATGAGAAAAAGAAGGCGCCCGAATTCGACGTGGTCGACTTCGAGGGAATAAGGCACAAGCTCTGGACAATAAAGGACGAAACTGCGATAAAAAAAATAATAGAAGTCATGCGCGACAAGAAAATTTTCATCGCGGACGGTCACCACAGATACGAAACGTCACTGGAATATAGCAAAGAGCATACGGATAACGAGAAAGCAAAATACATAATGATGACGCTGGTGAACATAATGAATAAAGGCCTTGTAATACTTCCGACGCACAGGCTCGTTAAAGACATCAGCGTTGATGCAGCCAAATTAATAGACGGGCTGAAGCGCAATTTCAGCATAGAAATTTTCGAATCCGGCAAAGACAACGGGAAGGAAGCCAGAGAAAAGATGTTCAAAGGGATGAAGACAAACGAGAGCAAACATGCATTCGGCATGTATCTCGGCGGCAACAGATATTTCGTTCTCACGCTTACGGATGAAAAGATTATGGATCAAAAAGCCAAAGACCACGCGAAGCCATGGAGGCGACTGGATGTAAGCATCCTGCACACGCTGATATTGGACGGTCTTCTGGGGATTGATACGAGCAAGCCCGAAAAACAGCAGTATATAGAATACATGAAGGACACAAAGGACGCCGTTGATGAATGTGTGAATAAGATCAAAGGCGGAGCATGCAAGGTCGTGTTTTTCATGAACCCGACAAAAATAGATGAAGTCGTGGACGTGGCTGAGAGCGGCGAGCGGATGCCGCAGAAGTCGACGTTCTTCTACCCGAAGGTTTATACCGGATTAGTGATGTACAGGTTCGGGGAAAAATAACATTTTTAAGTTCGATAGTAAATTTCTATAATAGGTTGGTGATTTAATGAAAAGTTGGGAAAAACACGTCAAGTTGTTCATACCGGGCCCGGTTGAGGTTTACCCGGACGTACGTGCAGAAATGGCGAGGCCGATGATAGGTCACAGGTCATCCGCTTTTCAGGATCTATACGCAGATACGATTGCAAAGCTGAAAAAAGTCCTATTTACGCAGAATGACGCATTCCTCTCGACGTCGTCAGCGACGGGCGTCTGGGAGGCGTGCGCCAGGAACTGCATCGAGAAAAAAGCGCTTGCATGCGTCAATGGCGCATTCTCGGGGAGCTGGCACAAAGTGGCTCTGGCGAACGGAAAGGATGCCGATAAAATCGAGGTGCCCATGGGCAAGGCCATAAAGCCGGAGATGATAGACGAGAAGCTGGCGACTGGCGAATACGACTCGCTCCTCTTCGTTCACAACGAGACGAGCACGGGAGTGGCGAATCCGCTTTACGAAGTGGCCGAAGTCATGAAAAAATATCCGGACGTTCTTTTCATGGTGGATGCCGTGAGCTCCATGACGGGCATGAAAATAGAAGTGGACAAGCTCGGCATAGACGTATGCCTTGCAAGCGTGCAGAAGGCTTTCGCGCTTCCGCCGGGACTCGCCGTCTTCACTGTCAGCAAGAAGGCGTACGAGCGCGCCGAAAAAATAAAAAACCGCGGCTATTACTTCGACTTCCTTGTTTTCAAAAAATACGCCGAAAAAAACCAGACGCCTTCGACGCCGGCGATACCGCAGATATACGGTCTCAACATGCAGCTCGACAAAATGCTGCACGAAGGCATGGAAGCGCGCTTCGAGCGCCACAAGCACATGGCCGATTTCACGAGAAAGTGGGCGCTTGACCGCGGCTTCGAGCTGTTCGCGGAAAAGGGGTACGAGTCGAACACTCTTACCACCGTGAACAACAACAAGGGAATCGTCGTTGCGGACCTCATAAAGAAACTCGAACAAAAAGGTATGACCATAAGCAACGGCTACAAGGACCTTAAAGAGAAAAACTTCCGCATTGCCCACATGGGCGACATGAAGATTGCAGACATAAAAGAGCTGCTTGAAACGATAGATGAAATTCTGAGGGGAGGATAAAATGAAAATCCTTATTTCGGACCCGTTTTCGAAGGACCTGCCAAAAAGACTTTCCGAATTCGGCACGGTCACGGAAAACAAAGACGAATTTTCAGATGCCGATGTAATACTCGTCAGGAGCGCGACCAAGGTCGACAGGGCATACATAGACAACGCAAAAAACATGAAGCTGGTCATACGCGGCGGCGTCGGACTCGACAACATAGACGTCAACCACTGCAACGGGAAAGGCATATTGGTGAAGAACACGCCGGAAGCATCAAGCATCGCCGTCGCCGAGCTCGTATTCGCCCTAATGCTCGGCATAACGAGAAACGTCGTGACAGCGCACAATTCCACGAAAAAAGGCGAGTGGGTCAAAGGCCTCAAGGGCACCGAACTTTACGGCAAAACTCTTGGCGTCATCGGCCTCGGCAGGATAGGGACCGAGGTGGCGAAACGCGCGAAGGCGTTCGGCATGAACGTAGTCACGGGCAACGAGCATGGCAGACCGACAGAGTATGCGCACGCCATCCCTACGGAAGACGTCTTCAGCAAGTCGGATTTCATATCGCTTCACGTGCCGCTCACGGACGAAACGAAGGGAATGATAAACAAAAGCACAATCGAAAAAATGAAAGACGGCGTGATAATCATAAACACGGCTAGGGGGAAACTCGTCAACGAAAATGACCTTGCCGAGTCCCTGAAAACGGGCAAGGTAAAATACGCGGGACTCGATGTTTACCAACAAGAGCCGCCAGTGGGATCACCGCTGCTTTCACTCGAGAATGTCCTACTGATGCCGCATCTAGGGGCGCAGACCGCAGAGAACATGCAGCGCATAGGCGATATTGTTTATCATCAGATAAAGGATTTCAAGCACGCCAATCCTAAACTATGAAGTCCATGTCCATCCACGAATAGCTCAGAATATTGCCGGCCCTAAGTGCAACATCGATCTGGAAATCATTCGAATGCCTGAGGAATTTCCTGAAAACGATGCCTATTTTTATCTGTTTCGCCAGCGTCTTTTTCCATTCCCTTTCGTATTCGCTCAAAACAGAGGCGCTGAAATCATCGAACCTGAACGCTTTCTCGACGACTCTGGCTGCGATTTCCGCGCATGTCAGGCCGTAAATGACGCCCCCGCCAGACCACGGTTTTACCTGGCCGGCCGAGCTGCCTATGAGCAACGTTAGTTCTCCATAAGTTTTTTTTGCCGGGCCGATCGGAATCATGCCCGCGAATTTTTCATATTTTTTTATGCCGAAGAATCTATCGATATCCGAGAATTTGACGTCACTTCCCCAAGCACCATATTCAGTCGTCTTTCCACGCGGTATTCTCCAAAAAAAGCCGTCTCGCAGGAGCTTTTTGTTAAAATAAAGGTCGACATTGCTGGCACGGCTTTCGTTGTTTGTGATGGCTATAAGCCCTTTGACGGAGTTCCTTCTGCCGGCAAGCAGCGAGTTGGGGCCGTCACAAACGAGCGCTATCCTGCCAGTTACAACGCCACTGTTCGTTGAAATCTCCGCGCAGTCGCTTTTTATTTTTATTCCGGTAACCCTGCGGTTCAGCATTATTTTACAACCAGCGAGCTTGGCTATTTTTTTGTCGAAAAGTGGGCGGTTTATGACATACGCGGCCCGCGGTCTTCTCAGCACAAGTTCGCTTTTTCGGGAATGGAGAACTGCGGAATCGACGGTATTTTCCACGACATCCCAGCTTTTTATATCCGGAAAAAACTTCTCTATGTTTCTCGATATAAGGCCTGAGCATCTCAGAGGCTTGCCTATTTCACGGTCTTCTTCGATAACCAGAACATCGTATCCCATCTTCCTGCAGAGCCCGGCCGCATAGAGACCGACAGGGCCGCCGCCTACAACGATTACATCGTGCATCCCAAGCTTCCTGCCCATGTAATTGTTTATATAAACATTATTCAAATAGTTAAGATATTATGAAGTTCGACCACAAGATGCTTCTCGTAATACCGGTGGCAGTTTTTTTGATATCTGCAGCCATATTTGTCAGCCAGTATGCCCAGACAGGCGAACTGCTTAAACGCTCGATAGACATGAAAGGCGGCCTTGTGATAACGATAAACACTGAAGAAAGGCTGGACACGGCCGCGATAGAGCTGGGACTCAAGCAGAATTTCAGCCCGGTCAATGTCAGGGAAGTGCGCAGCTTCCGCGGCTACGGAACCGTGATAGAAACGTCCGCGGACATGAAATCTGATGACATAATTGCCGCGGTGAAAGCGATGGGATTCGACGCATCCAACACGGACGTCGAGTCGATAGGCCCGTCGCTTGGCGCGTCTTTCTGGAACCAGGCGCAGATAGCGATTCTGGGTGCGTTCATCCTCATGAGCATCGTGGTTTTCATAATATTCAGGTCCGTCGTCCCTTCGGCGGCTGTCATACTTTCGGCTTTCTGTGACATTTTCATGACGCTGGCTTTCATGCAGCTTTTCGGAATAGAGCTCTCGCTAGCGGGACTAGCCGCGATACTGATGCTGATAGGTTACTCCGTCGATACGGACATAATGCTCACATCACGCCTGCTCAAAGAATCCGACGATAAAACACTTAACGACAAGCTCAGGCATGCGCTAAAGACTGGCCTTACCATGACGCTCACGTCGATAGGAGCGCTCATGCCGCTTCTGGTGCTTGGCATTTCGCCTGTAATAACGCAGATAGCGACAGTCCTGATGATAGGCCTGGCTTTCGACATCATGAACACGTGGCTGACGAACTACGCGATACTGAAGTGGTATTGCGAAAAGAAAGGAATGGTATAATGTTGAAATATTGGAGAATCCTGCTGCTGGTGATAATGGTTTCGGCGAGCCTTCTCGCCATATTCCTGAAACCCCAGTATATGGGCGTCCAGGTGGCTTATGTTTATTCGGATTCGCCTGCCAAAGGCATCATACAAAACGGCATGATAATAACGGACGTCAACGGCAAGCCTGTGCAAAACTCGCAGGACTGGGATGCCGTCGTCAAAGGGTACGCGGGCCAGATTAAGATAAAGGCAAACAAGCTGGAATACAAGTTCAACGTCAGCCAGAACGCGACCGGCATCGGCATAGAGGTCACTGATATTGAAAGGACGAACCTCGATTTCGGCCTGGACATCAAAGGCGGCACCAGAATACTTCTCAGGCCTAAAGAAAACGCCTCGGCCCAGATGCTCGAGCAGATAATAGGCACGCTCCAGACAAGGGCGAACATATACGGCCTCAAGGAAATACGCTTCATCCCGGTCTCCGGCATCGGCGGCGAATATTACGTGCAGATAGAGACGACCGGCGTAGGCAACGAGATAGTCGACACTCTTCTTTCGAAACAGGGAAGCTTCGAGGCAAAGATATCCAAACCGGTCGCCATAAGCGACGGCAAGGGAGTTCTTGAGCTCGGCCAGAACAAGTACGACGTCGAATATGCCGGCGGCGATGCGGTAAAAATATCCAACCTGACAGTATCGCTTAATGACACTTTCACTCTCGATGACGTGGATTTTGAGCTGGTCAACATAACCAGCACAGGTGACATAATACTGCTCGGTTCGGCCTACAAAGGCGATGACATAGAGCTCGTATACAGCGATGCGCAGCATTCGGGCATAATGCCCGGCAACAATTATTTTGAGTTTTACTTCGGCATTCTGGTATCGGAAAAGGGTGCGAACCGCTTCGCGAAAATAACATCCGGCATACCTTCACAACTCGACCTAAACTCGGGCGAATATTACCTGAAGGACTGCCGCATATTCCTGTTCCTTGACAACCAGCTGGTTTCCGACCTTAGAATATCATCCAACCTTGGCGGCAAGGCATACACGACGCCGCAAATAACTGGTTCGCGCGAAACTAAGGAAACCGCCCTCGAAGAGAAACTCAAGCTTCAGACCATCCTGAGATCCGGCGCGCTTCCGGCGAGTCTGGAAACAGTCTCTGTAGGCGTGATTTCACCGACCCTCGGCAGCAATTTCATGCCGTCGATAGCGTTTGCCATGGCGCTGGCCGCGGTGATGGTAATGGCAGTGATTTTCATAAGATACAGGAAACTGAGCGTTTCATTACCAATCGCGGCGATAGGCTTTTCCGAAGTAATCATAATCTTAGGCATAGCCTCGAACAACGACATGGTGATATGGGGACCCGTTATCATATTGAACATCACGCTCATCGCGCTGGCATGGTGGAAGAAATACGAAGTCGACCCGACCGCGTGGATCGGAGCCGTTCTCATTCCAATGCTCGGCCTGTTCATGTCGTGGACCATAGATTTGCCGGTCATAAGCGGCATAATAGCGACGCTGGGCATAGGCGTCGACAGCATGATAGTCATAGCCGACGAAACGCTTTCCAAGAAGACGGAAGAAAAGAAAATAATGTATACAATGCGCGACAAGATAAAGCGCGCCCTCTTCATAATTTTCGGTTCCGCTTCGACGATAATAGCCGCTATGGTGCCCATCGGCTTCATCGGCATAGGCTTCGTCCGCGGCTTCGCCATAACCACAGTCATAGGCGTTCTTGTCGGCATTCTAGTGACAAGACCCGCTTACGCCGAGGTCGTGGAGATGGCGGCTGAAAGGGCTAAGCATAAAGAACACAAAAAATAGCGCTGGTTTATCCCTTGACGACCCTGGAAACATTACCTTCCAATTCTACGTAATTATCCTTTATAGTTGCCTTTCCCAGGAAGTCGTTTATCGATACCGTTCCGCTTTCAGTCGCTTCATTCCAGTTGCCTGATGTCAGAATCATCTTCATGCCCTTAAGTTCGAGAGAGCTTATTTTCAGCTCGCTTATGCCCAGGGTTCCAATGTTTTCCTTTATGGTCAGGCTGCTGCCGGTCTCCCTGAAATACGAAACCTTGTTTTTCATGTCAATCGATGCAGTTCCTTTGAAGTTGCCGATTTCGCCCGTAGCTGTGGTTATGTTTATCGGGTCGGCGGAGTTGAGCTCGAACGTCTCCGGGTAGAATGTCAGTTTTATGGTCTCGCTTCTTTTAACGGGGGTGGTGAAAAGGTTGCCTATCGGCGACGAATCGAACCAATTCTTTATCATGCCGAAAAAATCGGAAAGCAGACCCTCCGCCTTGGCCGATTGCACGGTAGCGGCGAGCGTTATAGACATCACCAGAAACACAAAAGCTATTGCCAATATCTTTGTCATATTTTCACTTATTAACTATTCGGGAAGAATATTTAAATTGTAAGCAGCCCGGGCATTTTCATTAAAATATAAAAACCTATAAATATTCGGTCGGCATATGATAGGTATGGATATTCTCTCACCACTTCTGGGCACAGGCGATAACTGGATATCGCTACTTGTATCTTTCGCGATGTTCGGAGTGCTGTTTTTCTTTTACCCGAGGATAATGCTGTCGCAGATAATGTGGAAGCTGGAGAGGACAGCGGAAGAGCTCGAGGTGATGGCCGAAGAGTCGAAACAATTCATGGCCGAGCAGATATCTAAAAACCCGGACAAGAAGCTCAGGGACTCGGTCAACAACTTTTTCGAGTTCTTCGTCATATCGCCGGTAGCGCTCGACCCGTATGGAGTGGTAAAGAAATTGGACCTTGTTATACAGAATGAGAAGACGCGCTTCACTTACTTTGTCAACCAGGTGGCGCCTCACATGAACGCGGAACAGAAGGCAAACACGGAGATGGGCCTTGCCGGCGGCATTGAGATGCACACCATAGCGAAAATAATCAGGCATTACGTCGAACTCATACGCCAGACGAAATCATACCAGATAGCGCTCATCATCCAGATGCAGCTGCCGCTTATCGAAAAAATAGCGAAGTCCATTTACGATGGCACCAGGGCTCTGGCCAGGGGCGAGCCAGTAGGCGATGGCCTCGGCCCGCTCGTCGCGGCGGAACTTATGGAGCCGAAAGCGAAAGAAATCGAAGAAGACATAGTGATGTCCGAAATCACGATAGATGGCAGGAAGTGCTTTGTAATGAAAGCCAAAGGCCCCGGCGGACGCCTTGGAAGACCCGGCAAAGCCGTGGAAAAAATAGTAGCCAAGAACAAAATAGCCATGATAATAACGATAGACGCGGCCGCAAAGCTCGAGGGAGAAAAGACAGGCGCTATAGCGGAGGGAGTCGGAGTCGCGATGGGCGGCCCGGGCGTCGAGCGCACATACATAGAAGACGTCGCCGTTAAGCACAACATACCCATCGATTCCGTAATAGTCAAGATGAAATCAGAGGAAGCCATAATTCCCATGAAAAAGGAGATAAAGGACGCAGTTCCCGCAGCGATAGAAAGGATCAGGGAATCGTTAAAACGAACGCGAAAAGGCGACAAAATAATAATCGTCGGCGTAGGCAACACTTCCGGCGTCGGCAACGATAAAAAAGCGGCAGCCGAAACGAAGAAGTGGGTAGACGACTACGACAAAAAAACCAAGAAAGAAAAGAAACGCAAAAAGTTTTTCTGATTTTATTCATCTTTTAGCAACAGCTCAACGTCTTCCGGATTGAGTATCACTTTGTTGAATTGTTCAAAATCGTCGCGTATTCTGGGGCATGACGTATTGACGAGAACGTCGATTTTCATGCCAAGCAGCTTTTCCGCGGTGAAATAGTCGCCCACGAGCACGTAGGCATTTTTGCCGGCGGCCTTGAGGTCGCGCCTGATTTTCAGCGCTAGTTTTATTTTGCTTTGTCCGGGTTTTGTGGATACCAGTATGCCGAAATTTTTCATGACCCTCGCCTTCTCGATTCTCAGCCGGCGCTTTATTTCAGACTTGTTCTTTTCACCCATCAGGTTTTCCAGCCTGCGGTTTTCAATGTCGAGGAATAGCACGGGCTTCCCAACCCTTTCCTGCAGGCCGAGCGGATGAAACCTGCCCGACCCTATAAACAAATAACAATCAACCATTTTTTCGTATTTTTTGGCTTGCAAAGCGTCGCAGCCCATTATCTTGCCGCCGTCGCGGACGCTGAAGCCGCGACCCTCCATGTATTTTTTCGCGGCTTTCAGCGCGCCCAAAAATTGCACAGTCGTCACGAGACAGATATTTTTATATTTTATTTGGTTTTCAAAATCGCGCAATAGCGGCACGAAATCATAATCCATGAAATAATCGTAGTAAATCACAGGCACCGCGCTAGCGATACCCATGTCCGCATGGCCTATGTGCAAAAGCGCGTCGCAGTCCAGCGATTTCGCCTCCCTGTCGCGCAGGTCGCACGCGCCAAAGCACGGCTCTATCGATACCAGCACATCGAAGCCGTTTTTTTCAAGCGCGTCGGACAATACCTGCACACCCGTCTTGAGACCCTCAGGCACCTGCACCAGAACTCTTTTCGCCCGTTTCCCTTTAAGCAGGCCCGTTATTTCGGATACCCTCTTTTCATCAAACATGATGTTAATTTCAGCGAAGTATTTAAAACATTAAGCAATCGACGTAAGTCGTGCGGAACGTTTAAAAGCAGATTGATTTAAGTTAGAATATGGTGATTTCAATGGCAGAAGAATTCCATGAATTTTACAAGAAGTCCGTCGAAGAGCGACTCAATATACTCAAGCATGCAGCCAGCCTCACTGATGATGAAATCAAGGTTCTACGGGGAAGCGCGATAGGCATGGGTATCGCCGATCGCATGATAGAAAACGTCGTGGGAACGTGCGAACTGCCAATCGGCCTCGGCCTCAATTTTCTCGTCAACGGAAAAGAATACATAGTCCCTATGTGCATCGAAGAGCCGTCTGTTGTGGCGGCGGCATCGTATGCCGCCAAACTCGCCAGGCCAGGAGGCGGCTTTAAAACATCCAGCGACGACCCCATAATGATAGGGCAGATACAGATCCTGGGGTTCAAAAACATAAAAGATGCGAAGGCTTCGATACTCAGAAAAAAGGCGCAGATAATATCCAAGGCCAACGAGAGGGACTCGGTCCTCGTCAGCTTCGGCGGCGGGGCGAAGGATATGGAAGTCAGGGAAATCAAGTCCGAAATAGGCACCATGATAGTGGTTCATCTTCTTGTTGATGTGCGCGATGCGATGGGCGCGAACGCCGTCAATACAATGTGCGAGGCGGTTTCACCGTTCCTGGAAGAGCTTACGGGCGGGCACGTGCGACTCAAAATAATATCCAACCTCGCGGACAGGCGGCTTGCGAGAGCGAAAGCCGTGTGGAAGAAGGACGAGCTCGAAAAATCGACAAAAGGCCTCATGAAAGGAAGCGACGTCATCGACGCGATAATAGAAGCATACCAGTTCGCAGCGAACGATCCTTACAGATGCTCTACGCACAACAAAGGCATAATGAACGGCATTGATGCGGTCGTAATAGCGACTGGCAATGACTTTAGAGCGGTGGAAGCAGGCGCGCATTCTTACGCATGCGTCTCGGGTACATACAAGCCGCTCACAAAATATTACAAGGACAAAAACGGCGACCTTGTCGGCGAAATAGAATTGCCGATCGCCGTCGGCACGGTCGGCGGCGCGACCCGCACCAAGCCGGAAGCAAAAATTGCGCTGAAAATTCTGGGAGTCAAAACATCAAAGGAGCTTGCCGAAGTCATCGCATCAGTCGGGCTCGCCCAGAACTTCGCGGCGTTACGAGCGCTCTCGACGGAAGGGATTCAGCGCGGTCACATGCGCCTGCACGCAAAGAACATCGCAGTCACTGCAGGCGCGAAAGGCGAAGCCATCGAAAAAGTCGCGGCTGATATGGTAGCAGAAAAAAACATCAGCGTCTCCAGGGCGAAGGAAATGCTGGAAAATATGAAGAAATAGACCGTTCAATCCCAATTTTCATTCATCGGGTCAGGAAAATCAGAAGAGTAAAGGTCGATTCTGCCCGGGTTATCTTTCATCGTGTAAACTTTGAAAGCGCCGTTTTTGTATTCCACCTGAATTGTTAAGCCGTTTTTTTTAATTTCGTCCATCAAATTCATCTCGAATTAAACTAACGCTTAAATGCAATAAGAACATAATGTTATTATTATAACAAAAGCTGAAGGAGAATGTTATGGTTACCGTAAGCCACATCGCGCAGAAAATCGTTAACGAGCGGCCATTCCTACAGGAAGCGCTTTCTAAGGGTATAGTGTCTTATGCGGCGCTGGCGAATCAGCTTCACACGGAAATCGAACTTGAGATGGGAAAGAAAATAAAGCCCTTCACCATAATCATGGCACTCAGGAGATATGCCGAAAAAATACGCGTCGTGAATGAAAAAATAAAATTCGACTTTCACAGCGAAGTCACTATGAAGACGAACCTTTGCGACATCTGCATCGTAAAATCGCCGAAACTGATGTCGGAATTGAAAAACCTTTATGGCATGGTTGACTTTTCACGAGGCGATACTTTCAACGTGAGCCAGGGTAATTATGAAATATCGATAGTGACCAACGAAAAACACAGAAAAAAGCTTCTCTGCCGTCTCAGCAACGAAAAAATAATAGATGTCAAGGAAAATCTAGTCTCGCTTTCGCTGCGTTTTCCAGAGGAGTTTTTCGATACACCCGGTGTCATTTTTCAGATAATAAGAAACCTTGCCTGGGAAAAAATCAACATATACGAAGCGATATCGACTCACACGGAGTTCACGCTGGTAATCAGCAATAAGGATTCCGTCAGGGCGTACAGAATGCTGCAGAGCATGACCGAATCAGGCAAGTGATGCGATTTCTTTGTCAACTTCGGCGCGCACCAGTTTTTCCAGCCGCTTAAACTCGCTTTCGCTGTTCGCTTCCCATCTCAGAACCAGCGCCGGTTGCGTGTTTGATGCGCGGATTATGAACCACGAATCCTTGAAATCGACCCTTACGCCGTCTATGATAGTCAGCCTCCCCATAGCGCCGAGTTTTTTCTTCAGGTTTTCCACAACCTGGAATTTCTTGTCGTCAGGACAATGGATTCTGGTATCGTCAGAGGTGATATACTGCGGAAGCGACGCGACCATCTGCGAGAGCTTTTCTTTCGAATCTGAAAGGAGTTCGGCAATCTTGGCCGATGCGAATATGCCGTCGTCGTAATTGTAACTCTCGCTGAAATAGTAGTGGCCTGACGTTTCGCCGCCGAGGATGCATTTTTCCCTGGCCATTATCTCCTGTATGTACGAGTGCCCGACTTTCGAGACTATTGATACGCCCCCGGATGATTTTATCACGTCCGCGACGAGCTTTGAAGAAAGGATTTCCTGCACTATTTTTGCCCCGGAGTTTTTGGCCAGCGCGCTTTTTATGAGCAGCGCAAAGGCTTTGTTGTTTTCGATTATTATGCCCTTCTCATCAACGAAGCCGACGCGGTCACCGTCGCCATCGTAAGCTATGCCAACGTCCGCATTCGCCTCTTTCACTTTTGTCTGCAAGTCCTTAAGATTCGCTCGTACCAGCGGGTCCGGGTGATGATTGGGAAAATTGCCATCCGGCTCGCAGTGAAGCTCCGTGACTTTGCACCCAAGCTTTCTGAAAAGCGCGCATGATATCCTGCCGGCCACGCCATTGCCCGCATCAATGACGACGGACAATGGCCTTTTCAAGCGGATATTTTTTACGATAAAATTAATGTAGGCGTCATCCATGCGCTTTTCAGTCGCTTTGCCGCCGCCACCGGATTTTTGCGGGCCTGCTTTCACCATCGCCTCGACTTTCCCTATTCCAGTTTCGTAGGAAAGGCAAAGGCCTTTTTTGCCGCAGAGCTTAATGCCGTTGTATTCCTTGGCGTTGTGGGAGCCCGTTATCATAGTGCCACCGTCGATTCCGGAGCTGGCGACTGTGAAATAAAGCACGGGCGTAGGCACGAAGCCCACGTCTATTACATCGAGCCCGGCTCCGGTAAGGCCGCGCAGCAGGTTCCTTCGCAGGTCAGGGCTGCTCGTCCTCACGTCCGCGCCTAGCGCGACCGTCCCTCGGCCTATGAAAGCCCCGAAGGCGAGGCCTATCTTGTAAGCCAGATCGCCATTTAACTGCGACGGGTAAACGCCGCGTATGTCATAAGCCCTGAAAATCGACATAGAGTCACCGTGATAATTTTTAATTGCGAGGCATGCTTAAAAGCGTAAAAGCGCATTTGAGGCGCGTTAAACCATTTAAATACATTACGCACATATTTAGTCTATGAAATTGACTGTTTTGGAAAATGTTGGCGGCAAGCTGGTGCTCGAGGTCAAGGGAGAAAACCACACGTTCCTCAACCTGCTTAGAGACACGGCATGGGGCGCGGGCAGCAGGCAGTCGTCCTACATGATAGAGCATCCGTACCTTTCCGAGCCGAAGCTGATAATCAGGGCAGACAACCCGAAAAAGGTTCTCGATAACTCCGCGCAGGCGATAATAGACAGCGCAAAGGAATTCGAGAAGGAGTTCAGGCGCGTTTCTAAGAAGTAAGGCATTTTTTGTATGCTTGGGTCGATAAAACCTGAGATCCGCATAATAGGCTTCGACGACGCTCCTTTCACCTTTACCGACAAAGAGACGCTCGTGTTAGGAGTCGTGTGCAGGGGCGGAACCCAGCTGGACGGCGTAGTAAGCGTCGCTATCGACGTAGATGGCACCAACGTCGCTGAAAAAATGACCCGGGCCATAAATTCAAGCCCGCACAAGGACCAGCTCAAAATAATCATGCTCGACGGCGTGACGTTCGGCGGCTTCAACATAGCAGACATAAACGCTCTGAACAAAAAAACAGGCCTGCCTGTCATCGTGGTGATACGGGAAAGGCCGCGCATGGAAGCTATAAAAGCAAGCCTTTCCAAATTCAAGGATGCTGAAAAGCGATGGAAACTCATAGAAAAAGCCGGTGTTATACGTCCTGTGAGCGTGACCAACAAGGTCATCAAGGAAACGAAGACAATATATTATCAGGCGGCCGGAATACGAAACGAAGACGCGGAGAATATAATCAAGCTCACGGCAGTCAATTCATCCGTGCCTGAGCCAATCAGGATGGCGCACATTTTATGCAGCGGACTAAAAGACGCAAGAAAACTGAAATAAGAGGCAAAAACCAGACTGCAAAAAGGAAATGGCTAGACATGGATGGCCCGGCTGGGACGCTGTTTTACATATTCCTGGGCATATTCATGGCGTTTGGCATAAACATCATACTCGGCCAGGCGCT
>JAZDFI010000020.1:0-5095 GCA_043808015.1 Candidatus Aenigmatarchaeota archaeon
GTGTGTAGTTGGTCAGCATACCAGCGACGTAAGACAGCGCAGCCGCATAGAAATACCACACGCCGGCGAACTCGGATATCGCATAGAGCAGGCCCAGGTCGACGGCGGTAGCGACACCTGCCAGAATGACGTAATTGAAGAAGAGCTGCGTATCGCCATTGAAAAAGTTTCCGGTTTTCATTCACTTCACATACCCTCTTTCAAAATATGCCTGCTCGCTGCCGACGTTTTCCGTGTCGTAGTTTTTGCCTTCGGTTATATTCTTAGCGGCCAGTATGCCCATCTCTAGCGCATGATCCTGGTTGTTGTAGCGGAAGCTGCCGCCGCGTCCAATCATCTGCAGGTTCCTGAACTGTTTCAGGAAGCTCTTTATACTCGAAGCGTGCATCGCATACCCGACACCGTAAACCGGGTAGGCGTATTTTTCCTTGTGAACAAAGCAGTCTATGACGTCATCACGTTTTATGAAACCTATTTTTTCCAGCCACGGGATGCTCATTGCAAAAAGCTCTTTCTTATCCGCGTTCCATATGGTGTCGCCTTCCCAGCAGAAAAATTCCAGCAGAAGCGAAGTTTTGCCAGCGGGCGAGAGCTTGGCGCTGAAGTTCCTCGGTTCCATTATTCTAGCGAATGGTATTCCCTTGTCGGGAAAGTAAATCCATTGGTCCCGGAAGACTGACGGCTTCCTCAGCGTGATGAAAAGCGAAACGTGGAACCTGTATTTCAGCTTGCCGCAGGCCTCAATAACATCCACCGGAGCGCTGGGCTCCATCAACCTCACGAACTCCGTGATGGGAATGGTTGAAACGACGTATCCCGGTCTCACGATCCTTTCCGAACCGTCAATCGCAACGACGACTTCCTTTATCCTGTTTTTCTCATGTATTATTTTGACGGGCCTGCTGTTCAGCTTGACAGAACTTTTAGGGAAGCGCTCTTTCATCTTCTCATAAATGAGGCCTGTGCCATCGTCGGGATAGTAGAACTGGTCCACCATGGTCTTGGGGCCGCCGCCTGACTTGACGAAAATTTTCTTGAGCACTTCCGTCATCGACAGGTCCTTTATCCTCTGGTCCGCCCACGCCGGCGAGATCTGCGAGCACGGCAGGCCCCACAGCTTCTCTGTGTAGTTGAGCATGTTGAGTTCCGCGAGCGACCTGCCGAATTCGGAAACTATCTTCTCTTCGAAGGAAGCCGGCTGTTTTTTTACGATTCGCTTTTTTACGCTCTGTGACGCATAGTCGAATATTATTTTCATCGACCTTGAAACGCCGGCGTTGAACAGTGCATTTTTGATGTCGATGGGATATATGTAGAACTTGCCGTTGATGTAGAAGCGTGTGAACCTGTCGACCTTTAACCATCGCTCCCCGAGCAGATCGCCTATCATGTCGTATGGGTAGCGATGCTGATTGAAGAAACGATGAGGACCTGTGTCCGTCCTGAACTCGCCGTAGTCGAGCGTCCTTGCCAGGCCTCCAACTCTGTCATTTTTTTCGATTAGCGTGAATGGCCAGTCCGCTCTGTTCAACTCAAATGCCGTGGCCATGCCCGCAGGGCCTGCTCCCACGATTAAGACGTCATTTTCTTCCATGCAATCAGCTTTTGCGCGTTGCAGCGCGACATTATACTTTCATTATAATATAGAAAAATAAATATGGATATGCAGAGCGATAAATCCAAAAAGAATCGCTACAAGAATCTGCTTCACGACTACGGTTTCCTGGCCATCATCTTCATGCTTTACATTGTTTCATACGGCCTTCACTTCAATGGTCTGCAGCCTGACTGGCCGGCCAGATGCGACAACTATTACGGTCTGACGCAGTCGATAGTCGAACGGGGGACAATCGACAGAAACTACGAATTTGAGGCTTGCAGAAACAACGTAACAAGCTTCAATTGCACTAATGCCGGCCAGCTCAGCTTTGGCACAAACGGAAACGTGTATTCCAAGCTTCCTCCAGGTCTCTCTTTCATTGGCGTCCCGGTCTATTACGCGGCGTATGCGATGGGCTACTACAGGCCCATGAGAATGGCGAGCCTGTTCTTACTCAACACGCTCATGAGCATGGGCATTCTGTTTTTCATTTATGAAATCGCCAAAATGCGCACTGACCGGAAAAATGCCATGAAAATCACGTGCGTTTTCGCTTTTGGCACTATTATCTACACGTATTCGCAAACCTTAGCCGCAGATGTGCTGGCCGCGTTCCTTGTGACAAGCTCGTTTTTCTTCTTCCTGAAATTCACGCAGAGAAAAAACAAATACATATACGCGTTTCTTTCCGGGCTGCCACTTGGATACATTTTCATGACAAAGCCTCCTCTGCTCGTTGTGGCCGGCATCTTTCTGGTAGCTCACGCGTACCTCTCGCTAAAAAGGCGCGACGTCAAAAACACAGCTGCCTTCGCGCTTGGCTTTGCAGTGCTTTTCCTGGTAGGTTGCATGTATTACCAGACCGCCTTCGGCGGCATTTTCAGGACAGGTTACGAAAATGTAATAAAAACCGAAACGATAGCTTCCGGGACTATAGAAACTTACAATGAACTAGAGCGCTTCAGTAACAATCCGCTCATCCAAGCGCCGGCGATACTGCTTGGCATGCTCATAGTTTCGCCTTTCATCGTTTTCGCATGGAGCGGGCGCAAGAACATAGAGATGATGGTCATCTGGCTTACAGTTCTTTCATCTGCGATTGTGTTCGGAACATTCTATTCGCCTTTCGGCGCGCTCTTCGGCCCGCGCCACGAACTATTCCTTTTTCCACTGCTTTCCCTGCCGCTGGCTGAAAATTTTAATGTCATGGTAAAGGACAACAAAAAAATGAGAGTTTTCTGGCTGCTGGTCATCGTGTCTGTCGCCATAAACGTGATAGGCTGCCTGAACTTCGCCGCGTGGGATGTGTGGATCGGCTTTGAAAGCGCCATAAGCGCGGTGGCGAAATTCAGATGATTGTCCATCTGTTTTGCGTATTTATTCCGACGCCGACCAAATCTATTTTATGAGAGGCGAAAGCGAATCAAGGGACGACGCGCTTAAAGTCGTGGCGAAAGGCGCTGGCATCAGCTTTCTCGGGCTCGTCTTATCGAACCTGATACTCTACTTCAATCGATTGGTGCTTGCACGCTACCTGGGCGTCGATGAATACGGCCTGATGTACCTCGGCGTGTCGATACTTACGCTAGTCATGCTTTTCGCCGGGCTTGAGCTGCCTTCCGCGATAACCAGGTACGTGCCTTTCTACGCCGCCAAAGGCGACGAAAAACGCGTCAGGGGCGTTTTCATGTCCACCATCAAGATAACCATACCGATGAGCATCGCTGCTTTTGTCATAATGTTTTTCTTTTCCGACCAGATTGCGGTCATTTTCTTCCACGACATCGCGCTCAGTAACGTGCTGAAGATTTTCTCGTTCGTGCTGCCGTTCTTCACGCTGTATAAAATATCCGAAGCCGGACTGACCGCTTTCAAGAGAATGGATTACTGCGCGTTCTCCAGGGACTTTTTCAGGCCCATACTCACGCTCGGTCTCATGATCGCGATGCTTTTCTACGGCCTCGGGCTGGCAGGAGCGACCTTGAGTTACGCGATAGGCTACGTTGGAATGTCGATAGTCGCTTTTTACATACTTAACAAGAAGCTGTTCCCGATAATGAAAAAAGGCGGGAAAGCTGTGACGGACACGAAAAAAATGCTGAAGTATTCCATTCCCCTCCTGCTCTACGGAGTCGTGTGGTCTTCAGCTATCAAGATAGACACTCTCTTCCTAGGGGCAATGAGAAGCGCGGCCGAGGTCGGCATATACCAGACTGCCATTCCCACGGCGAATTTCCTGGGCATGCCGTCGCTGGCGCTCGCTGGCGTGTTCCTTCCCGTCATATCGGAGATGCTATCTAAAAAGCGGATGAAAGAGATAGGCGAGACGTATAAGACGGTTTCGAAATGGGCGTTCTACCTCAGCTTCCCCATGTTCCTCGTGCTCGTGTTCTTCCCTGACGCCGTGATAAACACGCTTTTCGGCTACGAATACATAGAGGCCGGCAGCATACTGGGCGTTCTGGCCGTCGGGCTTCTCGTGCTGAACTTCAACATGTTCTCGATAAACATACTGAACCTTTTTGAAAAAACGAAGCTCATGTTCGTAAATGGCGTCGTATCGCTTGGCGTGATGGTGCTGCTGAACTACACGCTCATACCGCCTTACGGCATTTTCGGCGCTGCGCTGGCGACGACTATAAGCTACGTGTTTTTCACCGCGCTTTCAATCGCTGAGGCCTACTACTATTGCAGGGCGCACCCGTTCCATAAGGATATATTCAAGGCATTCGCAGCGGGCCTCGCGTCAGTGAGCCTCGTCTATTACGCGACAAAATATCTGTTCCCGGATCTGAACATAATCATACTGGGCACGATGCTTATCGCCTTCCTGGCGCTATACTCGTTGTTGCTGCTCGTGCTGCGCGGCGTTGGCAAGGACGACATTCTCATACTGAAAGCGATAGAAAAGAAGACCGGCCTGAGAATCGAACTGCTGCGCAACATAATAAAGAGATTCGCGTGAGTTCATTTCACGGCTAGTTCTGTCATAATTGTCTTTTCTGCGTAAGCTTCCCCGGAGAAAGCGCGCGTTGTGGTCATGGTTGTCATGTTGCCTATCTCGGATACTTTGTCGCTCAGCATTATGTACTTTACCATGAGTTTGTCGTTCTTGCCGAGGTCTCTGCCGATGTTTGTCTTGGACAGGTCCGCGGTTTCGATGGAAAGTATTTTGCCAGCGAACGAGGCGTTGTAATACTGCCTGCCCAGCATCCTGACTTTCTTGCCGAAAGGCCAGTGACGATAAGCGTCTTTATCTCCGGAAACAAGGAACACGAACACCGGGATTTTGTCATCCGCTTCGAAAGTCTCGCCTTCGACCTGCACGTTTCTGGAATAGCGGCGGCCGGGTATATAAAAATTATCCGGAATCGTATCTTCGATGGCGACGGACGTTATGTTTATCGCGCCGGCGTTTTCGATTCTTATCTCCGGGAAATTCACCGGCGGCCAGTATTTTTTGAGCTTGAGCGCGACTTCCCCCGGCCAGAATTT
>JAZDFI010000021.1:0-24742 GCA_043808015.1 Candidatus Aenigmatarchaeota archaeon
ATCGTCTATGGCGCGCTCGAGGTCTCGAAGGTCTTCTCGAACAAGGGCGTCAAGGCGATAATAGCGGTCGTTTTCGCCTTCTTCTCGATAATGAACCCGCAGGTCGTCGCGTTCATCAACACGATTTTGCCATACGCCGCGATGATTTTTGTGGTCATATTCATAGCATGGATACTGCTCAAGCCGCTCAGGGGCGGAGGCGGCAAGAAGATGGACCCTGTCCTGATAATAGTCATCCTCGTTCTGGTGATGGTCCTGCTGGCAAGGATGCAGGCCACCGACTACCTGCCCGAAAGCAGCATACTGTCGAACACGAACCTCATATGGATAGTGGGCATCCTTGTGATGGGCGTGATTCTATGGAAGGCATACAAAATGACCCAGGAACCGTCAGCCGGCCACTGAGAAAACGATGCACTTTTGAAACGTTCCAGAACATCTTGAAAATAAATACTAGGCCGCCTGCGGCGTTGCCGGACTACCGATATGTTCGTCTATGTTTTCGGGTAAAAAGTACTTTTTAAGCGTATTAACGCACCTGTTAAAAACAGGGAGCATGTCAATTTTAAGCCCATCCGCCAGGTGCAAATAAAAGCCGTTAACGAGTTTGGAAGCGTCATGCTTTGAGTCCACCATGGCGTAAACGTTTATTGATCCTTTTAACACGGCCTGATAGTCATTGTCTATAGCCTTAAGCGTTTCTGCAACATCGCCTTCTGCCACGGAACCGCTCAATACCTTGCTCACGAGGCTGTCTAGCTCGTCGTATTTTGACAGCTGTTTTTCTACGATGCTTTTCAGGGACGATTTGTATCCGTTATGGTATTCGTGATATTTTATGCCCTCCCCTTCCATGGGAACATTTTTAACTACATCGTCAAGCTCGCCGTAAAGAGAGTTAAGATTGCTTTCCAATTCGCAGTATCCGGATCTGCACTTCTGGGAATATGCCTTGACCTGCTTTAACTGTTCAAAAAGCTGCTGTGCACCCGAATTTCCCTTGTTTCCCATCAAAACACCCTCACTTTGCATCGTATAAATTGTTGTTACTTATTAGTAGTTTTTATTATTTATAAAGCTTTTTGGGGCTGTCATTTGGCTCGGAAACGGCGGGGAGCGGACCCGGACGGCGCGGCAAACGCCGTGGATAAAAAGCGATATCTGCCGAAGAAGATAATACTTATAAAGGTTATATTCTAATACTTTAACATGGCAGGAATATTCGACCAACTGGTCCAAAACATGTCGAGAATGGGTTTCTTCCAGTTCTTATTTCCGTTCCTGCTCGCTTTGGCGATAGTCTACGGACTCCTGACATGGGCACTCGAGAAGCAAATACCCAAGTCTGCTAGGGCGTTGGTTTCACTGATAGCGGCATTCTTCGTGATGCTGTACTCCAGCTGGAACGTCATGGTTGTGCAGTTCTTTGCAAACCTTTTCGGTCCTTTCCTGGCGGTGGCCACGGGCATACTAGTGATAGTTATGCTGTTCGCTCTGGTCGGCTTCAAGGTTGAAACGCTCACCCAGGGGAAGTACAGCAAATGGGTACTCGTCTTACTGATGGTATTCATTGGCATCGTGCTTTTCTTCGGAGCAGGCGCATCATACCTTATAGACGTGCCAGGATTTGCCATGAACTCTGACTTCCTTACAGTGATATTCTTCATAGTGATACTGGCTGTAGTGATGTTCTGGCTGTCGCAGGAAAGCGGGGGCGGAGGCGCAGCGACGCCTGCGGCTGGAGGAAAGTCGTAAAAAGGTTTTTCTTTTTTGCTTTTGCTTTATTTTGCATGCTCAGCGGCAGCAATATTTATTGCGGCACGCCAAGACATTCATGGGAACATGAACAGGAAAAAACCCGAGACATGGATCAAGCTCGCCAGGGAGCGCATGCAGATACTGCTCTCGCTCGCTGAGACCGAGGCTGCTACGCATCCGGAACGCTCGAAACGATACGTGGAGCTCGCGAAAAGAATAGGCATGCGCTACAACGTGCGAATGAAAGGCACGAAGCGCTTCTGCCGCAAGTGTGCGTCACTGCTGGTTCCGGGCGTGACCTGCAGGATCCGCGCGAGAAAGGACAGGCAATCCATGGTCACGACTTGCCTCAAATGCGGCGACGTAAGGCGACGCCCTTATATACGCGAGAAGAAAATTATTAAGCAAAGGAGAACCGCATGAAGCTCGTCATTTTCCTCAGCACGCTCGTCATTTTCATCTCGTGCTTTTTCATATTCTTCACTTTCGACTCGATGATAAAGACGAAGATGGTCTGCGACTACAAGGAGAAATTCACGTGCAACATCGGCGAGCTCAACTCGACCATCATATTCGGCATCCTGATAGTGGGCATGTTCCTTTTCGTGGACAGCATCGTGATGTACATAATGATAAAGACGTGGGTGCCGAACCTGTTCATGTACAGCTTCAGCAGGAGCAGATAGTAAAGCGCGCTAGTTCTATTCCACGCCCAGCAGCTTCCTGAACAGCAGCGACGCTCCCATCATGAAAATCAGTATGTACCACGCCAGCCAGTTCAGGTAAGTCCATCCGACCAGCGGTATCGTGAACGGCAGCCTTACTGCGGTTTCCATCTTCGTCGACTTGAGGTCGAGCGGGCTCACGGCCCAGTCGACGCTGCCCATCCTTATCAGGTCACCCTTCGCATACGTCTTGTCGTCGGCGAAGTCGCCGTTGTCGTTCGCGTCTATAGTCACTTTATATTCCAGGTCGCTTATCTTATCCGTCCTTATGGTGTGGTTGAAGTCGTCGAAGGCGAAGTGCCCGGTCGCTGACGTCTCACCGGCGGGTGCAGTCTGGACAATCACGCCGCCGTATGTCTGGCTGAGAAAACCGAACGCCAGCAGGACTATGCCCAGACTTACGAACATGGGCATCATGTTCGTGCGCATCTGCTTCTGGCTCAGCTTCATCATCTCGCTGACGTATTCATTCGCTTTTTTGACGTCCTTTTCCTTCTGCGCTTCCTTGGACTTCTCCCTGTAGAACTTCATGTCTTCCTTTATCTTGCGCATTTCTGCAGGCTTGTTGAAGACGCGATAGATCACGCTGGACACGAACGACAGCAAGAGCGTCCATATAAGAATATCCTGGTAAGGAAGGAATATCATAAAAACCGCCTATTGCTTGAGCATCTCCCCAAGCTCTTTCATCGAGTCCATCATCTTCTTCTCGCGGAACTTTATTATCTTGAGCGCGGAGCCGGAGGCGGAAGAATAGATTGCAGCGTAATAGCGGTTTATGCGCTGGTGCTCGTCCGTCTTGTCGTCGCCCGGCGTGTCTCCCGCTTTTTCAAAAACGACTATAGAGTCCGGCCTGAACGAGCGGAAAAATTCATCAGGTATGGCCCTCACGTAGCCGTATCTGGTGGGGAACGTGAGATAGCCGCTGACTATTATGCTGCCCTTCTGGTCCTTGAGCTTGGTAATCATTATCTTCTGCAGTTTTTCGTAGAACTTGGCTGTGACTTTCCTGATCGCGTCTATGTCCGGGATTTCCCCGACCTCCTCGGCCAGGTTCTCTATCTTGTCGAAGTCGACGACCGTGAAATCGTTCTTCCTTCCCGCGTGCTGGAGCGCCAGGTCTACGAGAGTCGCCTTGTCTATGCCGTAAACGCCTGAGATGAAAATCAGTTTCATAACACACCCTCCGGATTGTATATTATTGCTATTGCTCTTTTAAAATAGTTTTCAGCTTGGATATCAGGCTGTCGTCGCCCGGGTCCTTGCCTCTGAGCATGCCCAGGTATATGCTCACGAAGTCGAGCACGTACATCGTCGACAGCGCTCTCGAGAGCTCGTACGGGTAGACTGACCAGACCTCTATGACCGAGCGCGCCGACTTCTTCAGCAGGTCCTTGGTGAAGTTTATCCTCCTGCGCATGCGCTCGCTCTCGCTGTTGTCGCGTATGATTATGACCGAGAAGTTGCGGGAGAGCGCCGTGTCCTCCCACCCGAGTATCGAGTTGTGGTTGAGCTCCGGGTACGTTTCGCACATGGAGACGACTTTCGAGTTCTCGTTGAACTGCGTTCTCGCGCGATAAACGACTGGCTCGTATATGCCGAAGCCGTGGACGACAGGAATTGAGTTGACCAGCTTGTAGGCGATGCGCTTCGCCGGATTGTCCTTCATGAGCTTCGATGATTTTATCTCGTCCCTCGTTTCCTTGAGATTCTTGATGACGAGGTCAAGATTCTGTTTTTCTATGAACTTCGCTTTTTCCAGGATCGCTATGACGGGAAAAAGCATGTGGCCTATCGCGAAGCGGGGCTTGAGCCCCTTCGGAACGCGCACGCAGGCCAGGCCGCGCCTGCAGCATTCCCTTTCGAGCTCGCCTCCTGAAGTTATGGCGAATATCTCGCATTTCCTTTTGACTGCGTCTCTGAATGCGGAAAGCGTCTCCTCGGTGTCGCCGGAATAGCTCACGAAGAAAACCATGTCGCCGTTCTTCACGTATGCGGGCAGGCCATACCCTTTGAGAACGCGTATCTCCTTGCCGGGGAAAACGCCGGCGAGCATGTCGCCGACAATGCCGGAGCCTCCCATGCCGCACACGAATATGCGCTCCGGCTTCTTCAGCTTAAGGTCGCTGACGAACTTCCTGCCTGATGCAATCGCTTCTTCGCACTGCTCCGGGAACTTCTCGAGCGTAGCGGCGACTTTGGAAAGGTCAAGCTTTTCCATTTCCTTTGGGTCGTCAAGAATCATGTTTCATCGCATCCGTCTATTTGTGTTTTTTTGCGTGTTTTTCCTCTTTTGCCGCAGGTTTTTTCGGGGCTATCTCGCTGAAGCCAGTGTATTTGACCAGCGCCTTGGGAACTTTTATTGTGCCATCCCTCGTCTGGCAGTTCTCGAGTATCGCCGTTATCGCGCGTTCAGTCGCGATGGCCGTCGAGTTAAGAGTATGGATTGCTTCAGTCTCGCCCTGCTTGTTCATGTACCTTATGCCCAGCTTCCTGGGCTGGTAGTCCGTACAGTTGGAGCATGACACCATCTCGCGGAACGCGCCCTGCGCGGGCATCCACGCCTCGAGGTCGTATTTTATCGCCGCGTTGTCGTTCATCTCGCCAGAGCAGACGGATATGATCCTGTAGGGGATGCCCAGCTTCTGGTATATCGCCTCGGCGTTGCCTATGAGCTTCCCGAACCACTTGTCGGATTCGCCGGGCAGGCAGAATACGAATTGTTCGACCTTGTCGAACTGGTGGACGCGGAATATGCCTTTGGTGTCCTTGCCGTGCGACCCCGCTTCACGCCGGAAATTCGTCGAGAATCCCGCGTACGCTTTAGGCAGGTCTTTCTCCTGGAATATCTCGCCCATGTGATACGCCGCCAGCGTCTGCTCGGCGGTCGCTATAAGGAAAAGGTCCTCGCCTTCGATCTTGTAGAGCTGGCTCTCGAAGTCCGCCAGTTCCGCAGCGGCTGAAATAGCCGCCTTCTGCAGCATGAAAGGGGTCCACATCGGGGTGAATCCCTGCTCTATGAGGCAGTCGAAAGCAAAGCGTATGAGCGCGAGGTTGAGAATGACCAGCTCGTTTTTCAGGTAGTAGAAGCGCGCCCCAGCGAGCTTCGCCGCCTTGTCCGTGTCTGCCAGGTCGAGACTCTGCAAAAGCTCAGTGTGGCCTTTCGGTTCGAAATGCAGCGGCTCGAACTCGAGTTTCCCGCGCGTGTCGCGCTTGAAGCTTTCCATGTCTTTCAGCAGGACGAGCGGCTTGCCCCACGCGCGTATGAACTTGTTCTCCTGGTCGCCCTTGCCGACGTTGACGTCCTTGTGAATGATGTTGCCTATCTTGTACCTGTAGACGTCGCGCTCGGCGAGAAGCGCTCCGGCCTTCCTGTCGCTGTGCTCTATCTCCTCGTTTATCTGCCTCATCTCGTGGATTTTTTCATCCGCTTTCTTGCCCGTTTTCTTCGCCCCGGCAATCTCTCTCGAGACGGTGTTTCTCTTGCATTTCAGCGCCTCGACGTGTTTCAATATGTCACGCCATTTCTTGTCCAATTCGACGACTTTCTCGACCACGGCCGGATTCTTGTACCTTTTCTTTTCGGATTCGATTATGGCTTCCGGATTCGTCCTGAAAATCTGTATGTCAAGCATACGCATCACTCCTCTGCGTCGTAATTGACTACGCTGAAAACATCATAACCTTTCAGCCTTTCGCGTCCTTTGAGAAAGCCCAGCTCTATCAGTATCGATATTCCAGCGACGTTTCCGCCGAGTCTTTCGACGAGCTTCGTCGCCGCATCCAGCGTACCGCCGGTCGCCAGCAAATCGTCGACTATGAGAATCGACTCGCCTTTCTTTATCGCGTCCTCGTGGATTTCGAACGCGTCTTTAGAGTATTCCGTATCGAACTCCTCGCGCAGCTTTTTCCACGGCAGCTTGCCCGGCTTGCGCAAAGGTACGAAGCCCGCATGTAATTCGTAAGCTATCGCCGACCCCAGGATGAAGCCGCGGCTCTCCGCGGAGACGACTTTGTCTATGCGCCTTCCGACGAAGTGAGACATCATCTGCTTCACGGAACAGTGAAAGGCGGCTGCGTCCTGGAGAAGCGTCGTTATGTCCTTGAACATTATGCCTTTTTTCGGAAAATCAGGCACGGTGCGTATCTTTGACCTCAAATCAACATTGTTCTCCATGTTATCAATATTGTTTCAGCTGTTTTAAATAAAATTGACGGGCCTGCAATCAGCCGCCGAAAAAGGCCGATATGAAGTGGCCTACGTTATGCGCGATGAACACGACGAGAAGGGCTATGAAAACATGCTCGCCGATTACGCCCCACGGCCTTATTTTCTGCGATTTCGCTATCCTGTAACTCAGGTACGTCAGCGCCATCACGCCCCATACGACGCTGAGAATCATGGCCGTGGCCAGGTCTAAAAACAGGACGGGCACGATGAAAGTCAGCGCGAAAAAGAACTTGGCCGTGAACGTCGATAGTGTGGACATCCATATTTCCTTGTTCGTGTGCTTGTTCTCCGCCTCTTCGGAAACGTGAATCCCTAGCGCATCCGAGAACGCGTCGGCTATCGCTATAGTCAGGATGCCGCCTATGACGACGAGCTTGGAATTGGTCCCTGCCTCGAGGCCGACCATCAGGCCAAGCGTGGTTATCGTCGCTGAAGTCAGGCCAAAACTGAAGCCTTTCTTCACGGATTCTCTCATCAGTAAATTTAGTGGCGACGCGCTTAAAAGGCTTGAAAATGGGATACCGGAACGTAAGCGCTTAAATAAAATAAAATGAAAAATAAAAAAATATTAAGAATTAAGAATGAGCTTAAAAGTCCTCTTCTTCCTCTTCCGTCGACTCCTCTTCCGTCGTCTCTTCTTCCTTCTCTTCCTCTTCTACTTCTTTTTTCTTGCCTTTCTTGTCGAATGCCATAATCCCACACTCCCTTTTATAAACATCGAAAACAGTCTTTGATTTTTTATGCGCGGGACCGGAATATAAAGCTTACGCTGCCATGCGGATTTAAACTTTGACGCCCATATAATTTCCAATTATTCCGGCTGCCCTGCAGCTGTCCTGTTTTTCTGGTTTTTATGGCCGGAAACCCAATTAAAAACATGCACATTTTTCTCGGTCCTGCAGGCATTCCGCTGACGACGAAATCCGCTTCCACCGCCGACGGCATCAGGCGCGTCGCGGAGATGGGACTCAACGCCATGGAAGTCGAGTTCGTGCGCGGAGTGCACATGAGCGTCGCGACGGCTAAGGAAGCCGGAGCCGTCGCTAGCGACGCAGGCGTCCTTCTCTCGATACACGCGCCCTATTTCATCAACCTGTGCAACCCGGCGAAAGCCGAGGCGTCGAAGAAGCGCATCCTTGATTCGTGCGAGAGGGCGCACCACCTCGGCGCGTGGGTCGTCGTCTTCCATCCAGGTTTTTATGGCACGCTCGAAAAAACAAAGGCGTTCGAGATGATTCTTGAAGAATGCGAATCTATGAACGACACGCTGCTGGCAAATGGCTGGGACGTGAGGCTGGGCATCGAGACGACCGGCAAGTCGTCGCAGTTCGGCACTTTGGATGAGACGATGGCGATACACCGTAAAATAAAGAACTGCATACCGGCGGTCGACTTCTCGCACATCTTCGCCAGGAACGCCGGCCATATCGATTTTCACGAAGTCCTGGAGAAAATGGAGGCGCTGGGCATGGGCAGACATCACTGCCACTTCTCGGGCATAGAATACACGATGAAAGGCGAAAGGCGGCACCTGACGATTGACAGCAACCAGCCAGAGTTCCCGGCGCTCGCGAAGGGGTTGCTCAAGACGAAAATCAAAAACATCACGATAATTTGCGAGAGCCCGGCGCTGGAAAAGGATTCTATGAAAATGCTCGAAATATTAAAACAGGAAGGATATTCATGGAAAAAATGAACCGGCGGATTAGCATCTACACGGACGGCGCTTCGCGCGGCAATCCCGGTCCCGGCGCAGTCGCTTACCTCATAGTCAATGAGAAGGGCGAGCTGATAGCGGAGCGTGCCGAATTCATAGGCGCTTGCACCAACAACATCGCCGAGTACAAAGCGCTTATAGCGGGCCTGAAAGCCGCCGAGAAGCTCGGCGGCAGCGAGCTCACGTGCTTCTCTGACAGCCAGCTTATGATAAGCCAGATGAAAGGCGAGTTCAAGGTCAAGAAAGGCCATCTGAAAGAGCTGTTCGAAGAAGCGAAAACTCTAGAAAAAAAATTCATGAAAGTCGAATACGTCAACGTGCGCAGAACCGACCCTGTCATACAGAAAGCCGACAGGATGGTAAACTATGTCATGGATTCGATGTCAAGATTCAGAAAATGATTTCTGCTTTTATAATTTTTCTTTTTCGGCCAGCTCTGCATCCTCGATTACATACTCGCCTCTCGCTCCGTCCCATTCCTTGTGCGCGCGGATTATGCGGATCTTCTTCTTGAATATCGGCGCGTCGATGACGAACGATTCGTACTCGCCTCCCTCGCCGCCCATGTGCACGCCGTATTTCGCGTTCAGCTTTTCCAGGTCTTTCAGCGCTTCCTCGTCGAGCGTCCTGCCCAGCCACTTCTCGGTCAGGCCTTCGGCCGCGACGGCTGTGAAAATGACTTCGAAGCCGAGCATCAGCAGCTCGCTCAGGTATTCCTTCATCGGCCTCTCCCAGTGGGGCGAGAACGACTCGAGACCGATTTCCCTGCACACGTTGTCGATGCGCACGCGCTGATAACGACTAGCGAGCGCTCCTGATACGACGCCTTCTATCTCCGGCTTCAGCGACGTCAGGATTTCCTTCAGCTCCTCGACTTCCTTGTTTTCTTCTCCGCTGACTTCCCTGAAGACGATTGGAATGCCCATCGCTTCAGCGTGAAGTCTGGCCCAGCGCGCGTTGGGGTGGTGGAACATGTACGAATCGCTCCTTTTCGGCACGAGCGTGAGCAGCATCTTGACGTTGAGGCCCATCGCCTGCGCCTTGTATACTGCGAACGTCGAATCTTTAGCACCCGAGAAAAGAACGGCAACGTTTTTCATATTATCAATTATTCTCTTTGCACGCCCGGTCTTAAAAATAAAAAACTAACTGCCAAATAAGGCGTATGAACGTATATTCACTTGCAAGTGATTATAGCAGGAGAAAATTCGATTACGCGGATTTCATGAGAAAGATGCAGGCCGAAGGCCGCGTGACTGCATATCCTTCGGAGAACGGAAACCCGATATACGCCGTGAGGTTCGGCAAGTCTCCCAAACTGATAATATCTTTCTCGGGCAATCACGGGAACGAGACTAATGCGATAAACGGCGGTAAAAAGATGCTGCTGATGTTGTCTGAAGGCAGGCTGGATGAATTTCTTGAGGATGCATCTTATGTCGGCGTGCCATGCCTGAACCCCGATGGTGAGCTCCTCAACCAAAGAGAAAACGCGAAAGGCATCAACGTAAACCGCGACTTTAGCGGGCGCGGGCCGATGCATATTTTTGGCCGGGCATTCAGGACAAAAGAAGCCCTTGCAGCGAAAAGAATCATCGATGAAAATCACCCCGCTATTGTATTAGACCACCACGATTATGGCATGAGACCATCTGAGTTCGAAACACACGAAAGCGGCACTCCGCTGGCAGAAAAAATCGCATTGGATGTCAGGGCTGCCGTGCGGGAGTGGGGTGGATATGTAGAAGATGTGCTGGCATACCCGAAACTAGGGCCCAGCAGGCTTGTGGGATACGCATCCAGAATGGAAATACCTTCCATTCTTTTCGAGTCCGGCATTTTCCTGGGTGCGGAGCCTCACATAATAGCTGACGTGGAAACCATGAAGAGCTTTAGCGAAAGCCTGAGGGCTCGTCAAAAAAGGTCTTTGAGCTCGCCGAGGAACGTGCCGTCGAGCATGTAGACTTTCGCAGTCCTCAGCTTGGCCGAGCGCACGAGCGCGCCTATGCCACTCTGCTCGTTCCTGTGCTCCCTCTCTATCGCCGGAAGCGAATAGTTCATGGATATTCCGCCGGACAGGCGGTTGAACTTCGGCACCATTATAAGCTCCGGCAGTTTCGCCGGCAGGTGCTTGTATCTCGCGAGTTTCGCCCTGTCCAGCTCCGCGCGTATCCACACCTGCTCGTAAAACCTGTGGCCGAGCTTGTCGCGGAACTCGATTTGCGGATGCTCGTGGCCCACGAAAACATGACCAGCGCTAAGGAACTTTTCATCCGGCCATGCGTGGCCGTGCAGGAAAAAGAATCCATTTCGTCCGAATCCGCTGCTGGGATGCAGGCGCACGTTCTCCGGCAGGAAGTTCTTCAGGTTCGTGTCGTGGTTGCCTGTAGCTATGTCTATCGAGGCTTTTTTGCCCAGCTCGTAGAGGAATTCCGGTATCTCGCGCAGCTCCTGTTGCGTCGAGCCGGGGACCTTGTGCTTCACGTCGCCGAGCACGACCAGCGTCTTGGCGCCAGTCAGGTTGATGAGCTCCTTCACGGCCTTCAGCAGGCCCGGAGTATTCGATGGTATGCGGATGCCGGATTTGTAATACCCGTATTCGACTCCTATGTGCAGGTCCGCAATGACCAGCGCTTCGCCGGCGACGACTGCAGGCTGGCCTGTCACGAATTTTATTTCCTGTTTATGCACGACCGGCTTTCTCGTAACCATGTGATTTATTTGCGGTTTGTTTTTAAAATCTGATTCCAAGAATAAGGCATGGACGAGCGACGGATGGAGAATGAAATCCGCGAAGAACAGAAGCGCCTCCGGGATGAGATACGGGAGAACGAGAAGGAAGCGGACGACAGGCTTGACCAGATACTTTTCAAGAGGAAGATTGATTTCTGCCCGCGCTGCGGCAGCAAGATAACGTCGCGCGCGGACTGGGCCGGCAGGTGCATGCACGAAGGCTGCGTCGAGATGCTCTGCTCATCGTGCTGGGCCGAAGAAGGGAAGCGCTACTGCAAAAAGCACGAGAAGGACTTCGTGACGAAAGAGGAAGCGACTGCCGACGACGCGAAGAATCTAACGCTTAATTACATGGACTTCGTGCAGGAGCGGATGAAGAAGTTCCGTCTCGACTGGAACCACGAGGGCTACATAAGACGAGCGAAAGCTTTTCGCAAAAACAAGAGATACGGCGAGTTCGAGATGCTCGTGTGCGAGAGAGGGTTCTTTTCGAAGAAGCCCAAGGTCAGGATTCTCGTGAGGCCGCTTGCAGAAGCCTACCAGAACGAGATCAACACGGTCATAGAAAATTCCGACGAAAGCGGCGTCTACACGGTCTTTGTTTTTCTGGGCGGCGAGCCGCGGCTTGGCACGAAAGCGGTAAGACTGGCGAACGATTTCTCGAACAAGAAAGCCTCGCTTTTCGTCATGGATATGGAGAGCGGCAAGCTTAATTTCAACGCGTCTGAAAAATTATCCGAGCGTTACTCGTTCTGGCTCGATCCGTCGAAAGTGCCTTTGACGTTCGCTGGAATGCTGGCGAGCGTCGCCGAAAGCGTGTCCGGCAGGAAAATCGTGCATGCGCTCGACTTCGGCAAGATGCTCGGCAAGGCCGAAGAAGAAGCGGCCGATATACTGCGGAAGAGCGGCCTGCTCGAGGAAGCGAAGGGCACGAATTCTTTCATCATGAAGGAGTAGCGCTGGTTCAGCGAGAGAAACTTATAAATTACAGCGCTGTTTTATAGATATAAGTCAGGGGTCTCGTGGCTCAGCCTGGTTAGAGCGCCCGACTGATAAACTGCCAGCGTCATTCGAAATATCCGCTTGTGGTTTCGATATCGGGAGGTCCTGGGTTCAAATCCCAGCGAGACCACTAAAAATAAATGCTTTCGGAAAATGTGTGGAGGTATGATTATGCAGCATGGAGATTTCGTTGAAGTGGATTACGTCGGAAGGGTAAAGATTACAGGGGATATTTTCGACCTGACTAACGAGGACGTCGCCAGGAAGGAGAAGATACACGACCCCAAGGCGCCTTACGGGCCCGCGCTGATAATCATCGGCTCGCAGATGACCGTGCACGGCGTCATGAAGGAGCTGGAAAAAATGAACGTCGGAGAGGAGCGCACGTTCGACGTGCTTCCCGATGAAGGGTTCGGCCAGCGCGACGTGAAGCTCATCAAGATACTGCCTGCCTCGAAGTTCATAGAAAACAAGATTAATCCCGTGCCCGGCGAGTATTTCGACATCGACGGCATGCAGGCGAAGATACAGAGCGTGTCCGGAGGACGAGTGCGCGTCGACTTCAACAATCCCCTGGCAGGCAAGGCGCTCACTTACGACATGAAAGTCATCAGGAAAATCGAGGATGACAAGGAAAAAATCGAGAAGCTGCTGAATTATTACAGGGTCGACTACACGCACGTCATCCTCAAGGGCAAGGAACTGGAGATAAAGACCAAGAAGCCCGTCAGCCAGGTGCTCCGGAAGTTCATCGGCGACATCGTCACGAAATGGATAAAGGTCGGCGAAAAGATTGAATACGTTTCCGAAGAGGACAAGAAAGCGGAAGAAAAAAGCGAAAGCGCAGAAGCCAAGAAAGACTGACGTTTTTGCGCCATAAAATTCCGCAACTCTTGCCGCTTTTTAGAATGCTGGAGCAAATAAAATTTAAATAGTTTATTCCCATTATTTTCTTATGAATATTGTCGAACTGATAATTATTCGAGTTTGATGGAGGGGTTTTGTATGGGCGTAAAAAGTGTTGATGCTAAGGAAGTAATAAAGGAAAGGGAGAGGAAACCGCATCCCGAGGTCGACGAGGAGCTGAGGAAGATTCTCGAGTCCAAGAGGGCCGAGATCAAGGTCATCGGCGTCGGCGGCGCGGGAGGCAACACGATTTCCCGCATGGTGCAGGTAGGCATCACCGGCGCGGAGACGCTGGCCATGAACACTGACGCTCAGGACCTGCTTTACACGGATGCTGACACCAAGGTTCTCATCGGCAGGGAGCTTACCGGAGGCCTTGGAGCGGGCGCTGACCCGAAGACGGGCGCGGAAGCCGCGAAAGAATCCAAGGAGGACATTAAAAAAGCGATAGAGGGAGCGGATCTCGTTTTCGTCACGTGCGGCCTCGGAGGCGGCACTGGCACAGGCGCTGCTCCAGTGATTGCGGACATCGCCAAGAAGAACGGCGCGCTTACTGTCGGCGTCGTCACTCTGCCATTCCAGATGGAAGGCAGGCAGAGGGCGAGGAACGCGCAGGAAGGCCTTGAAAGCCTTCAGGCAGTCGCAGACACGATTATAATCATACCCAACGACAAGCTGCTCGAAATCGTACCGGACGTCTCGATAACGACCGCGTTCAAAGTCGCGGACGAGATCCTGGTAAACGCCGTGAAAGGCGTGACTGAACTTGTCACGAAACCCGGTCTTGTAAACCTTGACTTCGCAGACGTGCGCGCTGTCATGGGCGCAGGCGGAGTGGCGATGATAGGCATGGGCGAGAGCGATACGGATAACCGTGCCATCGAATCCGTCGAGAAGTCGCTTAACAACCCGCTGCTGGATGTCGATATTGAAGGCGCGACGGGCGCCCTGATAAACGTCTGCGGCGGCGAGGACATCACGATAAAGGAATGCCAGGAGATTGTCGAGGCTGTCACGACCAAGCTTAACCCGGACGCCAAGATAATCTGGGGAGCGCAGATAGTCAAGGAGCTCGGCGACACCATAAGATCGATGCTGATAATCACGGGAGTGAAGACTCCGCATCTTTTCGGGCCTTCGGAGAAGAGGATAACCAACGCCAAGCAGAAGGAAATAGAAAGGGTCCTGGGCATAGACTTCGTTGAGTAAAGCGAAGTCGTCCCCCGATTTTTTTCCCTTTTCCAAACCTTTTTAAATCAGTTATTTAAACAAATATCCTATATAATACAGGATAAGGTATCTACATGAAGTTCAAGGAAACATTTGAAAACTGGAAGAGAGTGCTGCAGGTGGCGAGAAAGCCTGACAAATTCGAGTTCACTTCGACCAGCAAGATATGCGCCATAGGCCTGGTCCTGATAGGCGTGATAGGATTCGTGATATTCATGGGTTCTGTGCTGGCATGTTCATTCGGAGGTTTTTGCTTATGACCATATATACGGTAAGGACAACCGCGGGACGAGAGCTGATAGTGATAGACATGATAAACAACAGAGTCCGCATGGACAATCTCAAAGTCAAGAGCATTTCACACCCGGGCGAGTTGAAGGGATACGTTTTCATCGAGGGCTCGGAAGGCGACGTGCGAAAGTCGGTCCAGGGCGTCATGCACATAAAGGGTTTCATCGAAAAGCCCGTTACGCTGCCTGAAATCCAGCAGTTCTTCCAGACCAAGAATGTCAAGATAACCGTCAGCGAAGGCGATATTGTCGAGATTGTTGGCGGACCTTTCAAAGGGGAGAAAGGCAGGGTCCAGAGAATCGACAAGGTCAAGGACGAGGTAACGGTCGAGCTTCTGGAGGCCAGCATTCCCATACCGGTCACCATTTCGGTAGAGCTGCTTAAGCTCATCAAGAGGGACAAGCCAGCCCCGGAAGAGCAGGCCAAGCCGATACAGCACGTCGAAGAAGAGAAAAAGGAGCGCCCGTACAACCCGTTCGAGGACGAGCCCGCTGACCAGGCGAAAGAGTAATATTTAAATGCATGCGAACAATAAAGGATGATTATGCCGACGGAAAAGATAAGCGTCATGGTTGAAGGTGGAAAGGCAACAGCAGCGCCGCCGCTGGGACCGGCACTCGGTCCGTTGGGCGTCCCGATAAAGAAAATCATAGACGAGATAAACAACAAGACCAAGGGCCTTGCGGGTATGCAGGTCCCGGTTACCGTCATAGTTGACAAAGCCACCAAGAACTTCGAGATAAAGGTCGGCACGCCGCCGGTCAGCGCGCTCATAAAAAAAGAGCTCGGTCTCGAGAAGGGATGCAGCGAGGCCGGCAAGGTGAGGGCGGGCGACCTTACGGAGGAGCAGGTCAGGAAAATCGCGCTCGCGAAGTTCGGTTCCGACGCTGCGCGTTATTACAACATGATCATCGGTTCTGCAAGAAGCATGGGCGTAACAGTGGGCAAGGGCCCGCTTTCCGAAACTGAGGCGAAGGAATTGAAGAACGCCATGAAGAGGGCCGCAGAAGCGAAGCTTGGAGCAGCGGCTCCGGCAGCGGCAGCAGCGCCAGGCGCAGAAGGCGCTCCAGCGGCGCCGGTCGCGGCAGAGCCCAAGAAAGAGGAAAAGAAAAAGGAAGAGAAGAAGAGAAAGATCATGAGGGGCAAGTAAGCTCTTCCTTAAGTTTATTTATTTCATACAAAACCGCATTTGTATGCACATTCTATAACAATTTCAGATTCTAAATTTCTAGAGAATATGTTTTAAAAGCCTAAAAACAATAAAACAAATGGTTTTATAAAATGAATAAAGATAAACAGAAAAAACTGACTACAGTTACTGGTTCTCCTGTACCGGATAATCAAAACTCCATGACTGCCGGTCCCAGAGGACCAATGCTTCTTCAGGATGTGTGGTTCCTCGAGAAGCTTGCCCATTTTGACAGGGAAGTGATTCCTGAAAGAAGGATGCATGCCAAAGGCTCCGGTGCTTATGGTACCTTTACCGTAACTCATGATATTACAAAATACACCAAAGCGAAGATTTTCTCTGAAATAAGCAAGAAAACTGATATGTTTGTCAGGTTTTCAACTGTTGCAGGAGAGCGCGGAGCTGCCGATGCAGAGCGTGATATTCGCGGCTTTGCCATGAAATTCTATACAGAGGAAGGCAACTGGGACCTGGTAGGAAACAATACTCCTGTTTTCTTCATACGCGATTCGCTCAAATTCCCAGACTTGAACCATGCGGTAAAGCGTGACCCCCGTACAAACATGAGGAGCGCAAAAAACAACTGGGATTTTTGGTCATCCCTTCCTGAAGCGCTTCATCAGGTGACTATCACCATGAGCGATAGGGGCATTCCGTTATCGTACAGGCACATGCACGGTTTCGGGAGCCATACATTTAGTCTGATTAATGCCAAAAATGAACGAGTATGGGTCAAGTTCCATTTCATTACGCAGCAGGGCATCAAAAACATGACTGATGCCGAGGCTGAAGCCGTTGTCGCAAAGGACCGCGAAAGCCATCAGCGTGACTTGTACGAAAGTATCGAACGCGGCGAATTTCCTCGCTGGAAGATGTTCATCCAAGTAATGACCGAAGAGCAGGCAAAAAAGATGCCATACAACCCTTTCGATCTGACGAAAGTGTGGTATCATAAAGACTTCCCGCTTATAGAGGTTGGATATTTTGAACTCAACCGCAACCCTGAGAATTATTTTGCAGAGGTAGAACAGTCTGCATTCAACCCCGCCAGCGTTGTTCCTGGCATCGGTTTCTCTCCTGACAAGATGTTGCAGGGCAGGCTATTCTCTTATGGCGACGCACAGCGATATAGACTCGGTGTGAATCACCATCAGATACCAGTGAACGCTCCCCGTTGTCCATTTAATAGCTATCATCGAGACGGCAAGATGAGGGTCAACGATAACGCAGGTAGCACTATAGGTTATGAGCCTAACAGCTATGGGCAATGGCAGGAACAGCCAGATTTCAAAGAACCGCCGCTTGCATTAAGTGGCGCTGCATATAATTGGAATTTCAGGGAAGATGACGATGACTACTATACACAGCCAGGGAATTTGTTCAGGCTAATGAGCCATGAGCAGCAAAAAGTGCTGTTTGAAAACACAGCACGCTCGATGGGAGATATTCCAAAAGAAATAAAGATAAGACATATCAGAAACTGCATGAAAGCAGATCATGCTTACGGCAAAGGAGTGGCAGGTGCTCTGGGAATTCCGCTAAATGAAGTAAAGTAATTCGCCGCTTCAGATACTTTTTCTGACATTAGCCATCAAATGTTTTTCAGAATACGTTTCACTCTTCAGAACTAGTAGTCGGTCATCTCTATCTTTTCAGCGAGGCCTTTCTTTACGAGGAGATCAGCGTTCGGGGCGGGGATTGTCGCTATGCCGCCCTTGGCGAAGGGGCCGTAAGCCTTCATGTTCATGCCCACGAATTTCGCGACGGTGTCGAGGAGCGTGACCAGGACCAGATTTTCGTCCTTCTTCTCCATCCTGCCCTCGCGCACCTTCTGGAACTCGTTTATGCACTCGACGACGCGCTCGAAAAACTTGCGCTCTTCATCGCTCATGTGCTCCGGGACGACTCCGGACTCGATGAAACCGTGCGCTGAGTTGAGCATCTTCCTCTCGCGCCTCTCGAATATCGTCTTAAGCCTGCGCTTGACCGCGTCGAATGCCCATTTTTCGCTCTCGTCCCTCGCCATTTTCTCCTTCTTTTCCACGTAGGCTCTGACTTCGTCGAAGAAGCCGTCCGGCAGCTTCGAAAGGCCTGCCGTATTCCGCTCTTCTTCAGCGATTTTCCTGATAGTCTCGTCGGTGAGCATGCTTAATGGTTGACACTATAGAATATAAAATTTAGCATGCAATAATGATTCTCATTAAAATGGCGCAATACTGTGATTTTGATGAACAAGTTTGTCCTGAGTTTCGATAAGAAGGCAGATGCACCGCCGTCCATACCAAATTTGGGCTATGCGGACAGCAAGGGAATCATGACAGTATATTTCCAATTGGAAGATAATGCCATAATAGCGGACTCGAAAGCATCGGCAGCAATTGAACACAGTATCGCCGAACGAATAATAATCAATTTTCTAAGGGGCGGCGGCTACATAGAGATGTAGCGAATCGCCACCGTCTTCTTTTAAAAGAAACCTGATAATTAATAACTCAGAGTGGTTCGTATGGCCATAAGACAACCCATAATATCAGTGCTGGGTCACGTTGACTCGGGGAAGACGACTTTGCTAGACAGGATTAGAGGCAGCACCGTCGCCAGCGGCGAGGCAGGCGGCATCACGCAGCACATAGGCGCCAGCGAGGTGCCGATAACCAAGATAATGGGCGTGTGCGGAGGGCTGGCGCAGAAGATGAACGTCGATGTAAAGATACCGGGACTTTTATTCATAGACACGCCCGGCCACGAAGCCTTTACGACGCTTCGCAGGCGAGGCGGTTCGATTGCCGATCTCGCGATTTTGATTATAGACGTCAACGAGGGCCTGCAGAAACAGACGGAAGAAAGCCTCACGTTCCTGAAGGAGTTCAAGACCCCGTTCGTCGTGGCTGCCACGAAGATTGACCGCATACTCGGCTGGCGTTCCGAGGAGAATGCATGTTTTCTAAAGGGCTACGCTGCGCAGGACGCGCGCGCTCAGGACGAGCTTGAAGAAAAGATTTACAGGATAGTCGGGCAGCTCGCCGAGCGGAGCATAAAATCCGAGCGCTTCGACCGCGTCGAGGATTTTTCGAAACAGGTGTGCATCGTTCCCGTTTCGTCATTAACGGGCGAGGGGATTCCCGACTTGTTAATGCTGCTCACGGGGCTCGCCCAGAAATATCTTGAAAAACGTCTCGAGATAACGGAGGGCATAGGCAAGGGGACGATACTCGAGGTAAAGGAATACCGCGGCCTAGGGGCGACCATAGACGTCATCCTCTACGACGGCTGCGTCAGCCGCGGCGACATTCTCGTCATCGGGGGACGGGACGTCATAGTCACGAAAGTCAAGGCGATGCTCAAGCCGGAGCCGCTGAAAGAGATGCGAGTCGAACGCGTTTTTCAGCCAATCGATTCCGCAACGGCCGCATGCGGGGTGAAAATATCATCCCCGGATTTAACTGGCGTCATAGCCGGCTCGCCTGTGCGTTTCGTGAAAAGCGAGAAAGACGTCGAAGCCGCGACGATGGACATAGCGAAGGAGATAGAGGAAGTCGAAATCGAGACGGAGAACGACGGCGTCATAATCAAAGCCGATACGCTCGGCAGCCTGGAAGGCCTGATAAAGGTGCTTAAAGACAACGACATTCCTATAAGAAAAGCGAAAGTCGGGAACGTGCTCAAAGGCGACGTGATGGAAAGCTCCAGCATGAAGAAGCCCGTCGTATTCGCCTTCAACGTCGAAATCGTTCCCGATGCAGACGAGGCTGCGAAGAAGGCGGGGGTCGAGGTTTTCAAATCCAACATAATATACAGGCTTATCGAGGGATACCAGAAATGGGAAGCGGATCTGAAGAAGAACGCGGAGGCGAAACTTCTCGACAGCGTTACCCATCCTGGGAGAATGATAATATTGCGCGGCTACGTTTTCCGGCAGTCTAAACCAGCGATTTTTGGCGTAGAGATTCTCGCCGGCCAGGTGAAGACCGGATACAATCTGCAGAAGAACGGCACCGTTATCGGCGAGGTAAAGGAGCTGCAGGCGGAAGGCGACAACGTCCCGATGGCGAAAACCGGGGAAAAAGTCGCGGTGTCGATGGACGGCGTGACCATCGGCCGCCAGATAAACGAGGGCGACGAGCTGGAGAACGTCCTGACCGGACGCGACCTGGAAATACTGGCGAGGGTGAAGCACAAGCTGCCAGAAGACGAGCGCAGAATGCTCGACGAAATGCAACAGATTTAAATCCCCCCGCGCTATTTGTAGTTATTGATATCCATGCAGCCGGAAAATTCATACGACAATCTTTTGAGACAGGCGTTCGACAAAATGCCGAAGAAGTCGGAGGGGACCGACCGCTTCCAGATGCCGCGTGCGAATGTCCAGCCGGCAGGCGCGCGCACGATAATCATAAACTTCATAGACATAGCGAACACCTTCCGCCGCGAGCCGGACCACATGCAGAAATTCATTCTCAAAGAGCTCGCAACGTCCGGCGAGATGCAGAGCGGCAGGCTGGTCGTGCAGGGCAAGTTCAGGCCAGAGGTCGTTGACAAGAAACTCGAGCTTTACGCGAAGGAATACGTCCTCTGTCCGGACTGCAACAAACCCGACACGAAATTCATCAGGGACGACCGCCTCATTTTTCTCAAGTGCGAGGCCTGCGGCTCGAAACATCCCATAAAGAAAGTGTAGATTCGCTTATAATCCGCCGGCCAGCTTGTTCATGTCCGGTATCTTGACGCAGTCGCACAGAGTTTGCCCGTGCGCCGAGCACACTTCCGCGTTCTGCATTATCTGGTCGTTGGTTATGCCCGTCACGGCCATGTCCTGCGGGAACGTTATCGCCAGCGTGAATTCGTCGCCCTGGAATTCCGTCTTCTGCAGGATGAGAACCTTGCGCCCGGTCGCGCTTTCTATGCTTGCCTTGAGCGCGTCGTCCATGTAGGCGCTCTCGCTGCCCACCATGTTTATGCCCTGGCTCATGAGTATGCGGACCGTAGACACGCAGCCCTCTGGCAGCGCCGTCCCTCCTGTTAACGCCTTGAACTGCTCGTCGCTCATGCCGAGCATCGAAGCCACGCCCTCGGTCACGCTGGGCAGGCCTTTGAAAAACAATACCGAGAAAACGATGAGGACTATTATCACGGCTATGCCACCCAGCCTGAACGGGTCTGAAAATGGCGTTTTTGCATAGTCTATCTTCTTGACCTCGCCCGTGTATGCTCCCATCACTACGACGGCTTTCTTCGTGTCTTTCTCGAGAAGGATTTCCCAGTCCGTGTTCTTGAGATTCGCCTGTTTCGCCTTATACCCTTTCACAAGCGCCTCTGCCGTTTTTTTCACTTCGTCTTCCTTGAGCGTGGTGACCTTGCTTTTGACAAGCAGTCCCTCGAGCAGCTTGACGCGCTCCGTGAGCTTCTTCACCAGACTGGCGTCCGTTTCCTCTTTCTCGTCGCGCGTTATGAGGTAGAACGCGCCGCCAAGGACGCAGGCCGCTATTATGCCGCCGATGAACAGGTCGAGCTGTATCATCTCGAAAATCGTGCCCTTGAAGAAGAACATGAAGCCGCGCATGGCAGTGCCGGCGAGCACGCACAGGAAGCCCGCGCCGAGCATGGCTACTATCCTTATGGCGAACGGAATTTTCTTCTTCATGCCGCGAAAAGCGAAGGAACCGAAAATCCACGAGAGAACAAAATACATCACTATCTGCGCGAGCATGAGAAGCTGGGGAAGCGTTTCCATGATGTCCGATAGCGAAAGCGCCATGAATAATATTTGCAGCGCCCACTATAAATTGGATATGTTGAAGAAGCCGCTCTGCAGGAGCTTGATTATCTTTTCCTCTTCGGGCATGTTCGCGGCAAGCAGCATCTTCAGGTCTTTCAGCGCTTCAGAATAAAGCGTCGTGCCGATGACGTTCGTGTCGCGCAGCTCCCATTCCTTGTCGCGTATTTTCGTGTAGATGAAGAACGCCTTGCCGTCCGTCGTGATCTTATGCTCCTGTCCCTCAAAAATAGTTTTCATTATTTTCTAATTCAGTCAGCATGAATTTAAACATATGCTGTTCCAGGCTCGCCTTTTTAAATACAGGCCGCCACTATAATCTCAAGAACAGGACAGTTCGTCAGGAACTAGCTTGTATCCGCGACAATTCTTGTTCTTATAAAATTCCATAAAACGGAGAAAGGTGTTCATATGACAGAGACGAATGAGAACGAAAAGAAAGCGGCCAACTGGGTCGACTACAAACCCAAGGAAATCGAGGACCTTATCATAAAGTACGCGAAGCAGGGCACGACGAGCGCGCACATAGGCCTGATGCTGCGCGACCAGTACGGCATCCCGTCCGTGAAAGCGGTCACGAAGAAAACCATCAGCCAGATACTGAAGGAAAACAAGGTCTACCCCAAGCTTCCGGAAGACATCCTGAACCTCATGAAGCGAGTCGTCGAGCTGCGCGTCCACCTGGAGCGCAACAAGAAGGACTACCAGTCGTATCGAGGTCTCGAATTGGCCGAGTCGAAAATCAGGGGCCTTGCCAAGTATTACAGGAAGAAAGGCATTCTGGCAAAGACTTGGAAATACAATTCGGAGCAGGCAAAGCTGCTAATCCGATAAACCCGAAATCAGCTTTGCTTTTTTCTTTTATTTTTAATATTGTTAAATTTTTATTCACTTCTTGATAGAATGTTTTCTAGCGTTAACTGTCCACCGCTACACATTTTTTCAGCAAAATGCTCTATCAAGTTTCTAACCTTTATTCTATGAAATTTTACATCATATTTATTATCATCTATTTTAGAAGCTAGACCTATCTTCTCAAAAGTTTCCATAGCTTCTTTTACGCTTTTAACACTGGGTACATCATGATTTCCGTTAGATTGCAAAGAAAATGTTTTTAATTTATTCAACAAATCGTTGACATTAACAACCAATCGGATGATTTTTTTACCTCTAGATTCTTCTAATTGTTCATCCGTGGCTATAGAACCAAAGACATTTTGCCATAAAATAATCATTATATACAAAATTGGCGGTTCAGCATCATAAAATTTAATATCACTAATCATTGGTTGTAAATGTTCTAGCCATATATCCACACCATTTTTCAACTTACTATGATTGTATCTAGAGTTACTCAAAAAATGTCTTAGAAATATGAAGAATCTAGTTTGGTCATTTCTAGCAAATTCTATTATATTGTATACTCTGTGAAATGGTTGTGTACTAATTTTACTTTCAATGAATTCAGACAACTCCCTACTTCTAGAAATCTGTGTCAATATTGAAATTTCATGATTATCAATTTTTTCATTTTCTGTATTCCAACCAATTAAATCGTCATCATATTTTTTCATCTGTTCAAAACATTTTTCCATTGATTCATGTGTATGTGTTTTTGAAAAGGATTTTTTAGCTTCGACTATCATGCCATTTGAAGTATCTAGCTGAATAACTTCATCAGGCGTAACATCTTCATTTGGTGTAATTGTATTTACAGTACTAGTTTTCATTTTTTTCCCTAAAAAATAGTTAGCACTATGTTCAATTTTGAGGTGTTCACCTAGTGCTATCAGTGCTTGAACTGTAAGAATGTAATTATCAACTTCTTCTATTAACTTTCTCGATTGCATAATTCCACTTCAAAATTTTTTACGGTGCCTTCACCAAAACGCCTGAAAATTGTATCAATCATTCTATTCAATGAAGAATATGTTGATTTCAACTGTGGTATTATTGTTATTTTGTCTTCAGATAATACCTGTATGTCATATGATGAACCATCTAGGAAATCTGATAACGTTATGTGTAGGTATGGATTTGCATGAAGAACTGATATTGAACTATAAGTCATTTTTTCCATAGCTTCTATCAAATTTTTATTTCGTTCTACTGTTTCAAAAACTGGGTAATTGAATTTAATCGAAAGGGGTTTTGAACAACTTATCTTATCTTTTTCAATTCTAGACCTATTTATATACAAATTAAAGAGTCCATCTGCGAGAGATATCATGTTTTTTATAGCAATCGCATAGAAAGTTTTAAAATTGTTCCCGCATTTGAAAACACCATCTCTTGAAATAAAGGCGTTTAAAATTAATTTTCTTTCATCATTCATCTCAAATAAACTGAACTTTATCTTATCTACCCATAAATCATCTTCCGCGGCTTTACTGAAAACATCGATATGTGATTTAGAAGTATATGTTACTTGTGAAATTTTGCCACGTTCTCTTGTATAAGCGACGGTTTTATCTGCAATTATTTCTCCACCAGTTAATCTTGTTAGTTCGTCTAATGTGGCTTTCAAATTGTATGACGAAAAATAAACTAGAGAAATACGTGGATAGTTTATTTCAAAAAATCTCTTAAGCGCATTATATAAAAAGTCCAATGAATCATCAGTTATAACCAAATATATATTTTTCTTCTCTGTTCTTGAAATTATGGCTTTGCCCTCTATTTCTCTTTTAGAATCTATCCTTTTTATGTGTCTTTTTAGAATAAATGAATATATAGAATCATTACGTTGCAATGTTTTTAACTTATATTCATGATTTATCTCATTTTCGTATTTACTTATTATTTCAAATGGATTGAAATTGCACATTAAAAGAAAACCAGATATAGGTTTTTTTGTATTGTCTAGATAACTGTTGACACTAGTAACAAGACCAGTTAAATTGCTGGACATTCTGTATATCCAATAATTACTAGGCCTGTCCACCATCTTGAGAATTCATTTTTTAGATTAAAAACCTATGTTTAAACATAAAATCTTGATTTTTACTTATTGTAGTTCTCTTTCACGTATTCTTCCAGCTTGTTCAGCGATTCCTCGAGCACGCTCATGGGCGGGAGGAACACGATGCGGAAATGGTCCGGCTTTGGATAGCCGAAGCCTGAACCGAAGACCGCGAGAATGTGTTTTTTGTACAGGACGTCCATGATGAACTCCTTGTCGTCTTTG
>JAZDFI010000022.1:0-13089 GCA_043808015.1 Candidatus Aenigmatarchaeota archaeon
TCAGCCGCCTCCCGAACAGCCAAAGAAAACGGGAAAAATAGGATTCGTCCTCAGCATGATTGCGGCGCTTGCCGTGCTTTGCAGAATCCTTATTGTAGTCATTTCATACCTTTTTCCGGTTTCCGGCATGCTCGACTTCATAGTCCCCTATATTTACACGGTTAAAGTGGAACAAGACATGATATCCGTCATCATTTTTCTTTTTTTGACGTCCGTGATGCTTTACGCAGCTGCAGGCACCAGAAGCCAGAAGAGGCATGGCCTGATGGGCAAGCTCGTCATAGTTTTTTCGGTCGCCATATTCCTGGTAGAGGCCATCACCAGCATCAATCTCATAGGCGCATCTCTGATGGCACTCGGCGTAGCAGGCGGCCTGCTGGCATGGAAAGGCAAGTAGAATTGAATTAAAAATTATTTTTAGGTTTTAGTTTTCGGATTAAAAATATTTTTTACATCCACAACAGCTGCAGCGCTATTTGCGCGGCCAGCACGGCTATGACCGAGAACGGCAGGCTTATCTTGAGGTATTCTTTCAGCTTTACCTTGTAGCCGTGCTTCTCCAGCATGCCGCACGCGTATACGTTCGCCGTCGCCCCGATGGGCGTTATGTTGCCTCCGATGCCGGTGCCTATCAGCATGCCGAAAAGGAACGGGAACGGGCTGATGCCCATCGTTGCCGCCAGCTGGTTGCAGACGGGTATCATGAGTATTGTGTAGGGAACGTTGTCTATGAACGACGAAGCGGCGACGGAAACCCATATTATGATTGCCAGCATCAGCGAGGCGTTGCTTATGCCCATGCCGCCTATAAGGCCGACGAAATCCGACAGGAGCCCGACGGATACAATGGAGCCGACTACTATGAATATGCCGCCTATGAACAGGAAAGAGTCCCAGTCGAATTCTTTCATCATACCCTTCAGATTTTTCCTGCCGACGATAAGCGACACGATTCCAGCTCCGACGCCTATCAGGCCCGGGCTGATGTCATAGTAAGGGCCGATGACAAGCGCCAGCGTGCCGAAGACAAAGACGAGCGTCGGCACATAGTCGAGTTTACCCCTCTCCACCACGTGTGTGATTTTCTTGTTCATCTTCCTGAATATGAACAGCAGGCTGAGCATCGCCGCAGCGACGCCGAATATAGTTATGATGCCTAGTCCAACCCGTCCCTGGAACCAGTAGAAGTCGAAGAACTTCATGCCAGTTTGCATTGCCAGTACGAGAGCCGGCGGGTCGGCGACCATGGTCACGGTCGTGACGACGTTGGAGCTTATCGCGATTGAAACTATGTACGGGAACAGGCTCGACTTCAGCTTCTTCGCCATTTCTATCGCGATTGGTGCGACCATGAGGACCGTGCCGACGTTGGCCATGAAAGCCGATATCACGGCGGTCAGGATGCACAGCGAAACCAGCGCGTATTTTTCCTTTCTCACATGGTTTATGATGCCGCCCGCTATATGCGCCGGCATCCCGCTCTGCATGAAAATTATGGAGATCATCATGAAACCCCAGTAGATGCCCATGACGTTCCATTCTATCATTTCAAAAAAAGCGGCCTGAGGCGAAACGATTCCGAGCAGAATCAGCGCGCCGGCCGCGGCCAGCGCAGCGTAGGCAATCTTGACCTTCCTGGACATCGCCAGGCCATAACAAGCTATGAAAATGACGAGAGTGAGCAGCTTCTCGATCATAATATTAATAATTTAGCGGAGTTTCGCTATATAAGATTTTGTCGCGTCTCTGCCTGCTTTTGCATGCGCCGACCGGGATTTGAACCCGGGTTAGAGGCTTTTTCCATCAGTGGTTGCCGTATGCATCGAAACCCGCTGGGGTTTTGATTTGGGAAGCCCCTGTCCTACCAGGCTAGACTATCGGCGCGGACCAGCGAAAGACGCAGGCAAGCCCGCGTCGAAATGCCGGGTGTTCTATAATATATTTGAATATAATAAAAGGGTTTTAGCCGTGCGGATAAAGCCGTGGCTATACTGGGAAATAAAAAGAAAAAGCACTGTTTTTGTCCCAACCCGATTAAGCCTTCATTTCTTCTTTTTCATTTCAGGGCTTATCAGGAGAAGAACTGCTCCTATGAGCTCCGGTGCGCCGATGGGCGGAAGGAACGCTGATATGAGCGCGAATATGGCCACTCCCTGATAATCCTTTGACTTGAATTTGCTCATGCCTTTCCAAAGGACTATTATGCCCGCTATTGCTAACAGGCCGAAAGCGGTCAAGGCTCCTGCCAGGACCCATGTGAAAGGTGCTATTCCGAGAGTCATGCTGACATTCGTTACCGGCACAAGGCCGCCGAATATCACTATTACGCCGACTAATTTCAGCAGCAGACCCACGATAATAAGCACTTTTGCTATCGTCGCTTCGGTGCTCAACCCTTTGAAGTTGAGGTCTATCATATTATATACTTCCCCCGACCCCCCTAATAAATCAAAAACAGGCATATCGGAGCCAACATTGATGCACATGGCGATATAGAAAGCGCGTATTCGCTATTTTTTCCCGGCTTTCTTCCTTGGAACTTTCTTTTCCTTGGCTTTTTCTTCCTTGCACTCTTTTTCCTCGGCCCCGCTTTTCCTGGACAGGATGGCGACGCACACCGAAGAATATATGGTGGTCACGAAAATGACAACGAATATGATGTTGGTCATGACGTCCGCTCCCGGGACATTGTATACAATTGCGAGCTGGGCCATTATTGCGGCGGCCAGCCCCCTGGGGGCCATGACCCTTATCAGGTTCTTGTCGAAAGACGTGGCCTCCATTCTGAGCATGGACACGTGCGTTGACAGCAGCCTTACTGCTATCAGAACCACGGCTATTATCACACCGTATATAATGTATGACTGGTTTATCACGACAATCAGTCCCAGGAAAACGAAGAAGAAAGAGCGGATGAAGAAGGTGATCTCGCTCTGGAACTTCTTGAGGTATTCGTTGATCTCGTAATGCCCGCTGCCGAACCTGAGAATCTTGTGCAGGGTCCGGCCGTTACCGAGCACCAGTCCGAAAAACAGGGCGGCTATCGCACCCGAACCGTCGGAATACTGGACTCCCGCGTAGAGCAGAAACAGGACGCCGAGCGTCACCATGTAATCGAAACCCTTGCCCCTTATCTTGTCCAGGAGGAAGAGCCATATCAGGCCCGCCACCACCCCGGCAACCGCGCCGATGGAGAAAGCGCTCAGGATGCCGTGGACAGGGGAATATGTCGCTACAAACGACGACGGCACAATGAGTGCCATGAGCGTCATCGCCACCACGATCACTATCGGGTCGGTGAGTATTGATTCGAGGTGGAGCGTCGTCCTGGTGTTTTCGTCTATTTTCAGGTGCGAGATCATGCTGATGACAAGCGCGGAGCTGGTGCCGCCGACTATCGATCCCAGAAGAAGGCCCGTCAGCAGGTCGAACCTGAAAAACAAAACGGCCACCGCGGCCGTCGCCAGCATGGAGAACACGAACCCCGTTAACGCGAGCAAAAAGCTCCTGGAGAAGTCGTGGACGAACTTGTACATGCTCGTGTTGAGGCCGGCGTCGAAAAGAATCACGAACAGCGCTATCGATATCATCAGGTTCGACATCGAAACAAAAGGCGCCCTCGGGACGAAGCCGAAATAAGCTATCAGTATGCCGAAAATGAAAAGCCATATGACGTCGGGTATCTTGGTTTTCGAGAATATGTGGTTACCTATGTACCCGAGCAGGAGCGTGACGCCGACCAGAAGTATGAACATCAGCGGCTCAATCATAAAATATATTTGGCTGCGTTTGCTTATTAAATTGCGGAATTCAACCAGGACTTTATCTTCATTTTTATTATCACATTCGCATAATAATTTATTATGAAAAAAATAAGTCTCGTTTTCGGATTAGTTTTGGTTTCTGTTGTTTTTTTGTCAGGTTGCATCAACGTCAGCCCAGAGGCGCTGGCCATGGCGAACCCTCTGGTCAAGCAGTTCATGGAGCAATACCCGAATGCGAAAATAACCGTGAATCACTTTACCGCGGAGCAGAGCGCCCAGATACTTGAGAACATAAGCGCCGAGTGCGGCAATCCATACATAACCGCGAAGGAATTTTACAGGATAAGCATCGACGACCCGGACAGCGGGCTAAAAGCGTTAGCCTGGATTGACTGGGAGACGAGAAATATCGAGTGTGCCGTCAAGTACAGCAGCGGCCTGAACAAGACGATATCCAAGCCCGGTGAAGACAACCAGGAATGCAAGTCCCACGCCGAAGTGAAGTGCTACGGCGACCACGTTTACTGGTTCGATTCGTGCGGCCATAAGGAAGAGAAGAAAGAATACTGCACGTCCGGCTGCGAAAACGGCTTCTGTAAAAGCAAGGAAGGTTGCACCGAGCACGCTGGGGCGAAATGCGCTGATGGCCATGTCTACTGGTACGACAGCTGCGACAACAAGGAAGACAAGAAAGAATATTGCCAGAATGGCTGCGAGAACGGCGCGTGCATCGCTACAGAGAAGACCTGCTTGAACGAGGGAGAGAGCAAGCCCGTCATCGCGAACCCGCTGCCATGCTGCGAGAGTCTTAGTCTCATACCCCCGAAGGCAGAAAACCTTGTGGGCATATACGGGTACTGCACCGCGAAATGCGGCAACGGCATTTGCAATGAAATCGAGACCGCATACAACTGCCCATCGGATTGCGGCAACGCAAACTGCACCGATTCGGACGGCGGGAAGGACTATTATGTGAAAGGGACGGCAACCCTTGGCGAACAGTCGCTCACCGACCACTGCAACGACGACGGCACGCTGACGGAGAAATACTGCGAGGGCAACGAGATAAAAGCCGAGTCAGTCTCCTGCCCGACAGGCTATAATTGCGAAGATGCCAGATGCATCATAGCTTCACAGTCCGATTGCACCGATTCGGACGGCGGGAAGGACTACTATGTCAAAGGCACGGCGACACTTGGTAGTTCTTCTGGGGGCGATTTTTGCATTGGAAACGTTCTGACAGAAAGGTTCTGCAACGAATATGGCAACATAGACATGGTCACTTACAACTGCACAAGCGAAGGCAAGCAGTGCGGGGACGGGAAGTGCATTATTGCATCGCAGTCAAATTGTAGCGATTCCGATGGAGGAATTGATTATTATGTCAAGGGAACTGCGACGCTTGGAGCCTCGCAAGGCGGAGATTTTTGCATTGGAAACGTTCTGACAGAAAGGTTCTGCAACGAATATGGCAACATAGACATGGTCACTTACAACTGCACAAGCGAAGGCAAGCAGTGCGGGGACTCTAGGTGCTTGTAGGAATCTGAATAAAAAAGAGAAACGCTGAGAGCAGGACTCGAACCTGCGCGGGCTATTCACCCACAGGGTTAGCAACCTTACGCGGCTTTCGATTTTTTCGAAATTCTCGAAAAGCCTCTGCGCCTTAACCACTCGGCCATCTCAGCAGATTAATATTTCGTCCGCACCTATTTCAGCGAACTTTTTCTGTTTTGCATTATTATGTGGGTTTATCTCTTTAAAAAATCTTTCCATGTTCTTTCTGCCGGCCAAGCGTATCTTAAGGTTGGATTTTTCGAGCCAGAAATGAAAATCTAGGTCGCGCAGTATTTCCTTAAGCTGAACAAGATGCGCCAGCGACGGGCTGGAAATTTCTAATATAGGATTCCTGTATTTTCCCGACGTGCGGCGGAGATAGAGAGAACCGCTCGAGTCGAAGACGCCTCGTACGTACGCCTTCCAGTATTCGTGGTTGTTGAAAATCAGCTTCGGCATGCGGAGCGCGTGCGCCTTCCTGCCTATTGGGAATTGCAGGTACGTATGGAACGTTTTCATCGCCTGCCCGCCGCACGCGCGGATGCAAATGACGTACCCGTTCTGGTGTTTCCTTTTGACGAGCCTGAGCTCCCTGCCAAAAACCTTTTCGAAGAGCGGCTTCACGTGGCTGCGGTAGTATTGCATCTCGTCCTTCGTGCTCCTAATCTCTAGAATGTAACTTCTCGCGGTCGCGTAGATGCTGCCGTCGCCGGCGAATATGCCGCACGCCTCGCCCAGCGTGTCCTTGTTGAGCGAAAGGAGATGGAACATGATTGTTATTTGAGGAACGTGGTTTAAATATCCGCGCCTTAAAGTCACAAACTTTATAAAGCCACCGGATGAATTAAATAACAGATAAATTTTTCAGAAAATCGATTGAGGGGTGGGTATATGGCAATAAAAGTTTCGAGCATTTCCGAAACGTACGGCAAGGACGTTTTCACGAACAAGGGTATGTTCTGCGGAAAAGTCGAGGATATCGAGTGTGACCTAAAGCGCTTCAAGGTTCGCTCACTGGTCGTGCGCGCGGCAAAGGAATCTTACATCTCCAAGATGCTCGGCAGCAAGAAAGGCGTTATCATCCCGTTCCCCATGGTAGAATCCATCGGCGACGTGATACTGATAAAGCACATCTCGCTTCCGGTCGCGGATGATGAGCCCTCGAAAGACGGCGCAGCCGAAACAGAGTAAATTCTTGAAAAATATCAACGCGGCTTAGAATGATTTAGAAAATAGGGATATCCTTGGACAGGACTTCTGTCCTCTTCTTCTTTATTAAAATCACGTCTTCAATCCTTACGCCGCCAATACCCTTGATGTAAACGCCCGGCTCTATGGTCATCACAGCGTTCTCCGCGAGCGTCTCCCCGGCGGATTCGTGCACCGAAAGTCCAAGCCCGTGGCCGAGGCCGTGCAGCACCTTGTAGCTTTTTTTGGCGAAAAGCTTTTTCTGCAGCTCGTCCAGCTCGCTGTAGGCGGCGCCGGCGCGCGCGGCGTATATGAGCTCGTCGTGTATCTGCTTGACATCGTCATATATCTTCTTTTGCACAGGACCCAGTTTCGTGAAAAACATGCGCGTTATGTCGGAGCAATAACCATTGACGATGCAGCCCGTGTCGATAAGGACTGGCGCTTTTGCTTTCGCGAGCGCCTCGCCCGGCTTGTGATGGACGAACGCCGCCTGCTTGCCCGCGCAGACGATGGTCTCGAACGACTCGCTCACGCCGCGCTTCCTGTATTCTATCTCTATCGCGTCCGCGATCTGCTTTTCGCTGTTGCCCCAGAGGAAGCCGCCTACCGTCGCTAGCGTCTCGCCGGTCAGCCTTATCGCCTCTTTGACCTGCTCTATTTCGTATTCGTCTTTCTGGATGCGCGGCAGCTCCATTATCTTGGACGACGGCACGAGCCTCGCTTTCAGCTTTTTCTTCATGGCCCTGAAAAGCAGGAGGCTCAGCGAGCGCTCGTCGTATCCCATGCGCTTGAAGCCGCCGAGATTACGGATAAAGTCATCCTTGTCGCGGATGTATGCTATGTCCGGGTATTTCGCCGCGGCGTCGTTCTCAAGCGACGAGACGAAAAGCTTCGGCTTGCCGCTGTCGTGAAAAAGCATGAATACTCGGTCGTCTTTAAGACCGGCATATCCAGTGTAATAGAACACGTCGTGGGCGTCGGATGTTATGACAGCGTCCAGGCCGCTTTTCTGAATCAGCGCTCTCAGGTGCCTTTGCCTCGCCGCGAAGTCTGGCTTCATATAATATTCTTGGTCCAAGCCCACTAAAAAAGCATAGCGGATGCGTAAAGCTTAAATTCCATTAATTGAAGATATTATAATCCTTATTATAATCCTAAAACGTGATGCCCCATGAACTACAGCATTCCTGACATGAAAAAGCTAGCTACCGAGATAAGAAAGGACATAATCAGGATGACGTGCGAGGCCGGCAGCGGGCACCCGGGCGGCTCGCTTTCTGCCGTGGAAATAATGGTTTCCCTTTACTTCAATGTCATGAAGCATGATCCTAAAAACCAGGCATGGGACGAACGCGATCGTTTCGTGCTTTCGAAAGGGCATGTCTGCCCCGTTCTTTATGCGTCGCTGGCGAGACGCGGCTACTTCCCGACTGACGAGCTGCTCACGCTAAGGAAGTTCGGCTCCCGCCTTCAGGGACATCCTCACAGGCTCAAGCTTAGCTGTCTCGAAACGTCTTCGGGTTCGCTCGGCCAGGGGCTGTCCATCGCTAGCGGAATGGCGATTGGCCTGCGCATGGACAAGAAAAGCCCGCGCGTCTACTGCCTGATGGGCGACGGTGAGCTGCAGGAAGGACAGGTATGGGAAGCTGCGATGACCGGCGCTCACTACAAGCTGGACAACCTCTGCGGCATCGTCGACGTGAATGGTTTGCAGATAGACGGCAAAACCAAGGACGTGAAAAATCTGGAGCCGCTCGCTGACAAGTGGAAGGCTTTCGGCTGGCATGCCATCGAAGTGGATGGCCACGACGTCGAGTCGCTGATCTCCGCGTTCCGCGAGGCGGAGAAAACCAAAGGAAAGCCGACGGTCATACTTGCAAAGACAGTCAAGGGCAAAGGCGTCTCCTTCATGGAGAACAAAGCCGAGTGGCACGGCAAGCCGCCAAGCAAGGAAGAAGCCGCCAAAGCCCTGAAAGAGCTTGGCGATACGTGTTGAAGTGACGAATATGACAGAAAAAAAACCCGGACTGAACGAGGCGCTTCATCTCGCGCCCAACATTTATGACAAGGTCGAGAAGATACCCACGAGGAATGGCTTCGGCCACGGGCTCGTCGAGCTGGGCCACTCGAACAAGAACGTCGTCGCCCTTTGTGCTGACCTTTCGGATTCGACGCGCGCGCTCTGGTTCGCCGAGAAATTCCCCGACAGGTTCATCGAAGTGGGAATCTCGGAGCAGGACATGATGGGCATAGCTGCTGGACTGGCTGCCGTAGGCAAGATTCCATTCCTGAGCACGTATGGCGTATTCTCGACAGGACGCGCGTGGGACCAGATGAGGACGACGGTCGCATACGGCGACTTCAACGTCAAGATCGCCAGCGCGCACGGCGGCATCTCGGTAGGCGCGGACGGCGCGACCCACCAGTCGCTCGAGGAGATCGCCTTGTCGCGAGTGCTCCCGAACATGAAAGTCATAGTGCCTGCGGACTACTGGGAGTCGAAGAAGGCGACTATCGCATCCGCCTCGATTCATGGTCCCATAGTCATACGCTTCGGCCGCGAGAAAGTGCCGGTCATAACGACAGAGAAGACGCCGTTCGTTTTCGGGAAAGCCGAAACGTTCAGGTTCGGGAGCGATGTCACGGTATTCGCCTGCGGCCCGATGGTTTACGAAGCGCTCATCGCAGCGAAAGCGCTGGAGAAGAAAGGCGTCGATGTGCGAGTCGTCAACATGCACACGGTCAAGCCGCTCGACGAGAAGGCGATAATAGACGCGGCTAGAGAGACGGGAGCAATCGTCACTGCAGAAGAGCACCAGGTCAACGCGGGCTTCGGCTCCGCGATCGCGGAAGTCGTGGTCGAGCACTGCCCTGTGCCGATGAAACGCGTCGGAGTCATCGATCGCTTCGGCGAATCTGGCGAGCCGGACCAGCTCATGGTGGAATTCAATCTCAAGAGCGCGGACATAATCAGGGCTGTCGAGAACGTTCTCGAACGCAAGAAAAAATAATCTTTTCGTGAATGCAACATGCTCAAGGAAGTTTCTTATGGACACTAGCGCGAGAATAGCTGAAAGGATGTCGAGGCTTGGAACCGAAACGGCGTTTTCCGTTTCTCTCGAGGCGCGCGAATTCGCCTGCAGCGGCAAAAAAATATATCCCTTCCACCTTGGCGACATGAACATCAGGACACCCAAGAAGATTATTGATGCGGCGAGGAAAGCGATGGAAGACGGCAAGACGGGCTACTGCCCAAGCGCGGGCATTCCCGAGCTTAGGGCGGCGCTGGCCAAAGACATGAGCAGCTCGCGCGGCATAAAGCTCACGGCGAAAAACGTATCGATACAGACGGGAGGCAAGCCGGTCATCATGAAGTTCGTCATGGCTTTCATGAATCCCGGGGACGAGGTGATGTACCCGAATCCCGGATACCCGATTTACGAGTCGCAGATACGCTTCCACGGAGGCATAGCGAAACCTTACGGCTTCAGGATGAGCGACAACGGATTCAGCCTGGATATGGAACAGCTCGAGAGGCTTGCCACTCCAAAGACGAAGCTGTTCATTTTCAACAACTACCACAATCCGATGGGCGCGGAATCCGACCCTATGGAAATGAACAGGATTACCGAATTCTGCAAAAGGCACGACCTGCTCGTGCTGTGCGACGAGGCGTATTTCGACATAACTTACGACGGAAAGCCCAAGAGCCTCGTTTCGTATCCGGGCATGGCCGAGCGCACGCTGATACTTTACACGTTCTCCAAGAAGTTCGCCATGACGGGCTGGCGGCTCGGGGCGGCGGTCGGCCCGGAATGGATGATAGAGCAGATTAACCGCCTGAACGTGAATGACGAGTCGTGCTCGAACCACTTCATCCAGTGGGCCGCTGTCGAGGCGCTCACGAACACTCAGAAGGAAACGCAGCAGATACTCGATACGCTGAAAAAACGCAGGGACCTTGCGTGCAAGATGCTCAACACCATAAAGGGCATCAGGGTTTTCAAGCCCAATTCGACGTTCTACGTCTTCCCCGACGTGACCGAAGCGATGCGCAATCTCGGTTTCAACGACGTCGAAAAGTTCAGGCGGTTCATACTGGAGACGACTGGCGTATCGTTCTGCACGCGCCGCCATTTCGGGACGCCGCTGGATGACGAGAAGCACGAGTTCATCCGCCTCGCTTATTCAGGCATCGACCTGGAGGACATCAGGGAAGGCCTGGCGAAGATGAAAAGCGCGATTGAGAACCCGTCGGTTTCAAAAAAGTGGCTTTCCGAAAAAAAGCGCAAAGACGTCTGATGCTTCTGCCCGGATTTATAAAATTCTTAATTATATAATTTTTATGAAAAATGTAGTTTTGGTTGCCATAGGCAAACAAAGAAGGAACCATCATTTTTTTCCGCTTGCCTTATACTACCTTAAAGCGGCTCTTCTGGAGGACAAAAAAATCGCTGAAAAGATAAACATCGGCATCGAGGAGTTCATGGTCGAGGATTCCGATGAACACATACTGAAACGCATTCTGGAGTCGAGACCTGAAATAATCGGTTTCTCCTGCTATGTGTGGAATATTGAGAAAATCCTCACACTTTCTTCCAAGATCAAAAGCGAGAATAATAATGTGAAAATTGTGCTCGGAGGGCCCGAGACCAGTCCTATTGCCTCGCTGATACTCAGGCAAAATCATGCCGTAGACATAATAGTGAGAGACGAGGGAGAAATAACGTTCAGGGAACTGGTAAAAATACATGTCCTGACATCCGGAAATTTTGCCGGTTTGAAAGGCATAACATTCAGGCATGGTAGCAAAATAATAGAAAACGTGAGAATGCCAATCATAAAAGATCTCAGCACCATACCTTCGCCTTTTTTGAAAGGCATAGTTGACATGGAAAAACACAATCTTTTCATTGGAATAGAGCCATGCAGGGGTTGTTATTTCAGATGCCGCTATTGTTTTTTCAGCAAGAAATACGATGGCGTAAGATATTTTCCTTCAAAGAGGATTGAGAGCGAGATAAAATATATACTCGACTTTGAGCCCAGGACATTCTACATGATGGACCCTTCGTTCGGGGTCAATATGAGCATTTCTAACAAAATCTGCGATACAATTATAAAATACAACAGGAAAACGGCTTTTTTCGGAGAATTGCGCACAGAATTGATGACTAAAAAAATAGTGGCCAAAATGGAAAAAGCTAATTTCAAGGACATAGAGGTGGGGCTGCAAAGCACGAATAAAAAAGCACTGATAAAAATGGGAAGAAACCTGAACATGGAGAAGTTCATGAAAGGCTTCAGGCTGTTTGATAATACTGGCATCAGAATCGCCATCGACCTTATCGTGGGCCTGCCCGGAGACGATCTGGAACATTTCAAAAAATCCATAGACTTCGTAAAGTCCTTGGGGCCCAAGTACACATATGCTTATCGCCTGATGGTTTTGCCGGGAACCTATTTTTATGAAAACGCGGATAAGATGGGACTTAAATTTCAGGAAAAAGCCCCGCACTACGTGACTGCGACAAGAACATTCAGCGAAAGCGATATAACGAAAGCCATGGTGCTTGGCATTAAAGCCATGGAAAACAACAAGCTTCCATAAATTACCGCCATTTTTTGTAAAATCTAAAATAAATACCAATAGATGGTGTAGATGTTATACTTGGTCCAATTTTTTATATGTGGTTATGATAGTATCAACATTCCCAAGAAGTGATGAAATTCGATATAAATAAATATGGTGAAAATATCGTAAAGAAAAAATTCGAGATGGAAATAGAAATCCCGAACAATTCGGAAGCTGAGTACAACCAGATTATCGAATGGGTCAACGCCAAGAACCACAACGACAGGTGGAAGTTCGTGAAGAAAACGGCGTCCAACAACGATTTCCTGATGTGGAAGCTGAAAAAAAAGATGGCAGCGAACAAACCTGTAATGTTTAAAGCCTGAACCTGACCCATGCTTTTTATTTTACTATCATATCCATACCAGTATTTTTACCAAAGCTTCGCCATTTTTTAGCATGTAAAAAAACCGATGGGGCCGCTGGGATTCTCAAAGCCATTTTCCGTAAACGCTTTTGCGCTAAGCGGAAAGGGTTTATTTGAACCCAGGTCGCCAGCACCCCAAGCTGGAATGATCATGGCGTCAAGCTCAAAAGCTCGAGGATGACTAGACCAAGCTACACTACGGCCCCACGGATTGTATCTTATTATAGAGCGTGAATATATTAATTATAGAGGCCGGGCATCCGGAAACGAAAGAAACCGCGCTCGAGAGCGGTGAAAGTATTTAAGCGGCCCGTGACAATACAATGTCTCATATAAGAATCGCACTTAAACCGAGTGATATGATGAAAAACCTGGACATGATAGACATCAGGAAAACGGCAAATACGGGCAGGATAATAAGGATGCCGGAAGCGACGAGAAGGAAAGTCAAGGCCTTCCTCAACGAGGGCTACCAGTTAAGCTTTTAAAGCAATTACGCGATAAATAAAGACAAACCAGCGTTTAGGGGTTTTTGATATGATAATACCGATAAGATGCATGACTTGCGGCAAGCC
>JAZDFI010000023.1:0-2290 GCA_043808015.1 Candidatus Aenigmatarchaeota archaeon
GATCGCCAACGACTCGTCGGTAGCGCTGCCGAAGTTCAGGCCGCTGCTGACCATGGACAAGCAGGAGACCATGGCGCTGGCGAATAAGATAGGGACTTATGATTTATCGATAAGGGAGGCGCACGCGTGCAGGTTCGTGCCGCGCAAGCCGGCTACCAACGCGAAACGCGAAATCATCGACCGCGAGACGAAGAAAATAAAGAACCTGGACAGGATTATCGCTAAAGCGGTTGCGTCGTCCATAAAAAGCACGGTGTGAAAATGAAAAAGAAAATCGCCAGCGCATTGTTCATCGGCCGCTTCCAGCCTTTCCACGACGGCCATCTGGAAGCCATAAGGGACGCCGCCGGATTGAGCGAGAAGCTTACGGTAGTTATTGCCGGGCCGGCCAAGCCGGATGCGAAGAATCCGTTCTCCTTCGCCGAGCGTAAGCGCATGATAAAGCTCGCTCTCGCTTCCGCCAAAATCAAAAATTATGTTGTCCGCGAGCTGCGCGACGTGAACGACGACAAGCGATGGAGCAGCGCGCTATCGAGATTAGGACGCTTCGACATCGCATACTCGCGCAATCCATGGACGTCACGCTGCATGAAAGCGGCGGGCATTCCCATCGCGAAGCACAAATTCTACGCGCGCTACAAGAACTGCGGCAGGGAGATACGCGGGCGCATCGTGCGCCGCAAGAGCTGGAGCGCGCTGGTCCCGCCCGCTATCTACAAGTACATCCTGAAAATAAAGGGCGAGGAAAGGATAAGGAACAGTGTGTAAATAAAAGGTTTTTTCTGATTAACTAATCATGAAATACGACGCAACTGCAAGGAAAACAATTTTCCACATATTTTCACACAATTACACGGCCAAACTGGCATGTCATGGTCCGAGATGCGAAGCGGTATACAAGGCCGTTTTCAAGGATAAAATGGATAACGTCTATCCCGGTTTGGAAACAACTTGTCCGAAATGCGGCCATGAAAACCAGCATAAAATAGATTTTGACGACACGCCTTCCGATGGCGAGCTCGGCAGCTTCTGAGTTATTTGACAAGCAGCTTCCCGTTCCTGTCGATTTCTTCGGCGCGGATTCTCGTGGAAGAAATGGCCTTTTTGTCGCCGGCAAGGACCATGGGCACCTCTATGATTTCAAGCGGCTTTAATCCGGCGTCTTCACGAATGAGGTTTATGCCGCGCGCTCCCGGAAGTGTCTCTGTGCTCACTATTATGGCCTCTGTCCTGCAGCCCCTTTTAGCCAGCTCAGGGTTGAAGAAGTTGTCAAGCCTCGTTATGCCGTAGCGCTTCTTTTCTATTCTCATGGCTTTCATCAGTTTTTCCAGCTCTCTCTTGCGCTCGTCGTACTGGCTTATGCCGCGCTTGCCCTTGCGCCAGGCGTATTCATCAGTTACGAGGCCAATATTGCAGAAATGCGCCTTTTCGAACGCCGCCTTCAGCAGCGCCTCGTGGCCTTTGTGAATGGGAATATCGAAAGTCCCGCCTAAACAAGCGACTTTGTATTTTCTTCCCGTTTTACCGTGTTTCACTTTTTTAGGATTTTTCAGAGCCATGCTATCGAAAAAATTTGGTTTTGCTGATTTAAAAATGGTTATATATCATGAAACTTATTAGGGGGCTCGGCGAATTAATAATATGCTGCAGGAGATCCTCATCGTGACCATCTCGTTGTTCGCGATCGTCGACCCGATTGCGGCTGTGCCGGTCTTCATATCGACGTTCGGCGGCTCGGACAGGAAGAAGCGCAGGAAAGCCGCCACGAGCGCCGTGCTCGCCGCTTTCGCGCTGCTCATCGTCTTTTCGCTCATAGGCATGCCGCTGCTGAATTACCTGAACATATCGATTTCGGCTTTCATGATAGCCGGCGGACTTCTACTGTTGTTTCTGGCATTCGAATTCCTGCTGGGCCAGCTGCCGAAGTCGAGAACCGTGGAGAGCGAGCCGGGCGACGCAGTCGTGCCGATAGGCACGCCGCTTCTGGCAGGACCGGGAGCGATAACGTCAGTCATATTCTTCACGCATCTCTACGGATTCGTTATAACGCTCGTGGCGACCACTATAGTAATGGCCATATGCCTGGCGTCTTTCCTGATGAGCCATAAACTAGAGAGATACATAGGCAAGAACGGGCTGAAGATAATCACGAGGATAATGGGCCTTATTACGGCCGCAATTGCGATAAGCTTAATAGAGAAGGCATTCATAACGTACGGAATTATACAGGCCGTAGCGCCCATTGTTTAGCTATAACGGCGAAATAATTTCTTTATGGGTATAGCTTCTT
>JAZDFI010000024.1:0-4119 GCA_043808015.1 Candidatus Aenigmatarchaeota archaeon
GAAAAAGGTATACACGACGGAGATAAGCCCGGAGCTCGCAAGTTTCGCCCGTTCGAACCTCAAAAAAGCCGGCGCAACGAACGTAGAAGTCATGCTTGCGGACGGCAGCGAGGGCTACGCTAAAGCGAAGCCTTATGATAAGATAATAGTCACTTGCGCGACGCCCGAGATATTCGACGCGTGGCTAGCACAGCTCAATATCGGCGGAATACTCATAGCGCCGCTGGGGTCCGGCTTCTACCAGGAGCTGATACACATAAAAAAGACCGCCAAAGGCATCGAAAAGAACAACTACGGCAGCGTGGCTTTCGTGCCGCTGAGAAGGTAGAAATTATTGTAAAGTGTATTTTTTTGGCATGGCGTGCTCAAAATCTATGCTTTGTGATAAAAAGAACATCGAACCGTCTCTATTTGGCACCAAAGATCCGGGCATTATGTCCAGATTTTTTACATCCCCTCTTTGCAAGCCTCTCATCATGGATGAATATTCTTCAGAACTTAATGCCGTGAGTTTAATCACGCCATTTGATGGCTCATCGCCGATATAAACAGTTTTTGCGAGCATGTCCACAACCAGATATTTTTGTTCGCCTGTTCTTTCGAATCCTCCGAAAACAAAAATTTTCATGCTGTTTTCCGGTTCTTCTCTATTCATATTCATTTTTGCACCAAATTCCTTTTTTATTGTCACTCCAGAGTTAACCAGCTCTGAACAAATCCTTCATCTCTTCTGTTCAGGGGCGTGCCGTCCTCTTTTACTAACGTCCCACATCTTTCATAGCATTTTCCGATGCCGCTGGGGAAGTTGCCCAAATATTTCATTTCAGTTGCTTCTTGCGGAATCACAGGAATTTTAGCAGGCGTGTCGGCAGGGTTCGCGGGAAATCCCTGAAAATTGATAGCCCTAAGTTCAGATTCGCTGATAACAGCGCTAGCGTCGTAGTCTCCGATTTTCTTTACAGTTTTTATTCCGCCTTCCGGACCCTTTAGCATGTAAACTATCTCTCCGGTCGGTGTTTTGGCTATAACCTCGTCGCCATACATGTTCACACATTTACCATATTTTTGCACGTTGCCGTCATTTGTAGCCATGTATAAGAAACCATCTTCTACGAAAACATTATTCACATCACGTATGCTTATTTTCTTTATCATAGACACCAACCCACTATGGCGTAGTTTGTGCTATAGTGTTGATTCCATGGCTTATAAAGCTTTGTAATTTTGTCACTTATAAGTGGTTATAAAGTAAAAACAGAGAACAAAAAGAAAGGTGCGGCGCCTTTACGCGCCTCCGGCCATGCCGATTATCTGCAACGCCACGACCAGACCGAAAATGATTATGGTCTCCGGAATGACCGTAATGATAAGACCCTTCGCGAAGAGGCTCTCCTTCTCCGCCATGGCTCCTATCGCCGACGTTCCCAGCTCTTTCTCGGCCCACGCCGTCGCGATTGCGCTTATGCATATCGTCGCTGCTGCCGCGATTACTGCTATATCTGACATTTACACACCTCCGTTTGAACATCAATCCGTTGCTTTTCAGTACCGGACATTGCCTGACAATGTCCAGATTAATAATTATCACGCATATTTATATACTTTACTTTTGTTACTATTTAATAGTTATTATAGTTAGTCGCATTTAATCCGCATATGCGACCACGCATGCGCATTTGCTTTCAGTATTCCGGATCCTTCTTCATGAATTTGCGCAGTTCGTCCATTTCGCTGATTTTCAGCTTGGAAAGAAGCTCGCTTACCTTCTCCGGTTTCAGTTCCATTGTATCGCCATCCGTTCCGACATAAATCTTAATTTCGGCCGGGTATTCGTCCGCGGGCCGGCTTAATGGCTGGTCGCCAATGAATTCATAAAAAGGTCCGCGTTCATTGAGCTTATCGATGTCGGCGATGAAGCTTTTCATCATGGCGTCGTCTGTTATCAGGTCCTTCCACGCATCTATGCGGTCCCTTTCGCTTAATTTTCTGCGCACGCCGTCTGCAAGCCTCACGCATGCAACAGGCGTTTCCCCGTCGAATTCCAGCACGTACCTCTTGCCGCGGTGGTTGTACGCCAGGTAACCCAGTCCCGCGTCGTTCTGGACTATTCTGATGCGTGTGTCCCTGTCGTAATGGAACTCCGCCATGATTTATATTTGTGTGAAAAATCTTAAAAAGCGGCAGTTATCCTAGAATAACGGCTGGATAAAATAATAAAATAAAAAAGAGAAAATGGGGTTGTTCACCCCTGCTGCAAAAGCTCGTTTTCCATGTCCTCGACCGTCATGCCTTCAAGCGCCTGATCCAGCTCCTGGTCGACCGTGTTGAAAGCCTGGCCGTCAGCGCTTGCCGTTGTTTTGGCCGTGCCTCCGCCGGTCGCCGGCGTCTGCGTGCAGCCGCTTACCATGACTGTCGCCACGAGCGCCACTAACACTAGTGCCAGTAGTATTTTCATTTTATCACCTTACTGGCCCCTCTGGCCGGGCCCGTTGCCTGTTCCATTGGTAAGGCCTGTCGCGTCGTCGTCAGTTTCTTCGTCGCTGTCAACGTTCTCGCCTCTCTGAAGCCTGTCCTCGACTCTTTCCCTGACAGCCTTGAGCCAAGCGGGCGCGTTTTTCATGACCTCTGCGCGATTCGACGCGTAATTGTTGTACATGTTGGCGAGCTTGTCGCATATGGCGTTGTCGTTGCTGCCGGTGTCGTTGGTTATGTTCTTGCATTTCTCTATTATCTCGGCCCTGCAGTTCGCGTCATCAAGATGCAGCTTGCAGTAAGCCCAGCGCACGACCTTGCACCTGTTGTCATCAGGATTCTGCCCGCAGAAGGTCTTTATTTTCTCAGCGCAGCTTATGCCTTCTTTCTCCGGGTCGCATATTATGTTTCCGACAGCCTTTATTGTCGCCTTGCATTTGACAGGGTTGTTCTGACAGTAATCCTTGATTTTATCGGCTGTCTCATCGGCTTTCCAGACTTTCGGAGCCTGTATGACATACGCGTTGTAGGTCACGCCGTTCAGCGTAAGCGAACCAGCCCACACTTCCCTGTCCCCTTTGACGTAGGAGTTCAGAGATATCGAGCCCAGCTGAGTCGTGCCGTTGACATCGTATATGTTCGCCGTCACGGTGCCGTTGCCTATCACCACGTCCTTGAGCCTGTACTTGGTTTCCCCGAAGTGGAGCACGCCAGTCTTTACTATCGTCTCGGTGCCGTTCGCATCCGTAACGCTCACCCCGGCTATGCCGACTTTTATCAGCTGGAAGTCCATCGGGTTCGATTGCGACGTCGCTATGCCGTAGCCTAACGCGCCCATTGTGTGTATCTTTACGCGCGCCTGGCCCTGCGAGCCCAGCGTTTCGTCCGCCATTACCGCCGCTCCCGTCACGCCTATGACCAGGAGGGCGATTGCCATTACGAGTAATTTTTTCATTCAATTGCCTCCTATTTTATATTCAAATATCCTGCTGGAGTCGCCGTAGCGACCCCGTGGAACATTTCTGCTAATACTATACCGTTTCGCCTATTAGAAAACTCGCTGCAACAATGTGAAACAATCATTTCTTGTAGAAGAGGCGGTTCGTCCTGCCGATGCGTTCTTTCTCGACGAGGCCCTTCGCCTCGAGCTTCTTTACGAGGCGCGTCATCTTCGCTCTCGAAAAGTGAAGCTCCTTCTCGACCTTGCGCTGCATTATCCGCTTCTCCTGAGAAAGGATGAGCAGCACCTTGCGCTCGTCCTCGGAGAATCCGCGCTCGAATTCGCTCTTCATCTTCTTCCTGTAATGGCCGATAAGATACGTCACGACTGCGATGAAGACTATCGAGATTATTATGCCCACCGCCAGCGAATAGTCGCTGCCCGTGCCGTAGAACTTGAAAGAAAGCATCACGTTCTGCGGGTTTTCCAGCGCCCAGCTCAGGTAGATTCTCCGGCCATCGCTAAGCAGCTCGTATCCTTCCGGGTAAATCACGTCTCTATACACAGCGAAGCCCTCGGGCAGGTACGCTCGCATGTTCATCACGCTGGTCACGGGCGGCTTGAGACTAGTGGAGAAGCTGTATATGCCGTTGCCCGCAAAAACGAGGTCGTGCGCGACGAAGTTTATGGAGAGCGTTCTCGTGCCT
>JAZDFI010000025.1:0-7652 GCA_043808015.1 Candidatus Aenigmatarchaeota archaeon
GTATGTCGTCAAGGGAATGGACCTCTCGTTTTCCGGCATCGTCACTGAATGCATACGAAAGCACCAGAAAGGCGAGCCGCTCGAAGACATATGCTATTCGATTCAGGAAGTATTTTTCTCGATGCTGACGGAAGTCACGGAGAGGGCGCTGGCGCATCTCGGCAAGGACCAGGTCCTGCTCACAGGCGGCGTCGCCGCGAACCTCCGTCTTCAGGAGATGCTCAATAAAATGTGCGAGGAGCGCGGAGCGAAATTCAAGGTCGTGCCGCGCGAGTTCGCGGGCGACAACGGCGCGATGATCGCCTGGACCGGCGTGCTCGCTAACAAATCGGGACAAAAAATAAAGCCGGAAGATGCCGGCATAGACCCGCGCTGGCGCACGGACGACGTGGAGATATCCTGGCTTAAAAATTAACAGCCTATGACGTCGTGTGGTTGTCCGCCTTCCAATTTTTCTGTTGCGGGGAGGCCTTTGGATTTGAATGGTTTTTCAGGTAGTGAATTTATTTCATTCAGAGTTGCTATTACATTGTTGTCTCCATCGCAAACAACGCCACCAATTTGGAAATGCGTGCCAATGTAACATTTTTCTGGGTTATAACCGTTCATTTTAAGATAATTTAATATTTTTACATCGGTTATTTTTTCATTACTCATATTCATCCTCCTCCTGATTATTACAATGAAACCGAATCTAATGCAGGTGCTTCTGTCTGGATTTTTCCCACAGCACTTGGCGGCCATCCGCCAGGGATTTCATTCGCTCTTTCTGTAGATATCTGAAGCATGCACCCCGGTAAAGAAATGTAAGGGTTGAGCTCCACGGATTTCGCGACATCCTGATATTCTTGTTTTTCCATAAGCATCCTCCAATTATGTTGTTATTTAATAGTAGTCAAAGGTTTATATTGTTAATTGTCAGTGAAATCGGCACATTACCGCATTCACTGACGCCTTTCTTCATTCTTGTGGTTAAATTTTAAATAAGCAGCTTTTCCCAGCATTTCTTCCGGTATTGCCAGCCGAAAGCTGAATCAGAAATTTAATTAACCGAGTCAAATACATTCCATGAGAATCGCGATTCTTTCGGATTTCCATTTCGGCTACGGCGCTGGAGGCGAACGCGCTAACGACCCGTACGACGCCTTCCGCGAGGCGGTGGATAAAGCGAAGGACTGCGACCTGGCGATATTCGCCGGCGACCTGTTCGACACGCGCGACCCCGACGCCGAGACGCTCACGAAAGCGATGGAGCTGATGATTCCCCTTCTGCTGCGTCAGAACGACATAAAGCTCATCCAGGGCATTGGCAAGGACATTTCCAAGGTCCCTGAGACCGCTCTCATGGGCATACCCATCGTCGCCATACACGGCACGCACGAGCGGCGGACCAAAGGGCTTCTGAATCCCGTGGAAGCGCTCGAGAAGGCGGGATTCGCCGTTTACCTCCACTGCAACGGCGTCATATTCGAGAAGGACGGGGAGCGCGTGGCGATACACGGGCTTTCTGGCGTCCCGGACCAGTATGCGGAAGGCGTATTGTCCAACTGGAATCCAGCGACGGAACACGGCTGCTTCAACATATTCGTCCTCCACCAATCCATCGCACAATTCCTTTACGCGCAGCACACGCTGGACATGCATAAAATACCAAAGGGTTTTGACCTGTATGTCAACGGCCACATACACGAGGCGAAGCAGGCCGATTATGCGGGAAAACCGTTCCTCCTTTCCGGTTCGCTTTTTCCAACTCAGCTCAAGGAAGAATCGGAAAAGCCCAAAGGCTTCTGGATAGTTGAGACGTCGATACGCGACATAACCAGCGACGCGCCGAAAGCGAAAAAAACGTTCGAAGCGAACGGCATGAGCATATACTGGGTCGAGCTGGAGAACCAGAGGAAAACGTATGTCCGGTCTTTCGAGAATCCGACACATGAAGCAGTCGAGAAGGAACTGGAGCGAATACTCGCGGAAAAGCACGACAAGAAACCGCTCATAAGAATCGACCTTAAAGGCAAGGTCAGAGACACGCTAGCGCCTGACATGGAAATGAAATTCGGGGGAAAAGCGATTCTTTCCATAAGGAAGGCGACTGTTGATAGCGAAGCGCTGCCCACGAAAACTCTCGAGGAGCATAAGCTCTCGGTCGAGGAGATGGGCAGGAAAATACTTACCGAGAACCTGACGAAAGCGGGCCTCGACCCGAAGACGTTCGATGGCGTGTTCGAGCTGCTCGTGGAAGGAAAAAGCGAGAAAGCGATTGAACTCGTTTCCAGGCTCAGGGAGAAGGAGAGCGTCAGCCAGAAAAACGCTAAACAGCAGCTTCTTTTCAGGCACGGCAAATGAGAAGGGGTTTATAAAGAGTATTTATGTGACTTATGCTCTATAATTAATTAAAGGTGCATTTCTATGGTAGAATTTCATATTAAAGTCGAAAACGTCGTGGCGTTTGCCGTTTTAGGCAAGAAAATAGTGCTCAACAAGCTCGTCGAAAAGATGGAAAACACGGAATACGAGCCCGAGCAGTTCCCGGGTCTGGTTTACAGGATAAAGGATCCGCGCGCAGCGGCGCTGATATTCTCTTCCGGCAAAATCGTGTGCACCGGAGCGAAGAGCATAGCCATGTCGAAAGAAGCCATGAGGAAGATCGTGCTCGACATAAAGAAGACAGGCACGGCCATGCCCACGAAGTTCAACATAACCATCGAGAACATCGTCGCTTCAACGAAAATCGATGTCAAGCCGAGGCTCATGCTCGAGGAAATAGCGATGTCGCTGGAGGAAGTGGAATACGAGCCCGAGCAGTTCCCGGGTCTGGTTTACAGGATGAAGAGCCCTAGAACAGCGTTCCTGCTATTCGGCTCCGGCAAGATTATCTGCACGGGCGGCCGCAGCCTCGAGGACATCAACACTGCGCTCAACAACTTCAGGAAGCGGCTCCAAAGCATTGGACTCAAGGTCAAGCCGGCGAAAGATGATAAGCCAAAGATTGAAAAGTAATAAGCCGGCTCGGCAATTTCTTATCATGGACGATTTCGAGAAGATAGTCCGCGACATAAAGGCGATAAGGATACAGGGCGCGGAGAGCGTTGCTATGGCGTCTGTCAGGGCGCTGGCATGCAGGTGCGTGAATTCCAAAGCCAAATCGTGTAAGATACTTCTGTGTGAACTCAACAACTCGAAGCGCGAGCTTTTCGCCACCCGTCCGACAGAACCGCTCATGAGGAACGCCCTCGATTACATCACCAACTCACTGGACCCCGGGGAGAAGGACGCGGCAAAAATAAAGAAAGCGTTCAGTCACGCCCGTTCAGAGGCGCTGACCCATATGAAAAAAGCGCAGAAGACGATAGTCGAAGAAGCCGCGAAAAAAATCAGAAGCGGCATGGTCATTTTCACTCATTGTCATTCATCGACGGTCATGCGCATCCTCAAGGAAGCGAAACGTCAGGGCAAGCGCTTCGAGGTTTACAACACAGAGGCGCGTCCGCTGTTCCAGGGCAGGATGACAGCGAAGGAGCTCGCTTCCGCCGGCATAAAGGTCACACACTTCGTCGATTCAGCCGCGAGCATCGCGCTTGCGAAATGTGACATCGCGTTTATCGGCTTCGACGCGCTCACAGGCGACGGCGTATACAACAAGATCGGCTCCGGCATGTTCGCGTCCGTCGCTAGCGAACACAAAGTGCCTCTTTACGTCTGCGGCGACGCGTGGAAATACGACGCAGACAACCTGCGCGGAAAAGGGGAAGGAGTCGAGTGTCGCAGCGCCAAGGAAGTGTGGCCCGCCGCGCCGCGCGGCATTAAAGTAGCGAATCCGTGTTTCGAGCTCATACGGCCGGGCCTGATAAGCGGCGTAATATCAGAGCTCGGCATTCACAAACACGATGAATTTATCCGCAAGGTGAAGAAAGCGTATCCGTGGCTTGGCAGATGATTCTGCATTCTATTTCATAAATCGCACCTGCCACCATGCCACCAAAAGCTTTATATGTATTATGAATATATATTCATTATAAGTATTGAATAAATATTCAAAACTTGAACGCTCACGGAGCGAATCCGTGATTTTAAAATAGGAGGTGGATAATATGCCACGAGGAGACGGAACGGGACCAATGGGATACGGATCTCTGACCGGAAGAGGGTTTGGACTCTGCGGCAGAGGTTTGGCCTTTAGGAGGGGTTCTGGGCGGGGCTTCGGCAGAGGCTTCGGAAGGAGATTGTCGCAGGGGCTTCCGTATGCGGAACCGGTTGACCTAAGATATCCGGAGCAGGTTGCCTTGACCAAAGAAGAACAGAAAAAAATTCTTGAAGAGGAGCTTAAGGCGATTGAAGAGGAAAAACAGGAGATAGAAAATAGGCTCAAAGAGCTGAGATAAGCAAGGGCAGCATATGGAAAGAAAAATATCCTTGATAGGGTTATTCGTAAATTTAGCCTTGGGAATAGCCAAAATAACAATCGGGATTGCTGCGTTGTCATCATCCATTCTCGCGGAGGGCCTGCATTCAGGAATGGACGTGATATCTTCAGGCGTAAGCTTTATTGGAATAAAGGCCAGCAAAAAGCCGGTGGACAAAGAACATCCGTACGGCCATTATAAAGCAGAGATTATCGGAGGACTTTTCATCACGATTATTTTATTTTTGACAGCGTTATGGATAATATACGAAGCGGTCATTTCATTCTTATCGCCAAAAGAGCCAATCGTCAGTTTTTTATCGGTTGGCGTTATGCTGTTCTCGGCATTAATCAATGAACTCATGGCCCGCGTAAAAATAAGATACGGCAAGAAATATGACAGCCTGAGCTTGGTTACCGATGGCGTCCATTCGAGAGTTGACGTCTTCACATCGATAGCTGTTTTGTTCGGTTTATTCTTGGCAAGATATTTCATTTATGCGGATTCATTATTGGCTTTGTTTATAGGGTTTTACATTCTAAGGCAATCTTTCAATCTCGGGAAAAAGGCCGCCGACTCCTTGCTTGACGTTTCGGCCGGAGAAGAAGTCGAACAACGAATTGCGGCCATAGCAAAAGAACAAAACATGCGCATCACCGGAATGAAAACGCAGAAAAGGGGCTCTGTAAAAACGGCAAACATCGAAGTGGAGCTGCCCGGCAAATTAAGCGTGGAAGAGGCGACAAAGACGATTGATAATTTAAGGAATGAGCTGATGGAAAAAATCGAAAATCTCGAATACGTCGCGGTGCAGATAAAGAGCCATGAAATATCAACAGGCTACTTCAAGCCCCCTTTCGGATTAGGGCGAGGATTCGAATGGGAGAGAAAAGGCAAGATGCATGGAGCCGCGTCCGGACCCGGCGGAGATTGCGTATGCCCGAAATGCGGCTACAAAGCCGAACATGAAAGAGGGGTTCCCTGCTCAACTTTGAAATGCCCCGAATGCGGGGCAAACCTGACAAGAGAGGTGTGATATGCCGAGACCAAGACTTTGCAGAACCGTGAGTTTCCAGCCGAACGTGACATACTTCAAACCGGCAGGGATCAGGATGGTCGAACTGGAGGAGTCCGTCGTGACCGTCGACGAGTTCGAGGCCGTCAGATTAAAGGACCTTCTCGGCCTGGATCAGGAAGAATGCGCCAAAAAAATGAATATCTCGCAGCCGACTTTTCACAGGCTGGTTTTGTCCGCGAGGAAGAAAATAGCCGACGCAATCGTGAACGGCAAGGCGATAAAAATTGAGGGAGGCGTCTATAAAATGATTCAGACTGGATTCGGAGGCGGAAGGGGACGGGCGGGAAGAATGGGAAGGGGCATGGGCTTCGGATGCCCTGCAATAAGTTGCGTTTGTCCCAAGTGCGGATATAAAGAGCCCAAAGTCAGAGGGGTTCCGTGCGCCGGCAAAAAATGCCCCAAATGCGGCACCCTGATGATAAGAGGTGATTGATATGAAAATAGCAATAAGCTCTACCGGAAAGGATCTCAAAAGCGAAGTCGCCGGCGTATTTGGGAGGTGTCAGTACTTTCTTATCGTTGAAATCGACGGCGGAAAAATACAGGGATTCGAGGCAGTGGAAAATACGAGCTCGAAGCAAACTGGCGGCGCAGGCGTTTCTGCCGCACAAATAGTTGCAGAAAAAAATGTAAATGCCGTAGTAACAGGTAATATCGGGCCAAGAGCGCTCGATGTTTTCAGGCAGTTTAACATCGAAGTTTATAATGGAAGCGGACAGGCAAATGAGGTTGTGCAGAAATTCATGGAAGGTAAACTTGAGAAATTTAAATAAGGAGCAAGAATATGAAGATAGTAATACCGACGGATGATGAAAGAGGTTTGGGTAGTTCGGTGGCGGAGCATTTCGGCAGATGCAATACCTATACCTTTCTTGACGAAAATGGCAGAGTCGTTGAAATAATAGGCAACACCAGTGAGCACATGGGCGGAACGGGGCTTCCACCGGAACTCATGAAAAAACACGGGGCAAATGTTCTGCTGTGCAGGGGACTTGGCCCGAGAGCTCTTGATTTGTGCAGGCAGTTTGGAATAGACGTATACGTATGCCAGGCAGAAACGGTAAGAGAAATATTTGAGAAATGGAAAAATAAAAAAATCGAAAAAGCGGGTTCTGAAGACGTTTGCGAGGAGCATAGGCATGAAAAATAGCAAAGCACAGGCATTCAACAGGAAAGCATCAAGCCAGAAAAGCAGGCCTGATGAGGTTATAGTGGCATTGGGCTTAAAGCAGGGACAGAGTGTTGCAGACATAGGCGCAGGAGGCGGCTATTTTTCCCTCAGGTTCGCAGAAACAGTCGGTGCAAAGGGAAAGATTTATGCGATAGACATAAATCAGGATTTTCTGGAATTCATAAAAAACAGCACTGCAGAAAAGGGCCTTGGCAATTTGGAGGCAATATTTGCCGAAGATGGCAAAGTTGCTTTGCCTGAGAGAAGCATCGACCGCATGTTTTTCCGCAATGTGACTCACCACATAAAAAACAGGGTGGAATATTTCAGGCAGCTGATGCGGTTCATGGCTCCTGGTGGCAGGATTGCCATCATAGAGTACAAGAAGAAAAATTCCTTTACATTCCACGGGATTTTCAGGCATTATATTGCCAAGGAAACCCTGATGCAGAAAATGGAAAATGCGGGCTATGCTCCTGAGAAGGAATTGATTTCCTGCCTGAACAGCACTTTGTTATTTACAGGCGTAGGGCCTCTTCTCTGAGAATAAGTGATAGTAATGGTGGGAAAAGATGAAGATAGCAGTCACGGGCGGCAAGGGAGGCACGGGCAAGTCGATGGTAGCGACGTCACTGGCCGTGGAATTCGCCAGGGAGAAAAGGACGCTTCTGGTGGATGCTGATGCGGAATGTCCAAACGATCATCTGTTGCTTTCCGTGAGGATAAAAAAATATTCGACCGTATACCAGCCCATACCTAAATGGGATTTCAGCAAATGCAAGGTCTGTGGAGAATGCGCAAAGGTGTGCAAGCAGAACGCCATAGTTTTCGTCAAGGGAAAATTCCCGGCTTTCGTCAAAGACATATGCATCGGATGCAAGGCATGCATCGTCGCCTGCAAGTACGGCGCCATAAGCGAGACTAAAAAGGAAATAGGCATAATCTATACGGGAAAGAATTACGGCGTCAATCTGGTTTCAGGGGAGCTCAAACTGGGTGA
>JAZDFI010000026.1:0-9246 GCA_043808015.1 Candidatus Aenigmatarchaeota archaeon
GCGACTATTACTATGAACTCTACCTGCCCCTTTCTGCGGGAATTCATATGATTATATATCACATTATCACTTATATCCTTTTTAGCCGCGTTTAAACATTCACGGTGATGGCGCTATCGTGTTTATCATTCGCTTCCGCACGGCTGGTTCACGTAATTGAGCTGATAATCCAGGCTCCTTCCGGCGTATGTCAGCCTGAAAGTGTACATCTCCGAAGGGTCTGTGTTTGGGTCCGTCCCGAGAAGCGCATCCGTGCTGTATGGGCCCACCGTCCCTTTGAGTTCATCGAAGTGGAGCGTTTTCGAATGCGAAGAGGATGATATGTAAAGCTCGGGCTTGAAGTTTTCGGTCTGGTTCAGCTTCTCCATGTCATAATCTATCGTCACCATATCCTGCGTGCATATGGCGTCCCCGTTGCCGAGCACGCCCGCGCGGTCGGATATGAAGAGCAGCTTTGTGGTGCCGTAGCTGGGGGCCGTGATGTTCGCGAGGGCGCTGCTTGAGGCCACTAAAGATGCTATCATCTGGACGCTGCTCTGCATTTTGTCCATGTAGTCGGTGAGCGAGTCAGAAGCCGCCAGCTGCAGGTTTATGGTTTCCCTGGAAAGCGCAAGGTCTTTTTGCGCCTGGTTGAGTGTCATGAGCATCATCAGTATCGATATAATTATGACCAGCATATCGAGGAATGCCATTAGTTTGCTCACGACGGGATTGCTGATGAAGTTGCAGATTGTTCTGCCGAGCTGAGGCGCTACAACGTTGAAAAACAAGGCGCACAGCCAGCCCACTGCGGAATCCTTGACCTGGTCCCAAAAACTACTGAGCGTGCATTCCGGGAAATATTCGAGCATATTTTCACCGAAAGACGGCATCTCTAGCGGCGCGTTTATGGAGCCTCCCTCGAAATCTTCCAGTTCTTCTATTTCCTTGTCTATTTTTTCTATAGACTTCTCCGCTATGCAGCTTATTATGCCCGGCCCGAACTTGGTGAGTGCATTGAAAGCGGCCTGAAAACCGTTTTTCGCGTTACCAATGAAAAATTTAACGGCAAAATCCATAGCGGCTTTCTTGACCGACCCGCCGCTCTCCAGATCGTCCAGTACCTTCTTCAGGATGCAGCACGTCCTTATCAGGTTAAGGAAATACATTATCGTGGTGAGTATGTCGCTTACCTTCTTGACGGCCTCGAAGAAGTCCTTGTCCCTGTTGAGCAGCTCTATTATGTTTATGAGCTCGACCAGCGCCGTTCCGCGCATCTCGAATTTTTTCGTGGCCGAGATGCTCGTGTAATAGTTGAGGTATTTCACGTCGAAATAAACCGTCATTGCCCGCTCTTTCGTGGTCACGTTTTCTAAGGTGGTGGGAACCGGGAGGTCGTCGAGCGTTATGAACGTCATGCACTGGTATCTGGTGCTGGAGAGCTTCTTGCAAATCAGGGTCGAGACGTTACCGTTGCCCAGCTTGTATCTGGATTCGAACACTTTCAGCCGTTCTGGCACGTTGCCTGTTATGGTGACCGTGACGTTTTTCTGCGGATCCGCAGGGACGCACCTGCCGTCCTGGCCTATTATCTGGCAGTCAATCGGAGGCAGCTCGGATATCTTCAGGCCGAGATTAAGGTCCTGCGCGGTGAGCGTGGTGGCGAAGCTGCCTGTAAGATTGAAATCGCCTGCTCTGGCAAAAATACCAACAGTCGTCTCAGCGCCTTCTTCGCACTTGGGATACATGACGCTCGAAATCGTGAGCATGCATATGTAAATATCCTTGCGGCCCTCGTCGTCTTCCGTGCTGGTCAGCTTGCTGCACTCTATCATTTTGCTTGATGCGCCGTTCGCTGAGAAGGACCATTCTATGCTGCCGAAAAGCTTTTCAGCATGGCTTATGACAACCGGTACGTCTATCTCACTGCCAACGTTGCAGTTTATTACAGGCACTGGATACGGCGGCCTTGAAACAGCGAAATCGACTGCCATCCCAGGCTCTATGCCGGTACCTATTATGCTGATGGCTTTCGAATCCGTTACCTTGCTGCTCGACTGCTCCTGCACAATTTCGAAAGAAAGATAAAGCCTGTTCCCTGTGCTTTCCAGCGGGCATGCGGGAAGCTTTGCCAGCAGTGTTTTGATGTTCACCGTGCATGCTATTTCCTGGTTGCTTATCAGGTTCGCCCTCGGGCCGCAGCTTACTGCATTGGTCACGTTGTAATAGGTTCCGCTGTTCGTGTCCTCAACCAGGGCCTCGATGCTCTTTATATCGAACTCGCCCACGTTCTCGACATACGCGCGGAAGCCGAGCGTGCCCTGCGACTCGCATTCGACAGGCTTCAACTCGTCCATTATCTTGAGCACGGGATCTATCGAAAGCCTGGCCTTCGTTTCCACCTGGGTGAAAAATTCGCCTGTCGCGTAGGCGGAAACAGGCGTCAGTGATAATATGAGGTAGCATGAAAAAATGACGAACGAGAGAACAAGCGCCTTCCGCATTTCCATCTTAATTATTTGACCGGTTGCAATTTTAAACTTATAAATTTCCGGCTGGCTTATAATTAACATGGCGAAAGGAAAGCTCACCAAAACAAAACCGGACAATGGGCCGCAGCATGAAGATTTCGCGGACGATGAAGGCTCTCTGAAAATGCCCCACGATGAGGAAGAGCAGCCAAAAGATGCAAAGGTTTCCAAAGCCAGTGATGCAAAAGAGAAGGAAGAATTCAACAAAGCCGAAGACGAGAAGAAACGCGTGCTCATTCTCAAGAAGTTCACGAAAGAAGTGCTCAAGAAATACGGCTCCATCGTGCGTTCAGTCGTCCTGTTCGGCTCGAGCGCTCGCGGCTCGTGGCACAAAGACAGCGACATCGACGTGTTCATAATTCTTGACGACACGAAGCACAAAATCACCCCGGCGTTCAAGGAGCAGGTCGAAGAAGAGCTTGATGTGATAGCGAAGAAGCTCTCGGACAAGCTGTCGGTGCAGCAGCCATATCTTCTCACCGAGTTCTGGAACATGGTGCGGATAGGGCACCCCATAGTTTTCAATTTCATCCGTGAAGGCGTGCCCGTCTTCGATAGGGACATATTCCTGCCGATCAAGCGCCTGCTCCAGATGGGCGAGATAAAGCCATCGAAGGAAGCGGTTGAGAAGTATATCGAGCGCGCACCGGGCAGGATAAAGAGAATCGAGACCGCGAAGATGTACATGGTCGCTGAAGACTGCTACTACGCGATGCTCGAGAGCCTGCAGGCTGTGCTGATGTTCCTGGGCAAGAACCCGCCGAGGCCGAGCGACGCGCCCGATGCGATGCGCAAGACGCTGGTCGACATGAAGCTGGTCAAGCCCGAATTCGCCGACTGGCTGGACGGCGTGATAAAGAGGCGCAAGGATATAGAGCACAAGCATCTCAAAGCGCTGAGCGGCCAGGAGCTTGACGACTGGATAGACAAGTCGAAGAAGTTCGTCAAGGAGATGCAGAAAACGCTGGTCCGTGTCGAAGTCCTCAAGCGCGAGAACCTCATCGAAAAGTCGTACGCCATCATGGCGGAAACGATAATGACAATCCTTAAGTCGATGGACAAGACGCCGGGAAAAGAAGATGAGTTAAGCAAGTATTTCGAGACCTACGTCGTGAAGCCCGGCCTCGTGGCCGACACTTATCTCGAGGTATTCAACGAGCTGAGCAAGATGAAGAAGCTCGTCAAGGACGGCAAGATTCTCGACCTGCAAAAAAACGATATACTCATGCACAGGGAATACGTCAGGAAGTTCATCAAGGAAGCGGGCAGGATCCTGAAAGGCCACGCGAAGGTTTGAACAACCTGATTCGTTTCTTCAGCTTTTTTATCTCCGCGATTATTTTTTCCACGGCTTGCGCTGGCGTCAGCCTGGTCGTGTCTATGATTATGTCGTATTGACGCCTGTCCGTTATGTCGACGCCATAATATTTTTTGTATCGCCTGACGTCGCTGGTATGCCGTTCGATAACGCTTTTCTCGGCTTCTTTCAGCGTTTTGAACTCGCCCTCGTTCCTGCCGCACTCGCCCTTTTTCAGCTCGTCAAAAATCCGTTTTGCGCCGACCTTCATGTCGACGCCGAGAAAAACCTTCACTGACTGCGGTATCAGGAAAAAACTGGTCCTGCCCTCTATGACGAAATTGTCCTCTTTCTCGCCGAGCTTTTTCTGGTATTCGTCGACGGTCCTGTCGGTCCAGTCTTCTTTCTCGCCGAGCTTATTGAACTCGGCAAGCGTCATGCCCTTTTCGCGCGCCATCTTCCGCCTCATCATGCCGACGTAATAGCGCTTCATGCGCAGGCGCCGTGCGAGTATTTTTGCAACCGTGCTCTTGCCGGAACCGGGCATGCCGGAAATGGTTATTATCATGCTCTTCATTTACCATGAGAAATAATAAGATTTACCTGACCATGTCCGCGAGGTCCTGGAGAATATCGACGATGTCCTTCTCGCGATTCGGCGTTTCGAATATCAGCGTGCCCTTGATGTTCAGGGCCTGTATGGTCTTTATGAGATGCTCCAAACGCATGTCGGAGCGGGCGATGGATTTGTGCTTCCCGGCGCCAGTGCGATCGTAGTCCGCGCCTGAGAATATGAAATACGCGTCGTTTATCCATTGATGCCCGACCTCGGCTCGCACCTTGTCCACGATTTTCCTGAAATCCGTGTCGTGCGTCAGCACTCCCCGGTCACGTCCGTGTATGTGCGCCCAGTTGAGAACGGGTTCTGTCCTTGTCGTGCGCTTCACCATGTCTACCACGTCTTCTAGACTGCCCAGCTCGTCGACGTGGCCGGTCGTTTCTATGCCGACTTTCGAGCGTATGCGCATTTCATTGACTATCTCGTTTATCTTGTAGACTGTCAGTTTCAGCGCCTGGCTGTGCGGCATGCGGCCGTAGAAATTCGGGTGGACGACCAGCGAGCGCGCGTCCATGACATTCGCGATGTTGCAGTAAATCTTGAAAACATTGTCCAGCGCCGGCTCTTCTGGAAGCGAATTGTTGTGTATCGAGAGCTCGATGTTGTATTTGGAGGCGATGGTCTTGATTTTGAGCAGGCTCGTGTATTGCTCCTTGTAAAGATCCGATACGTCCTTTATGTTGGCGAACAGTTCCTTCGGCAGGAGGAACGCGCGGAATCCGACGCGGTACAGGTCCTCCAGCACGTTCAAAGCTTCGGAAGGCTTTTTCACGACAGGCGTCTTTGCGCTGCCGTAGGCGATGCCTATTCGCATCCCTAGCCGTTCCTGTATTTTAAGGCTCTTCTTTCGAATAAGCATATCGGCCAACTTCCTGTTAATTATTTGGCAGAGCCTATAGAAATAGGTAACGACCCTGCGGGGAATGTTTAAACATAAGTCTGTTATGCAGTATTTGCCGGTTTTCGCTACCTGAAGGTATTTAAAGTGTTAAATTTGATTCTTAATCAGATTGTCATGAACGCTCACGGACTGCCAAACGCAGAGGCCCTGTATGATGAACCGGCGGTTGTTGGAAACCTGCCTGCCAACGCCATGGATACTGTCAGGATTTCCGCAAAAGCAGCGGAAACTATAACCAGAAGCGCGCTTGGAAAGTATGGCCTGCACGACGAGACCAGCGCACCTATCGTGATGGATCGCATAGACCCGAAAGACGGTGTCGTGGGTGGCTATACTGACGGGAATGTGATAGGCATAAACGAATACATAGTCCCGCAGACTAACGCTTTTTACAGCCTGACGAGAAGGCTAGGCGAATCCAGAAACCCGCTGGCAAAATACATCTACGGGAAGTTGTCGAAACCCGTGGACAATCTGATAAGGACGATAGTCCACGAGAAGCTTCACATAGCAACGCAGATGAAAGAAAGGAACGCGGCATATGGCAGGACGAATTTCCTTAACGACCTCTATGGCGCTACGGTCGAATACCTCAGCGAGAAACTGCCGAAAGCGATGAAACCCATGTCGAAATACATAGCCGGAAAAATCATAGTTCCCATGGCGGAAGGCCTTAACGAGGGCATGACGTACGAGGCGATGGGCCTGAAAAACAACGCGGCAATACGCCGCGCCGCAGGGCAGGAGCCGACTTCATATGCGAGATTCGCTGAGATAGCAACGGATTCGCTCGACTGCATGGGAGAGCCGTCGCCTGGCCATTTTTACAGGACCTATTTCAAAGAAGGTTACGTAAGAGCTAAAGCATACGTAAATAATTTTTTCAAAACGATTGGCAGGCGCGCTGCACCAGCGACGGCATGATGGCGGTCTCGCATTTTTAAAAACTTTAATACCAGACGGGACAATAACTATTCATGCAAGTCAGGGAGATAATGAGCAAGAATGTCGTGACCGTCAGCCCCGGCATCACGCTTCACGACGCGGCCAAGAAGATGGTCGAGCAGGACACGAAATTTCTCATAGTAACGGACAAGGAGAGGCTTATAGGCATCGTGACCGAATGGGATTTCGTCAAGAAAGTCGCCAAGGACGACAAACACATTCTTGATGCCAAGCTGGGCACCATAGTCACCAGAAAAGTCATAATCATCGGGCCCGATACAGAAGTCAGCGAGGCCGCGGAAATAATGACGCAGCACAACATAAAGAGGCTGCCCATAGTCGAGAACAACGTGCTCATCGGCGTCGTGACCGCAATGGAGATAATGGCGGCCGAACCCAAGCTCGTCGAGCAGATAACCGAGCTTTTCATGGCATCGAAAAAGCAGGGCCAGAAATCAGTCGCGGGCTAGTTCTAAATCAGTGACGATAAAAACATTATCAGACCCGATATTACAGGTATCGACAGGTTATCATTTATTTTAGGCATCAGCTCAGCCGCAGTCGCCGCAATCGCGCCCAGCACCGCAATATGCGGCGCGACGAAAAAAACGCCCGCCACCAGCGAGCCGGCAAAACACGCCAGCGAGCCCTCGAAACTCTTGCCCGTCCTGCCTATTTTGTGTCTGCCGAGCCTCGTGCCTACGAGCGTCGAAAGCGAATCTCCGACCGCGAGCATCGCGCCTGCTGCGGAGGCTATGTTGAAAGGGAAAACGGCGAATGCGACGGTACATCCGATGTAGAAGAACATCGCTCCTGCGAACGGGTTCGCGTCCTTTCTCTCGAACTTGAGCGTCAAGTCCCTGAACTTCGATTCCATCCTGCTGAGCATGTTCTGCACGCGCTTCTCCCGGTTTCTGATATACCAGGAATAAAGGAAGAAAAAAACGGCTATGACGGCGAAATACAGGATTGTCGCCTCCCTGCCTATGAACTGGGCGAATATTATGAAAAGTATGCCTGAAAGATGGACGAGCTGCCTCGAAAGCTCGAACCTGAAGCCGCTCATGCCTTTCATTATGCCGCCCGGTTTTATAATTCTAAGCATGCTTTAAGCCGGAAAACAAATTAATAATTATGAAGGTGCGGCTCGACCGGGCGCAGAAGAGGCTTCTGGAAACACTGGTGTTCCTGATAAAGATGCTCGTTTTCGCTATACCGCTTTACGCGATAATGCAGCTGCAGAACATTCTGCTGCCGCTACAGGAGATGGTGAGCGCGAACGTCGTTTCGCTGCTCCAGCTGTGCGGCTTCGAAGCCTACAGGAGCGGGTTTCTGATAGCGTCGGATGGCATCGCTTTCATCGTTTCGGAGGACTGCACGGGGTGGAAAAGCATGCTGCTGCTGGCCGCGCTGGTGTGCGCGGTGCCGCGCATCGCATGGAAAAAAAGGTTCGCTGGCATCGCGGCTGGTTTGATTGTAATATATCTGGGTAACCTTGCCAGAATAATGGTGGTCGTGCTCGTCTGGAAGGCGTATGGCATAGGCACAGCGAGCCTGATACACGACATTTTCTGGCAGCTCGGTCTTATAGCGCTGGTGTTATTGACATGGATAGCCTGGCTGGCCTGGGCCGGAAAAATAAGATGTCCTATTTGCGAGCGCAAAACAACGCTTATAAAACGTCCCCGCAAATTAATTAAACCAAGAAGGCGCGAAACGAAGCGTAACCCAAAGCGCGCCAGGAAAAGGTGACATGATGGATGATATTGTCGGACTCATACCTGCTGCGGGCATAGGGACGAGGCTGTATCCCTTCTCGCGCGCAGTCCCGAAGGAGATGTATCCCATATTCGGCAAGGCCGTCATAGAGCATACCATAGAGAACCTGAAGGTCGGCGGTGTGAACAAGATTTACATGATAGTGGGCTACCAGAAAGGCGCGCTCATGGACTACGTGGGCGACGGCTCTTTCTTCGGAGTGAACGTCGTTTATCTCTACCAGATGACCAGGCGCGGCCTGGGCCACAGCATACTGCAGGGCAAGGGTTGGATAGACAAGACGTTCGTCACGCTTCTCGGCGACTCTTTCATAGAGCCCAAGGAAGAGATACGCGAGCTTATCAGCTACCACAAAAAGGAGCGACCGATAGCGACGGTTATGCTTTTTGAAGTTGACGACGTCAGCGGTTACGGTATAGCCAAAATAAGCGACCTCAAGAACGGCGTCGGCAATGTGGATAACATGGTGGAGAAACCGTCCAAAGACGCGGCCAAAAAACTCGCGACGAACGGCAAATATTATGCATTGTGCGGCGCGTATGTTTTCGACCCGAAGATTTTCAAATACATCGAGAAAACGCAGCCCGGCATGAAGAACGAGGTGCAACTCACCGACGCGATGGCGCTCGCCCTCAGATGCGGCGAGAAGATAAACGGCTTCGTGCTAAAGGGGAAGTATCTGGACATAGGCAAGTGGAACACGGTCAAGGAAACGGAAAAATTCATGGGCAGCACGATGAACTTCGACAAACAATACGAGGAGCGCGAGCGCATGATGGAGAAGATAAAGAAACACGAGGAAGAAAATGGCAAATAAAACTGTCATTGTTACCGGCGGCGCGGGCTTCATAGGCTCGCATATATGCGACTGGCTCGTCGACGAGGGAGAGAAAGTGATATGCGTTGACAACCTGGTCACAGGTAAGAAAGACAACATCAAACTTCTGCTCCGCCATCCGAATTTCACTTTCATAGAGCAGGACGTATCGAGAGGGTTCAAAATCGCCGGCCCCGTGGACCAGATTTATCACATGTCGTCACCTGCTTCGCCGATAGACTACCAGAAGCTGCCCATCGAGACCATGATGGTCAATTCGCTAGGGACTAAGAACATGCTTGACATGGCGAACGAGAAGCGCGCCAGGATACTGCTCGCTTCGACTTCCGAAGTATATGGCGACCCGGAAAAGCATCC
>JAZDFI010000027.1:0-2975 GCA_043808015.1 Candidatus Aenigmatarchaeota archaeon
GCTATCGTGTAATAATAAGACTGGTAATAGCCCATGCTCGCGTTGGTCGCGTGCATGTTCGCCTTTATGACCTCGCTGCTGCCGCACGTCACTACCTGAGGCGACCAGTCGTCTACGGCGAGGCTGGCGCCTCCGCTCGACTGGGGGCCGGCGGTCGTGGAGTAGAAAATCGCAGGATTCGCAGTCTTGCCGTCGGCCGCGAATACGAAATCCCACGTGCCATAGCTCTTGTTGAAAACGTTACCGGTGAGTTTCGTGTAATAGAATGAAGGCGTTCCGGTCCCTGTCGGGTCTATCTTGTCCTTGTTCCCGGAGAGGTCGTATATCTTCGTCGTCGCTGAACCGCTCACTGAAGCGAAGATTGTCCTGTTCATATTGTCCGACGGAATCGAATAGTATGTCTCTATGTAGCTTTTCACAGTCTCGCCGGAAGCGCCGGGGCCGAGATAAAGGTCAATCCTGTCGGATTCGTAGTTTTCTTTGCTGAAGGAATTTATGCCGGTCTTGGTCAGCTTATCCCAGCTGGCCGTCCATATCTCCTTGCCGGACATGTCGAGTTTTACCATGAGAAGGAAATTGCCCACGTTGCCGGTGCTGACGTCATCCCACATGTAAGTCTCGTCGAATGTCATGGCCGTGCTGCCCGAGTTCGACGAGATGACCGGCTCTATGCCGTTCTGGATGCAGTCGGACGGATTGAGTCCCTTGCAGCGGAACACGTAAACCTTCTTTATCACGCTGGCGCTGCTCTTGCTGGCCAGCTTGATTTCTGCATACTGGTAGTTCTGCTGGTACGGGAACGAGAAGTCTTTCTGTATCAGGTCTGAAAACTTCGGGATGGATGCAGCGAGCTCCTGCCCGCCTGAAGTGAAAATGCGTATCTCAAGGGCACCTACGCCTGTCATGCTTATGATAAGGTACGTGCACGTCAACGCGAATATCTGCAATACCAGCGAATTCCATTTTCTCATAATCATCAGCATGAAAGCTCTGCGATGCTAACCGGATATTTGCCGCCGCACTTGTTGTAAAGGAGAGTCGTCATCTTGTCCGCTTCGGCCGGGTCTATGCCCGGTTCCGTCAGCATCAACATCCCTCCGTTTGTCCTGGTGACGTATGGCATGTATATGTAGATGTCTTGCGTGCCCTCAGGGATGTCGATGCTCGTGTTTATGAAACCCACGGGCAGAGATTTTTCGTCATCCGTGGTGTCCGCGAGACTGGCGGTTACCTCGTACGAAACCGGTTGTATGCCGGATATGTTCATCACTGCCGTAAGCACATTGTTTTCGTCGAAATTCGCGAACATTACGGCCGTGTCCTCGCCGGTGAAGTAATTGGGGCTTTTTGGTGTGAAAGAAATGAATGCTGTGAGATTCTTGTGTCCGTAGGCGTCGGGGAATTCTGTGATGTCTATGGAATCATCTTTCACATCGTAAGAATCGTATATGCCATCGCCTATGGACGTGCCTGCATACGTTTCGAGCACCTTGAAATGGATCTTTATTTTGTCTTCGACTGTCTGCAGCGTGACTTTCTTGTCCAGAAGCTCGTCCGACCTGAAAAGGTCGCCATAGCTCCTGTGGCCTACAGCATATACGTGAAGCTCGCTTATCATGCACGGTATGTTGCCTTCAGCAACGCCGTTCTTGTCTGTCGTGCCGACGTCGCATATGTAGAAGTTCACGCTCGCGCCCTCGACAGGCAAGCCTGTCGTGTTCTTCACGGTTATTTTGGCCGTGCACTTGGCGTCGGTAATGCACACCCTGTCATACTCTGATTCTTTGCCGAACTCGGCGTCGCACTGCCCGGGTTGCGTGTTGTTTATATCCACCATCACGGCGAACTTGAACCACTGGTTCATTGAGGCGTCTTCTACCATGAGAACCGTCGGGTAGCGGAAGGAATATGAGACGTCGCTTATGGCCATGCAGAAAGGTATGAGCGGGGCGATGGGCTTTGGTATGAGCCTGAGCGGCTCCTTGGACATTGCGAAATACTTGTTAATCTGGGTGTCCCAGTAGGACGGGTATGCAAAAGCGACCTGCAGGCCGGGGTAATACTTCCCGTTGACCGCGTAAATGTTGTAGAACGGGTTTTCAGCTATCCTGAGTGGTGTTGGATTGTTGAAGGTGATGTGGGAGACTGTGTATTTGATTATGCCCTCTATGCCGGGCAGAAGCTGCCTCCGGGTCTTCATGAGCGGGTTGCCGCAGCCTATCTGTGTCGTGCCGGGCCCGGGAACCCAGTACTCGCTCTCGGGGTTGGAAATCATCAGGTTGCGCAGCGTGACATGCTCAAGGAAGCGGGTCTTGGAGTTTTCGTCCACGAAGTTCTTTGAGAAATCCATGACGTCGTAAAGCTTCGACGCAACCACGATTTCATATGGCTGTTGAACATCGTAAGTTTCGACTTTCGTTGGCAGATATATGCGTATGTTTATCGCGTCTTTGACTATATCAACTTCTGTCCTGGCCTTGGTGAAGTCGAACTTCGCCGTTTTTCCGGAGAAATCCATCTCGTCCTCGAGGTTCTCGCGCATATAAGAAAGGATGCCGGAGCCAATCTCCTTGGAAATGTCAGGTATGCTGTTCTGGCCGCACGCCGACCAGATGGCAGTGTCGAAAGCGCCGAATTTGACCGAAAGCGACGGGTTCAGCGCGCCGCCCTGATTATATAACAGTGTGAGTTTTTCCTTGACGCCCGCGCGCATGAGGTTCATCACCGCGTCCTTTATCGTTTTTGCCTCTTCAGGTATGCCGGACGTGGGTGCTGTAGGTATGATTGACTGCCTGGAAGCGATGACAAAAACAACGACGCCGATGATAACAAGAGCGACTATTACTATGAACTCTACCTGCCCCTTTCTGCGGGAATTCATATGATTATATATCACATTATCACTTATATCCTTTTTAGCCGCGTTTAAACATTCACGGTGATGGCGCTATCGTGTTTATCATTCGCTTCCGCAC
>JAZDFI010000028.1:0-46979 GCA_043808015.1 Candidatus Aenigmatarchaeota archaeon
ATTTCCTTTTCGTCTCCGCCGATTGCGAGAATGTCAATGTCCGAATGCTTGTCAGCGACGCCCTTCGCGTGCGAGCCGAAAAGCAGCGCGATTAAGGGGAACGTCAGCTCAGCGAGCCTGTTGCGGATGACGAGAAAGTCCTTATTTTTCAGGAGTTCTTCTCTTCTGAGGTATTCTGCTTCGAAAACCCTGCTGCCGAACTTGTGCGCGAACTCGCAGATATTGGAATTGCCTGTCCTCGTTATTTTGAGCAGGCCATCCTTTTCGAGATTCATGGCCTGTTCATACGCTATCCTGTAATTGATTTTCAGCGTTTCAGCTATCTTTCTTATCGTAAACCTGTCATCTTTCCTGTCAAGCAACAGCTTCAGTATTCTGACATCACTGCTGATCTTACTGTCCATATTATTACCTTTTGTAATAGTATTATTACAAATAGTAATATATAAATGTTTGCTTGGGCAAATTAAACGGCACCATATATACATTATAAACAACGGAGGCGAATAATCAAACATGGCCGAAAAGACGCATGCAAAGAAGCCTGCTCGCTTGCGACATATGCCCAGCCAGGTCGAGCGGAAGCGATACGTCTTCTTCAGGATACAGTCCAGCATGAGGCTCGACTTTTCGGAGGCGAGGAACGCCATCATGGGCTCGATGATCGGCTGGATGGGCGAGAGCGGCATGGCGAAGGCCAAGCCGTGGGTCATCCGCAACCTGTGGAGCGACAGGGAAGGCGTCATCCAATGCTCGCACAAATACGTCGACGACGTGAAGTTCGCTTTAGCGCTTGTGAGGCAAATAGGCGATTCGAAGGCGATATTCCAGACCGTGCGCGTCTCGGGCACGCTCAAGTCCGGGAAGGAAAAGCTCTAGTTCTATAGCTTCCGGAAACCGAAGAAACTGGAAACATCACGCTTTCTTTTTGAGAAGCGCCTCCCGCATCTTCTCGTAGGAAATGCGCGTGCGGCCCAGCGTGAAGTCTATTATGGCGAAATGCCTGTCCGTGCCCGACTGCAGGAACGAGTCCTCTATGAAGCCGGAGTCTCCCTTGAAAAATTCGAAATATTTTTCCACGAGCGCCTCGTCCGGGCCGACGACTATCAGGCTGGCGTTCCTGTACGGCTTGTTCAGCGGCGGGTCCAGGGCAAGGTCGCGTATGTCTTCCGGCTTGTTCACATGCCATCCGAGGATATTCGAGTCGATCATGAAAAGCCGGGGCGTGCCTTCCAGCGGTTTGAAGAACATGGCCCTGTAGAGCTCGGTGTCTGGCGTTTTGACGATGAGCTTGCCCAGATACTCATCGTTCGCGTTTTCTTCGGGCATGAAGCCCCCGCCGTAAAGAAGGTGTATGCTGTTCTGGTTGCATTTTATGCGCGGGTATTTGGGCAGCGGCTCTATCGGTGGCGGCTCAATCATCTGCATCCTTTCACATTATTGAGTTGGAAGTTAGCAATTAATTTATTTATGTATCCTGAAGCCAGAATATCAAAAGGTCAGGTGTCCGCATGAAGACAGAGGAGCTCATCAGGAAGATCAAGGAACTGAAAAAGGCGAAGAATGCGATAATCCTCGTCCACAACTACCAGCGGCCGGAGATATACGAGGTCGCGGATTGCATAGGCGATTCCCTGGAGCTGGCGCTGCGCGCGAAGAAGGCGAAGGCTAAGATCATTGTTTTTTGCGGGGTCGACTTCATGGCAGAATCGGCGAAGCTGCTGAACCCCGCCAAGAAAGTGCTGATTCCCGACGTCGAAGCGAAATGCCCGATGGCCGCGATGGCGACTGCCGGGAAGCTGCGCCAGAAAAAGACAGAGTACCCGCGGGCGTGCGTGGTGGCATACATAAACACGAACGCCGCGACTAAAGCCGAATCGGACGTGTGCTGCACTTCCGCGAACTTCAAGGAGGCAGTCGAGGCGCTTTCCGCGCACGAGGTCATATTCGTGCCGGACTACAACATGGCGAAACACGTTCAGTCGAAGACGAGGAAGAAGATAATACCGTGGCCGGGATTCTGCATCGTCCACGACGCCGTCGACCCTAAGGCCGTGAAGAAGCTCAAGTGGCGCCACCCGAAGGCGAAGGTGATAGCCCACCCCGAAAATCCGGAAGACGTGCTGGCGCTGGCCGATCACGTGTGCGGCACGGGCGGCATGATAAAATACGCCAAAACATCGAAAGCGAAGGAGTTCATAGTCGTCACCGAAGAGGGGATGTGCGAGCGGCTGCGCCGCGAAGTGAAGGGCAAGAAATTCTTCGCCGCCGCGGGCGTGTGCCAGAACATGAAGAAGACGACGCTCGAGAAGGTTTACGCCTGCCTACGCGACGGGACGGGCGAAGTGCTCGTCGATAGCGCGGTCGCGGAGAAGGCGAGACGCGCTCTCGACAGGATGCTCAAGCTCAAATGAAGCGTTGAACAATGTCGCTTTTTATTTTTAACCTCGAAATTATACGGATGGGAGAAAAGCCATTTAACAGAAAACTCAGAAAAGAGACAATTGCTGACAAAGCTTTCAACCAGCCGTACATCCCAGAGGAAGACGTCTTTTCACCCGGTTCTGATGCCCCGCTGGCAATCCCTTCTCCTGCAAAGACACGCACTGACGTTTTAGCAGAATATAAGATGCAGGAAAATATGCTCAAAAGGTTGTCCAGAACGCAGAGCAGCCAGGACTTGCACCTTTTTGGAGTCGAGCCCTTGGGCGCGCGCGAAACTTTTAAGGCCGGCAGCGAAGTCACATACACCCACAGGCTTTTCCCACGCACGTTTTTTGTTTATGAAGTAGGCAAATTTATCAGCTCGGCAGGCGCCCCCAATTACCTGCTCGAATTTAAGCGTGTCACGAATTATTAGAAAGCGCGCAAATTGTGATTTTTAAACACGCTAAATGATAATTAACCTTAATGATAAAGTCTGATTTTCTGGTCATAGGCTCCGGGATTGCGGGCCTAAACTTCGCTCTGCAGGCCGGCGAATACGGCAGCGTATGCCTCGTGACGAAGAAGGACGCCGTCGAATCGAACACGAATTTCGCCCAGGGCGGGATAGCCGCGGTTTTTTCGAAGACGGACAGCTTCAATCTGCATGTACGCGACACGCTCAAATCCGGCGATGGTTTATGCGACAAATACGCGGTCGAAATTATGGTTAAGCAGGCGCCTGACGAGATAGAGAATCTCATGGCGCTTGGAGCGACGTTCGATAAAGATTCCAAGGCAGGCGGACTGCAAATGGGGCAGGAAGGCGGTCACTCACGAAAGCGAATCGTTCACAGAGGCGACATGACGGGCGCGGAAATCGAGAAGGCTATGATCGAGGCCGCTAAATCGAGAGGCATCCGCATCTTCGAGAAGCACGTCGCCTTCGACCTCATACTCAAGGACGGCGCGTGCATAGGCGCGCGCGTCTTCGACGTCGGGAAAAGGCGCGTCGTTGACTTCTTTGCAAAGTCGGTAGCGCTGGCGACTGGCGGATTGTGCGAGATTTACGAGAACACTTCCAATCCCGAAATCGCGACCGGCGGCGGGCTGGCGATGGGCTTCCGCGCAGGATGCGAAGTGGAGGACATCGAGTTCGTCCAGTTCCACCCGACCGCGCTGCGCCGCAAGGGAAAGCCCTTCTTCCTGATATCCGAAGCGGTCCGCGGCGAGGGCGGGAAGCTGGTGAATGCGAATGGGAAACGCTTCGTCAAGGAGCTCGCTCTCAGGGATGAGGTGTCGCGCGCAGTGCTCAGGGAATCGAAATCGGGGAAGGTTTATCTTGACATGACTCATATGGGCAAGGCGTTCGTGCGAGAGCGGTTTCCGACGATTTACAGGACGTGCCTCGAGAACGGGGTAGACATAACGCAGGATAAAATCCCGGTCGAGCCTGTCGCCCACTACACGTGCGGCGGGCTGAAGACTGACGTCGACGGGAAGACGAACGTCCCGGGGCTTTACGCGCTCGGCGAGGTCGCGTGCACCGGCGTCCACGGCGCGAACAGGCTCGCCTCCAATTCGCTGCTCGAGTCGCTTGTTTTTTCATCACGTGCGGCCGAATCGGCGCACGCATACAACGTCGGCAGGGAGATCGGCTTTGCGAACACCGGACAGATGAGCGTCGCCAGCGCACGCCCGACGGAGCTGAAGACGAAGCTGAAGTCCGTCATGTGGAAGCACGCGGGCATAGTGCGTGACGAGAAAGGCCTGAAGAAGGCGCTCAGGGAGATATCGCTCATGCAGGCTTACATGTCCAGGATGAAAGGAGTCGATGAAGAGATAATCGAGATAAACAACATGCTTCTGGCGGCGAGGCTCGTCGTTAGCGCCGCTCTAGCGCGCACCGAATCGAGGGGCTGCCACTTCAGGGAGGACTATCCGGAGAGGACGGAAGAATGGGAAAGGCACATCTCGCTGAAGAGGGCTGGAAAGGGAATCCTGAAGCTCTGAAGACTCAACTGAGCTGATACGTCTTGCGAATTCGAACATTATATGCATCAGCAATTATGTTTAAACATAGGTTTAATAGTCGTGTAAACCATCTTTTAGAATGGTGTTTTTTCATGTTGATTTGTCAAATCAAATACACAATAAGTGGTATAGAGATACCGTTTTAGCTGCCGTCAGCGAAAATTCAAAATATGCTATTAGATTATGCGCTAAAGATAAAGAAACATTAAAGCATAGATTTATTGGTAAAACTGGAGATTCTCGCGTTAACGATGTAAAAACAATAGCAATTGTTTATGCTTATTTAGTTTACAAAATGGTTAAACTCATAAACGATTACGAAGACCTAACATTGAATCTTTGCCGGGATCACAGGCCTGACACAACTGTATACAAGTGCATACAGCAGATTTTTTCTATAATGGGGATATCACAAGATGTAAGGATAAAATTTAGAAGGAAACAAGAAGGTAAATCTAAAGCTCACAAACATGCCAAACACGTATACAAGAAAAGAGCAAGAGAAAATTATAAGATAAACAATAACGATATTGCAGAACTTTCTAGATTAATAGAGGAAATAAATGAAAATGTGTAAGGATTGGGCATTTTCGCCCCAAGCCAAGCAACGCCCTTTCGGCGAACCTATTTAGGCGATACACAAGGTATCCTTACTACAATATGTTATTAACGTATGTGAGCTTAAATATCCACGTTTAAACTCTTCTGCGTCTTTTTGGCTTCAATTTTCATGTAATTTATCAATCTTATCTGTTATTTTTGACACGCGTGCATCTTCTATTACAAAAAAGACATAACTGCACGAGTCCGGCACAAATTTAAATATATACATGGAGTATATGTGTATATTATGGTGTTTTGATGGGCAAACTAAAATTCCCCGAGGCTGAAGCGAGGCTTTTCACTCACATATTCATCTGCCAGTCATGCGGCGCGCGCATCAGGGCCGACCCGGCGAAAGTGAAGGCGAAGAAAATCAAGTGCAGGAAGTGCCGCAAGAAACAGCTGAGGGCAATCAAGAAAGAACGCAAGACAGTCTAAGGCGCTCGCGACCGTTTTCCGGATTTTTATACGGGTTAGCCCAAAGATTATACTATGGATCTAATCGAACTGCTGGGCATGATGAGGCCGGGCAACTGCCTGATGGCTGCCGCGGGCGCTCTGATAGGCGCGCTCATCGCTATCGGAGGGATTAACGGCCTGTTCAGCGCGCAGTTCATGCTGGTCGCGGTTGCCGTCATCGCCATAACGGGCGCAGGCAACGTGATAAACGACTACTGCGACGTCGAGGCGGATAAGGTTAACAGGCCGCGAAGGCCGATTCCTTCAGGCGCGGTATCGAAACGCGGGGCGCTCGTTTTCGCGGTCCTGCTCTTCGCTCTCGGCAGCTTCTGCGCGCTCACCATAAGCTGGGCGTGCTTCTTCATCGCGCTTTTCAACACATTGCTGCTCGTCGTCTACTCGTGGACGCTGCAGCACAAGGTCTTCATAGGCAACATAACGGTCGGGTATCTTGTAGGATCGGTGTTCTTTTTCGGCGCGGCCGCTTTCTTCAACGGCAGGATAGGCATCGCCCTCGTCCTGACCGCGCTCGCGATGATGGTCAACGTGTCGAGGGAAATCGTCAAGGACATGGAGGACATGGAAGGCGACAGGAAGAGCTTCCTGAAAAGGATCGCGTCTTCAGGGAAGAAACGCGGCGAGCGCTTCAAAATGACGGATGACGGCGCGAGGCTGCGGTACAACGAAAGGATGATGATAGTCATATCCATATTCTGTCTGCTGGTGGCGGTCGCGCTTTCGGCGGTCCCGTATTATTTCGGCTATCTCAGGGCAAGCTACGTCATCGTCATCCTCGCGGCGGATGCTCTGTTCGTCTCCTGCATCTACTCCGTGCTCAGGGGACAGCGGAAGAAGAAGGGCTATGCGCGCATAAGCAGCCGTTTGAAATACGCCATGCTCATAGCCATGGCAGCTTTCGTCGCAGGGGTCATTTTCTGACGCCGGTTCGGATAGCGAACCTAAATCTAATAAGGAAGTTCCACAATACAAGTATAATTCAGGATACCGGGTGCGATTATGCTGGGAAAACTCAGGAAGATGAAAAGGGGAGAAAGGGATTTGACCAAAGGCGACACGGCAAGAACGCTTTTCATGCTCTCGCTGCCGGTCATAATAGGCACATCGCTGCAGATAGCCTTCAACCTTACAGACACGTTCTTCGTGAGCATGATGGGTTCCGACGCACTCGCGGCTATAAGCGTCACGTTCCCGGTCTTCTTCATCGCGATAGCCATAGCATCCGGGCTCAACATCGGCTCGACCGCGCTCATCTCGCACTCTATAGGCGCGGGCAGGAGCAAAGACGCTGCGAACGTGTCGATGCACGCGATAGTGATGGCTCTCGTTTCGGGCGCGACCGTCGCGATAGTTGGATTTTTGTTTGCGAGGCAGATATTCGGCCTGATGGGCATTAGCGGAGCGACTCTCGAGATGACGCTGCAGTACATGAACATCATATTTTTCGGCTTCGTCCTGCAGTTCCTGGGCATGATATCGCAGGGCATAATACAGGCGGACGGCAACACCGTCACGCCGACCAAGAACCTCGTCGCGGGCGTGATAGCGAACGTGATACTCGACCCGCTCCTGATATTCGGCTTCGGCCCGGTGCCTGCGATGGGCGTCACGGGCGCGGCGCTAGCGACGGTTGCGACGATAGCGATAGTGGCGACGCTGAATTTTTACCACATATTGTCCGGCAAGACGTCGCTGTGCATAAAGAGGGAGTGCTTCAGGTTCGACGGCAAGCTGGTGAAAAAAATATTCTTCATCGGCCTCCCGTCTTCGATAAGCCAGTCGTTCAACAGCATAGGCATGTTCCTGCTTATGAGCCTGGTCGGCACGTTCGGGACGTCCGCGATCGCCGCGTTCGGAGTGGGCATACGCCTGGAGTCGATAGCCATCATGCCCTCGATAGGGTTAATGATAGCGCTCATCCCGTTCGTGGGCCAGAACCTCGGCGCGGAGAAGCCGGACAGGGCGCGCGAGGGCGTGAAGCTGGCTTCTTACGCCACGATACTTTTCATGCTTTTCTTCTCGGCGGTATGGTTCCTTACGCCTGAGTCGCTTTTCATCCCGTTCACGAGCGACCCGGCAATCCTCGCTACGGGCGCGATGTATTTCAGGATAATCGCCCTTGGTTACGTTTTCATGGGTCTCAATTTCGTCCTCGGCGGCGCGCTGCAGGCGGCAGGGAGGACAGACCTCCAGCTGATTATAAACATAACGCGGTGGGTCGTCGTCATATCGCTGGCGTATTTTTTCGCCTCTTTCATGGGGCTCGACGGCGTGTGGCTCGGCTTCCCGATAGGAAACTTCGCAGGCTTCCTGCTGGCATACTCGCTGTTCAGGTCAGGATACTGGCTGAAGAACCGCAGAAAACTGCACAGTTTCGTGCCGCAGGAAACCGCATGAATTTTTAAGAAGGCAATGCAATAATGATTACTATGAACAAATACAAGTTCGTCAGCAACAGGCTAATGAAGAACTCGAAAGGCGAGGAAAAGGGCAAGATGCGCGTGATGGTGCCCAGCGGGACTGAAACCGCGCACATGGATTACGTATGTCCCGAATGCGGCCTGGCGAAGCACGAGGAAACGCCCTGGATAAGGCCATTCGCCTTCAAATGCCCGAAGTGCGGTTTCCTGATGAAGCTGCCCAAGCTCAAGGAAGAAATAAAGAAAGAAAAGAAGCTGGCGAAGAAAGAGCTCGAAAAAAGCTCCGGTTTGGATGTTTAAACATCGTAAAAACGCATTTAAAACCGCCAACTAATTTTTAAATGGTATGATAGATTCCAAGCTGTTTGAGCTCATGGCGTGCCCCAAATGCAAGGGAAGCATACACGAAAAAGGCATGTTCGTCCTGTGCAGGAAATGCGAGCTCGCTTTTCCGGTCCTGGACCAAAGCATACCCGACATGATAATAGACGAGGCATGGCCGCTCCAGAAGGCTGAGAAAAGCGGTTTCAAGCACGACCTGAAAATAGAATAAAGCATCGCTAGCGCTAGTTCTGAGACGAATTAGTATTTAAGCAGGGCAAGCATTAATTAAAATTACGCCGGGATGGCGGAGTGGTAAACCGGTAAGGGAGACTTTTCCGGCCTACACACGCGCCGGACTTGAAAACTGGATCTTAAGAGCAGGCAGTCGGCATGCGTGAGCATGCCATTCGCTTGCGATGACTTCATGGCTTGACTCTGATCGGCGGAATATGAGGAGCAACCCCAGCAATCCTTTCAGGAGATCCGGTGGGCGAAAAGTAAACGACGCGGAAAGCGCGTCTTTCGCTCGCAGGCCCACACAGGTTCGAATCCTGTTCCCGGCGCTAATTTTCTTTGAATATCGATGGGAAATGGATACAAAAAACCCTGATAAAATCTTTTCGGGCAGCGATGCCGGAGGGCCTATTTAAAAAGGACTTCTTTCCTGTAGCTTCTGAACTCTTCTGCGGCTTTCTTGTCTTCCTTCTCCAGTTCGTTCAGGACGCACGTGCGGATTTCGGATGTTCTTATTTCCGCACATTTGCTGAATTCCTTTTCAACTCTTCTCGTAATCTTGGAAGCGATATGCTTCGCCTTGAATCCCTTCAGCTTCGCCCTTCTGGAAGCTTCCTCTATGCCCTTCGCTATTTTTTTGCTGCTGAACTTTTCCTTCTTCATGTTCTTTTTTATTACGTTCGTTGCCATGATCTATCGATAAGAAATTGTAGCAGAAACATAAAAAGGGAAATACATGAAAAACGGGCTTGTGCTTGAAAATGCGGACGTTATGCTTTTTTGGTGTATGTTGCTTTGTTCAGCGTCAGGAAGAAATACATGCCGTATCCTATGGTGAAGAACGCGAGGCAGTATAATATGTCGACCCAGCAGCCCGTGTAATAGATGCCCGCGCTGGCCGTGTATGAGAATGAGAAGTCGGCTATGGCTTCAAGTATGAAGCCCGCGCTCAGCACGCTGACTGATTTGAAAAGAACGCTTCTGTAAGTCATGGTAAGTATGAGCAGGCCCATCGAGAGGAAGACGGCGTCGCCGACGACGTAATAGACGTTGAAAAACTTGGTCATGAGAGGCGCTTCCTCGACCGCTTTTTCATATATGAAAACAGGGAAAGCGATCGCGAAAACGATTACCGGCAGTATGAACAGCTTTGCTACCGTCATGGCGTCGAACTTGATTTTTATGCTCCTGAGCAGCAGGAAGAGCCCGTAGTTGGCCAGTATTATGGTGGCGGAAAAGCCGATATCAGCCAGGCATGGATACGGCGCTTCCGTCTGCAGGAAGACGTTGTAGTAGAAGAATACTATGGTCCCGAGGCCGTACGTTATCACGCCGAGAGAGATGAAAAGCAGCGCCTTTCCGAAAGCGCTCTTGAACGTGAAGAATTTCGAGGCCTCGATGCCTATCCAGGCGCCGATGAACGGGATGAGTGTCAGGCCGACGCCATTGAGGACGTAGCGAATCATCGCATAGCTGTCGTCAGTCGGCGTGGCAATCATGCCGAGCACGGTGACCGCAGTAACCGCAATAAGCAGCAGCAGTTTGATGTTCATCATTTAATATTTTCCGCTGGTTGCTAATAAACGTTATATATCGAATGTTTAAACGTCAGGACTTCTCGATTTTGCCGCTGGGCCTTTTCTCGCTGAATATATCGGAATGGAAGCTGAATATCTCGGCGCCCGGGCTTGCCCATGCGTCCGCGGGCAGCGACGCCTTCATGCACAGGTGCTCGAGGAACGTTTTCGCGTCCCAGGCGTATTCGACGGCGACCTGCGGGAGAAGGAGGCCGGAATGGAAGCCCTTGCGGATTATCAGGCCGTCGCGGCCTATTTTTATTTTTTTGGGATAATCGGCGGGGCTTTTGACGTTTATCTTCTGCGGCTTGGTGAGAATCGAAACCTCGACTATTATCTTCTTCAGTTCGCTCTTGTCCAGGTCCGGGAAGCGCGGGTCCTGGGCGGCGCTCACTGCGGACTCTATTATCGCGTCGACCAGCGGCATGACCGGCGTCGGGAAGCCTATGCAGCCGCGCAGCTCGCGCTCCGGATACGTGTGGAGCGTGGTGAAGACGCCGGACTTATCGAGGAATTCCCTGCTCACCTTGTCCGGCCTTCTGGACAGCTCGCCTTTTCTCGTCCAGTCTTCCAGCGCTTTTCGCGCCAGCTTCACGGCGAACTCTCCATGAGATGCGTTCATGAGAATAATTTGATTGCTGTAGCAGAAAAAGCTTCAGTATCCATTTTTCTTCATAGTCTTCAGCAGGCCTTTCTTGTCAACCCACAGTTCGCCTGATTCCTTGTCCACGTGGGTGACCTTCCTGAGGCTTATGTCCATGCCTTTTTTAAGCACTTTTTCATGGGGTATCCTGTCCAGCTGCGTCGCTATGTATGGCACGAATTTTTTTGAAGTCATCCACCCCTTTTTGTCGAACATTGCCAGGTTAAGCGGCTTTTTAGAGAAGCTGCGCATGGTCTTCTTGCCCCAGTAGTTGAAGTAGAGTTCGAAATAGGACATGGCCAGCTCGCGTATCGTCTTGTAAACAGGCTCGCGGTAGGCGAAGAACGCGTATTCCGACTTGCCTATCGCTCCCCAGCGGCCTTTGTGCTTGAAGACGGCGAGGACGTGGTCGCTGTCGTCATTCGAAGACGTGATGTCGAGCAGCAGAGGCGGATATCCATGGAAGCGGAGCACGGCGGCAGCGAAAATCGCTCCCTCTATGCAGTCCGCCTTTTTGTACTTGAGGACCGTTGCCGGCGAATAATACGTATCGCCGTTCTCCTCGAGGTTGTATTCGAGCTTGTCTATGAAGTCCTGTATTTTGACAGGAGTGTCCAATCGCGAGAGTATCCTGCATTCCCTTCCAGAAAAGCCGAAACTGCGTCTCATAACATCACACGGAAACGCTTAAACGTCACGTCGTCTTGAGAAGCCTGTTGACTTCCCTGACGAAATCCTCGAACTTGTCGAGCGGTATGCGCGCGCCTGCGGCATGGGAATGGCCGCCGCCTGATCCGCCGACCGCCTCGCCTGCGTTTTCCGCCAGCTCGCTGAGCTTGACCGAATAGTCGCGGGAGCGCATGGTTATGTCCAGCTTGTCCTTCCTGAGAAACGCAGCCAGTCCGACACGACTGTCCGTGACAGTCGCTGCAAAGAGCGCTGAAGGCCCGCGGAAGCCGAACGAATAGACGTCTTTCACGTAGCCGACATCGCCCGATTTCTCCGCGTTTTCCTTGACGAGCTCGTAAAGCCTGAACTCGTCCGTGACCGCGCGCCTCGCCGCCTCCATCAGGCCGGGAATGTCCGAGGGGTTTTTGCCGGAAGCGAGCGTCTGGACCATGCGCCTTTTCGAATCGTAGTCGTCGAAGTCCTTGTCCTTCATGCCCAGGAATATCATGCTGGCCTCGAAGTGAAGCGCCCTCGCGTCCCAGTTGTTCAAGCGGTCGCGCACGAACTCGGTCTTCTCCTCGTAGTCGCCTATCGCGCCGTATATCGCCACCCACACGCGCTCGGGCGGGATGTCGTCCTGGTAATACTTGTATATGAGCTCGGACGCGCTGGCGTCGCCGAAGATATACGTCTTGAGTATTTCTGACATCCGCTTTCTGGCGCTGTCCGGCAGCGGGTGGTGGTCGAAATAAAGGATTTCGCCGTCCCTGCTCTTATCCTCCAGTATCCTGATAATCTCAGGGATGTCCTTGTGCGTGATGGCTATGTCCGTTATTATTATACGTCCCGCGTCGCACGCCTTCAGGTCTTCGACGAAGGAAACGGGCTTGGTGAAGAAGACCTGGGCGTCCGGGAATCGCGACAGCGCTACCGCCCCGGCGCAGATGCCGTCAGAATCGGAATGGGTCAGGATTATCGTTTTCATATTAGAGAATTGCAGGAGCTCACATAAATAAATCTTTTGAAAAAAGGCTTTAGCAAAATGTTTTGATTTTTATGGCGATTAAGTGCTCATCTTCAGCTTTATCCTGCTCTCCAGGTTCTTCACGCTGTCGCGGAGCTCGCGCTCCAGCTTTGGCGGATAGCGGAAGGTGAATGTTATCGCGTGTTTCATGCCGTTCACCGGTTCGACGGCGAGCGCCTGCCAGAACACGTATCGAACCGGTACGATATCGCTCTGCTTTATGTCGATGTTCCTTATGGCGAGCAGGAACGAGCAGCAGGCGAGCCTTAGGCAGAACGAGATAAGGAAGACTATCTGCAGGCCGGCCAGCCACATGAAGCTTGACGTCTCGAGGTTGAAAACGAGGAAGGCGCCGAACAGGTCGCCCAGGACCATGCCGAATCCCGTGACGAAGTTGTGCGCTGCGACGTATTTCGGCCTGTTCTTGGCAGGCGTGACCTCGAGGAGATAGTTGAAAATCACGAGCTCGAAACCCGAGTATATGACGCCGTCGTAGATTTTTATGAATATTATGTGGATTATGTTCGAGACGAACATCCAGAAGAACGGTATGAAACAGCTCATGACGCCGCAGATTATGAGTATCTTCCTGCTGCCGAACTTGTCGTTCATCCTGCCCCAGTACTGCTGCGTCGTTGCCCTGAACACCGCGCTTATGACGACCGCTATGGCGAACCACTCGTATCCGATGCTGAGGTTCTTCAGCATGTACACGACGTAGAACGGCGCGGCGATGTCGACGGCGAAGTTCATGAACGTGAGATACGAGGTGAATATTACGAACTCCTTGTTTATCTTGAGGCTCGTCCACCAGTCCCTGGGGCTGAAGTTGAAGTTGTATTTGTAATGGAATATCCTCTCCACCGGCGGCTCATACATCCTGACGAAAAAGAATATCGCCACCGCGGCCAGCACTATTGACATCAGGATTATGCCGGGGAAACCACAGTATTCCAGCAGGAATCCCGCTGCCAGCGTGGCTAAAAGACCAGAAACGGCGATGAACATGTTCCTTCTGCCGAAATATCGCCCACGCACGTTCGGCGGGACGAGATCGCCCATGAGGCTCGACCAGGCCGGTGAGCGCACGTAAATGAAGAAGTTCGAGGCCGCCAGCAGTATGATTAAAAGCCACACCCTGTTGTCCACCGGCAGCAGAGGCAGCAGCATTATGGGGATCCAAATGAGGATTTTGCCCAGCACCTGCGCGATGAGCCATATGTGCTTCCTGCTCCAGAACTTCGTGAGCATCGCGCCGGGCAGGTGGGAGACCGTCCCCGTAAGATTCTGCAGGGAATTGAGTATGCCTATTTCGGCGCTGGAAGCGCCAAGCGCCAGCGCCAGCGGAGCCGTGTAGGACGTCTGTATGCTTCCCGAAGCCGAGTTGAAGATGCCCTCGGCTATCGAATTTTTAAGGCTCCTGTCGACCTTCTCCGGCTCGCCGTCGGTTATCTCGACCTTGACGTGCTTCCCCGGCGGCTCGGGTTTCTCGCGCCTTTTCGCTTCAGGCGCGTTTATTATGTCGCCGTGCGGCGACTTTTTATCCTCTTTGTCTGTGAACTCGCCGTTCTCTATTACCCTGAAACCAGAACTTCTGCGCGGTTCTTTTTGTTTACCCTTTTCCTGAACGTTCTTATCAGAGAAAACAAGCTTCGGCTTCTCGGGCCTGACGAATGGCTTCGGGGCGGGCCTTTCCTTCTTCTTTACATGCTCCGGCTCCCTGATAATTTCGCCGTCGACTATTTCCTTGAAGCTGGAACTGTGCACGTCAGCTTTCTTTTCTTTCTTTTCGGCCATGGCTACCAGTAATAGAATAGTTGGAGGCAGCCGAATAAATAAGTAAAATTACCAGCTGAAACCGGAAACGTCGAAAGCGAATGCCGCCTCTGCAACGAACTGTTTGCGGTCTTTCTTCGGCGGCGTTGGATTGAACCTGTTCCATATTCTCGCGTCGTTGAAGGCCAGGTGCAAATTATCCACGCATTCTGCGCTTTTTCCCAGCACGGGCAGCGCGTCGAAGCTGCTGACGTTTCTTATGCGGCTGCTGAAAAACGAGTCCTCGTTCTGGCCTCTGGGCGGCTGTATTGTGGTTTCCGCGACCCTGTGCGTCATGAGATTGCTCGTGTCGACGAATGACGCCTGCACGTGACCGCCGTAATTCTTCAGGTCACCGGCAACCACATGCACCAACGGAAGCAGAATGCTGTTGTATTCTTCCGGGCTCAGCGAGTTCTTGGCGGGCATGGTGGCCAGCCTGGTGAAGAAGAGCGCCTTGTCCTCGCAGTCGCCTCCTTTCGTGCCGGCGACTTGCAGGTATTGCTTCGGGAACATGTAAACGTTCTCGGTTGTGAAGTTCTGGGCATCCGGCTTGTAAAGCCTGAACTGCCTGCTGCCAAGGAAGTGCCTGTAGAATTCGGCGACATGCTCGTTGAAATCGCCGCTGAGTACCTGCTGCAGTTTGATGTCGCCGGGCAGGCCTTTTTCCTTGATGTATTTGTTCAGCTCTTCCATGCTCAGCGGATCGTCCAGGAACTCGTTGACGGGAATCAGGTCGAGTTTTATTGACCTGTCGCCGAACATCTCGTGCTTGCTGTAGCCATACCTCTTATGGGACACGTTGAGGGCTTCCATGTTCGCGGGTTTATTAGCGACTGTCTCCGTGAACTCGCCGGCCTTTATGAAAACGGCTTTGTTAACCTCGAAATCAACCCTGTCGATGTTAGCGGTGATGTAGTTGTCTGCCTGTAGCGCATCGAAATCGCAGTGCGCCATGAGCTGCGTCTTGTAATCGGCAAGCAGTTTCTTGTAAAGGCTTTTCCTGAAATTGTAGCTGCTGAACAGTCCCATGATTGACTGTTCGGGAAAAGTTTTAAATCCGGTGCGTGTGCTGAAAAAATGGGGTTAAAAATAAAATGGAATGCGAAAATCAGCCAGCAAGAGCCGCGTCGATTTGAGCCTGGAAGCTCGCGTATGGCTGCGCGCCCACGAACTTCTTGCCGTTGATGAAGAACGTCGGCGTTCCCGTCACTCCGTACGAGCTGCCTTCGGCCGTGTCCTTGTCGACGTCGGCTTTGTACTTGCCCGAGTCGAGGCACGCGTTGAACTTCGCCGTGTCGAGGCCCAGTGCGCTGGCGTACGCCTTAAGGTCGTCGCTGGTCAGCGCGCCCTGGTTGTTGAACAGCTTCTCGCTGTAGGCCCAGTACTTGTCGTTCCCCTGCTCATACGCGCACTCGCTCGCCTCTGATGCGATCTGCGCCGTGTCGTGGACTATGTAGTCGCGGAAGACGAATCTCACCTTGCCCGTGTCGATGTAGTTGGTTTTTATCAGCGGTAACGTGTCGCGTGCGAAGCGGCCGCAGAACGGGCACACGAATTCCGAGAATTCGACTATCGTGACTTTCGCGTCCGCGTTCCCGAGCATCGGGTCGTTGTCGAGCGAGATGCCGCCGACCGTTTGGTTGCCACCGCCATTCGGGTTTGCGGGCCTGTTCATGTTGTAGATGAAAATTGCCGAAAGCGAAATGGCTATGACCGCTATTATCAGGGCAGCCGATATTATGTAGACGGGCTTGCCGTCCTTTTTCTTCTTGAATAAGCCGAACATGCCAAACCATCTCCTTTCAGTATTTTATAATGAATTATAGTTTCTTCATCTTTATGCACTGCACCGGGCAGGCGTCCATTGCTTCCTTGTTGCAGCCAAGCTCCTTGACTTCGGTCTTCCTGGGCTTCGCTTTATCGCCGTCCATAACCCAGTTGTCGGGGCAGACTGCCGCGCAGGCGCCGCATCCTATGCACGCATCGTGGTCCTGTATTATTTTGAAAGACATATCACAACACCTCCATTTTGAAAGCATGATCAACTTGACGGTGGATCATTCGGAGCACATCTTGCTCGTGCGTTCCCAGTCGCTGTCCACGTGCTCCTGAATCTTTTTTATAATATGACTGTTGTCCGGCTTAAATAAATGGGAGAAACGCTTCTGCGGCTTGAGGTATTCCTCGACGGGTTTCTTCTCAAGGACTTCCTTGGTTATTTTCATGACGCCTTTCTCGCTCTCGAAAAGTATCCACATTCCAGTATCGACCGCGAGCCGTGCGAGTTCGACTGTCCTCCACGAATCAAAGCCCCATCCCACAGGACAGGGGTTCAGGATGTGCAGGAACGATGGTTGATTCTCTTTCTTAAGCGCTTTCACCACCTTCGCCTTCAGGTCGTCTATGTGGCCGACGGTCGCGGTCGCTATGTATGGGATGTGGTGCGCCGCAACGATGTCGACTATCGACTTTTTCACGGTAAGGTTGCCTGGCTTCACCGAGCCGGAAGGGCTGGTCGTGGTCGACGCGCCCAACGGGGTTGCGCTGGACCGCTGCACGCCAGTGTTCATGTAAGCTTCGTTATCGAGGCAGATGTAGCACACCTTCTCGCCTCGCTCGAGCATGCCGGACAGCGCCTGTAAACCGATGTCTAGCGTGCCGCCGTCGCCCGCGATGGCGATGACGTTCGCTGTGCGTCCCTGTTTATCGAGCGCGTGGGACACGCCGCCCGCAATCGCTGCGGTGTTCTCGAAAGCTCCGTGAATGTAATTGACTCCCCATGATGTGTTGGGATACTGGGAGCTGAATATTTCCAGGCATGACGTCGCGTTGACTATCACGGTGTTCTTGCCTGCAACGCCGAGGATTACGCGCACGGCTATCGTTTCCGGGCATCCGGAGCAGTTGCTCGCGCCCTGGAAGAACAATGCGCAGCCTTCGCAGCCTTTCTTTTCGTCAGTCATATTCACACCCAGACAGTCCCCTTCGTCTCTTTGCGGATATCGTCGAATATTTTCATGAAATCATCAATCTTGACATCGCGCCCTCCGAGGCCTCCGATGAACGAGCTGACGTTCTTGGTCTTGACCGTGCCGCGGACCTCGTGACACAGCGCCCCGCCCAGACCAGGGGAAAGAACCTTTTCCAGAACGCCCAAAGCATGGACGTTCTTTATCGCATTCTTTATCTCGGCGAACGGGAACGGCCTGAAGCTCTTGATGCGTATGAGGCCGACGTCGTGAATCTTGTGCTCGCGGATGACGTGCTTCGCCGTGCCGGCGAGTGAGCCCATGGTTATCAGCGCGTACTTGGCGTTCTCCATGTTGAACGTCTCGATGAGACCATCGCCATAGCCGCGGCCGAACTGCTCCTTGAACTCCTTGTTGACCTCGTGTATGACTTCAATCGAGCGCTCCATCGCGTCGTTCTGCTCCTTCTTGAATTCCTGGTAGACTTCAGGGCCGGCCCACATGCCCTGGCTGACCGGCTTCTCGAAGTCGATGACAGGGCCGGCGAATTTCGGCAGGAACTTGCCCACCGTGTTCGCATCGGGAATGTCGACCGGCTCGTAAACATGCGATAGAAAAAAGCCGTCTATGCATACCATGACGGGAAGGCGGACTTTGGCGTGCTCAGCGATTTTGTACGCCTGTATTACCGTATCGAGGGCTTCCTGCGCGCTCTCGCAGTATAACTGTATCCATCCCGAGTCGCGCGCGCCGAACGAGTCGGACCAGTCGTTCCATATGTTCAGAGGCGCGGAAAGCGCGCGGTTGGCGTTGACCATGACCACAGGCAGGTGCATGCCTGAGACGATGTATAACATCTCGTACATGAGGGCGAGTCCCTGGCTCGAAGAAGCGGTGAACGTGCGCACGCCTGTCGCCTGCGCTCCAAGGCAGACGGACATGGCCGAGTGCTCGGACTCGACGTTCACGTATTTCGCGTCCATCTCGCCGTCCGCGATTATCTCCGAGAGCCGCTCGATTATGTGAGTATCCACTATTCAATAAACCCAAGTTCATTGAATAATTGTGGCGTAATCGGGTAAGCTGCTACTACACCCGGTTCACACAATTTAACGGCTTCGGCAATCGCGTGGCTTCCTTCCATGACTTTTTTTGACATAATATCATTACCTCTGTTATTTCTCTAATATCTCAGCTACTTCTCCGTGCTCTTCTCTACCGCCTTGAACGGGCAAAGGACCATGCACAACAGGCATCCCTTGCAGTAATCATAATCCACTTTCGCCACTTTCGTTTTTTTATCGGCGACCTCGTGCAGCTCGATGCAGCCCTCCGGGCAATATTGCACGCAGATTCCACATCCGCGACATTTGTCATCGAGGAACACAGGCTTTAGCGAGCGCCAGCTGCCCGTTTTCTTGGACTTCGAGCTGCTCGTGCTCGGGCACATGCTGCCTTTGCTCAAGTCATGCTCCTTGGTCGTCATGCTTTCGTCTCCTCGTAGGCGCGCTTTATCGCCTGTACGTTCTTTTCCTTTACAGGGCCGCTGAATCGCTCGCTTATCGCCTCTATCAGGCTTTCGATGGTCAAGAGTCCCGTCGCTTTCGCGAACGCGCCGAGCATTATGGTGTTCACTATCGGCCTGCCCAGGACTTCCATGGCAATCTTGTTCGCGTCGACCGTGTAAGTCGAGAACGTCCCGAAGCCCTTCTTGCCTTCTGCGTTGATGAGTATGACGCCGCCTTTCTTCAGGCCCGTCGTCACGTCAAGCGCGTGCGTGAGCGATTCGTCGAGAACTATGACATAATCCGGCTCGTAGATGTGCGTGCGCAGGGTTATGAACTCCTTCGCCAGCCGGCAATATGCTTCGACCGGCGAACCCCTTCGTTCGGGCCCGAATTTCGGAATGGCCTGGCTGAACTTGCCGTCTTTGAAGGCTGCGACTGCCATGAGCTCTGCTGTCGTGACCGCGCCCTGCCCGCCTCGGCCGTGAATGCGAATCTCGGTTATCTTGTCCATCTTACCAACCCATTATTAAAGACAAAATGAAAGTCCAATAGAAAATAAACGTGTAGCGGAAATATATAAATATGGGATGAAAATACCAAAAACCGCCGGGAGTGGACAGATGAAGCCGGCAGTAAGCTTATAGTATTTAAAATTTACCACTGTAGAATAACATATGACAGATAACTACAGAGGAAACATAAAAAACATAAGAGCGAAGATTCCAAGCGCGTCCGATTTTGACGCCAATGAAATGAGACTTCTTTCGGATTTGCATAATCATTCCCACGACGTCAGCACGGATATCCTGAATGAAATTTTCATGGAATTGTCCAACGGGGAGAAAGTGGCCGAAAACACACAAAGGGTCATGGAAATACCGTGGCTCAGCGCTAATGTCTTCTCTTTGTTCAAAAGAGCGGAAATGAGGACTAAGCTGCTGAGATGCAAAGACGTGCTGGATCCGCCAACCTTTTACCCGAGCAGCGATCCTGACCTGGCTGATTATGGTTTTATAACTGAACCGGGCTTAAGCCATGCCGCACGCAGTGTATGGGGATTGATAGTCAAATATGCGAGGCTTAAGAATGAAACGGGACAGGGCAACAGCCACCACGAAGGCGTTTACAAGCTCGTGAATTTTTTGGCGGGCAAAGGCATCGGGAAAAACAAAAAATGGATGGCCAGGGTGGGAAAAAGCCCGGATTATCTGATTCTGGGCGGCCAAGAATGCTCAGTGAGCTATATAAAAAACAATGAAAAAGCCGAATACGTAAAAGACACGCCGGACATGATGACAGGAAGGGCAAAGGATATAGTTGCCACGTTTGCCGCTTACGATGCGGTGTCTGATTTAAAACCGTGCCCGGGCTCGGAAGATGGCCAATCCACTGTCGCAACATCGAGACCCAACCCGCTGGCCCCGCTTGTGGAGATATACGAGAATGGATTCATGCTGGGGCATCCAAGACTTGAAATCGGCAGAGCTGAAGGCGCTTACATGGGTTTCCCATCTAGCGATTATATACTGAACGATAACGCCGCCAGAAAAGTCGTCCTGCGCACGGGCGGGATGGGAAAATTAACAATAAGCGTGTGAATCCGGTTTATTTTATAATGCTGAAAATCTTTTTGAAGCCTTGCCGTGCCCGTCATGCCCTCACAGCCGCGGGAATTTTATCACAAGAAGTCTAAATTTTGTTTAATTTTTTATAAGTAAAGCTTCAAACTATTAATTATGAAGCCTGCATTTTTTGTGGCCTGCGCCATGACAACATTAATAATAATTAATGCGGCGGCGGCCCAGGACAAAATTTTAGATTTATACGTTAAGCCAAAAATAAACGGCGTCTCATCGCCAAACACCGCCTTCACATACACTTTCGCCTTTACCGACAGCGAACTGTGCGCCGATGTGTTGCTTTCAAAATCTGCAATCGTCACGACCGATTCGGATGGAATAGCGCATATCCCGATAAACATAAGCTCCCTGGCGAATGCGACGGATTACATCTGCGAATACAGGAACGGCGTTTTGCGGGCGGTGCACAACTGGACCATGCCGTCATGGTTCTATTTGAAAGATTATCCCACGCAGCTCTCGAATTTCACCAACGACATCGTCAACACCACACAATCAGAAGATAGCGGCGGCATCTGGTCGATAAACACCACGTGGCTCTACGACACCGTTTCCGGGTGGATAGAATTTCCAACATGGGACCAGTCCCTCAACACCACCGACAACGTCACGTTCAATAACATAACGGTAACCGGCAACCTCACGGTCGGTTCGGGGACGCTGTTCGTTGACGCAGTGAACAACAACGTCGGCATTGGCACGACAACTCCTGTTGATGGATTACAAGTAGGTTCTGATGCTGCCGGTTTGAATGTTTCCATTAAGAGCACTCTTGGTCCTGAACTCGCTCCCGCTTTAACTGCTGGAAACTGGACATTGAGTGCTGATTGGAGATATTTGACTTCGCCCGATAGATTAGAAAAATACGCCGAGGGTGTTGGAACAGCAACTCCAACATCATCAATGGGAGTAACTATTGGAAAAACATACAAAGTAGTAATAACTGTTGATGAAATGTCTGCTATGTGGATGGAATTCAAATTAGGCGGGTCTGCAGGAAAAATCGCTTATACTGCTGGAACATATACTTATTACATAACAGCAGTTACAACTGAAAATTTAGTTATATTTGCTACCAGAAGTGCCTCGAGATTTTCAATATCATCAGTAAGTGTGATAGAATTGAGTGATGGGAATTTGGAGTTAAATGGTCTTACAGTAAAAGGCCCATCATTATTCAGTGGCAGAGTAGGAATTGGAGCAACCGCCCCAAGAGGAACTTTAGATGTAACAAATGGTAATGATAATCAGAAAGAAGTCAATATTTATTTTGGTTCTTACGGAGCATTAGGGCAAACGGATTATGGAACGGCTTGGGGAACAGTAGATAAGGGTCTTATAATGGGTAATAATGCTCATGGCGGGGTGCAGGGTTATAGGATAACTTACGATAGTAGTGGTTATGGTTATCGAGCAATGACCATGGATGCTTTTGGAATGTATTTTTATGCTATTAATGGAGCGACAACAGCAGATGCTTTGATTTCCGAAACAGCAAAAAGGATGGGTATATTGAATTCTGGTTATGTGGGTATTGGTTCAAATTCAACAACCGCTGTTTCAACTTTAGATTTATCTTCTGCAACTACCCCAATTCTAACTTTAAGAAGAGTGGACACGTCAATTAATGCTAACGATTTGATAGGACAGATTGATTGGTATGCTAAAGATGATTCAACCACAACAACATTTACTCCTGCGTCCATAAGGGCTTATGCCTCCAACACGATTGCATCAGATATAAATCCGGGATATTTATCATTTTGGACTACTCCTGAAGATGTTGCTGGGGCTTTAACGGAAAGGATGAGGATTGACGCATCAGGCAACGTCGGCATCGGGACTACAATCCCGACACAGAAGCTCGACGTGAACGGCAGCGCGTCAATTACGGGCAACCTATCAGCAGACTCGGGAACGTTTTTCGTGGATGCGGAGCATGACATGGTCGGCATCGGGACTACAATCCCGACAAGACCATTAATGGTTGCCGGTTCAACCATGATTTACAAGGGAACGCCCCTTGTTTATGCGGACCCGGAAGCCGTTGACCTTGCAGTCACGAACTCTGCTGGGGATTCCCGTTTTTTCTTCGGTCAAGCCACTTCAGCTTTTGGCGGATTTAACTGGTTATATAATTCCGACGTCATGCTATCAAAGCTGCAACTGGGCTGGGGCATGTCAGGAATGACATTTTTGAGAAACAAGAATGTCGGCGTCGGCACCGATTATCCCACTGCCAATTTTCAAGTAGACCAATCAACAACAGGTCCGGGCGGAAGAGTTTCCGTGAGTGGAACAACAGTATCAGAAGTGTTACCGGGCTCTATGCAGTTTACCAACACTTTCAAAGTCGGGGATACAATTACTGTAACAACAACGGCCGGTTCAGAAACGAAAACAATCACTTCAATAACTTCTGATGCGAGCTTGGAAACAGAGGCCTTTGCGGGAACGGCAAGCAACGCATACTATTATCTTGCAGGCAACAATAACACGCTCGCAGTAAAGGGTTATGGCTATGTGGGCATAGGGACGAACAACCCAACACAGAAACTCGACGTGAACGGCTCCGCCAACATCGCAGGCAACCTTACGGTGAACTCGAACACGCTCTACGTGGATGCCGTGAACAACAGAATCGGGATAGGAACCGATACGCCGAACGTGGCGTTGAATGTGATAGGGAGCGCGAACGTGACCGGCAACATGACGGTGGGCGAATCCGCCACCATAACCGGCAACCTGACTGCATCCGCCCTGAACATCAGCAGCGTCATGTTCATCCCCACCGACACCGCGCCCCAGTGCATCAAAGGCATGGTATACTATGACGACAGCATGAACGACCTGTGCCAGTGCAACTCCACGGATTTTGTAGTCGTGGGAACGACAACATTATGCACATAAAGTGATAGTGATGGAATGCTCAAAAAAATATTGTTCGGGTTTCTATTGTTCGGGTTTATGATATCCGCAGCATCAGCTCTCGATGACCAGGCGTTCATTCCGCAATTCGGCGATGAAGAAACATATTTCGGCGGCGGGGATTTGGAATTAGGGAATTTTTTTGCGCATCTGCAAATTCCACCCATTCCACCGGCAGCATCACGATCCGGAAATCCTGTCCAGTTCGACACGATAGACCTTAAAATCCTGGAAATGAAGCCGCGGAGCTTAAATTTCTCGTTTTTTGTAAAAAACATGGGTTATTACAAATACCCGGAAGTTATTTACCAGTATATAATCACTGACACAGGCAACAATCAGGTTGCCTTCCTGCGAGAGCAGGTCATGCTGCCTGAAGCGGGAACGGACGTCGTAAAAAACCTGAGCCTGATGACCCCTCTAGAGGAAGGTAAGGAGTATATTCTGGATGTGAAGGTGATATACACGGAAGACTATTCCACTTTCGCTGAAACGTCCATCCATTTCAAATTCAGCGGGGAAATGAAAATAGCACCGTCCATTCCGACAAAACCGCAAGAAGTAACCACCGTGAAGTTCGACGCGATAGACCTGAAAATCCTGGAAATGAAGCCGCGGAGCTTAAAATTCTCGTTTTTTGTAAAAAACATGAGATATTATAATTTTCCGGAAATCATTTACCAGTACATGGTCACGGACTCCAGCAACAACCAGGTTGCCTTTCTGAGAGAGCAGGTTATGCTGCCGGAAGCGGAGATAGTTGTCAAAAATCTGAGCTTGATGACTCCTCTCGAAGAAGGTGAGGAGTATATTCTGGATGTGAAGGTGATATACACGGAAGACTATTCCACTTTCGCTGAAACGTCCACCCGTTTCAAATTCGACGGGGAATTCGGAATTGCAGGTTATCTGCACGACAAGGGAATAATTCTGGTTATCATAGCCGCTATCATGACAGCCGTATTTTTCCTGTTCATAATATTATTCAAAAAAGTGCGTGAATTTCACGCCATGGGACTAGAAGAGCAAAGGGATTCGGAAAAAAACAAAAGACGGATGAAAAATTAAACACAAGCTTACTAAAAACGCTTATTTTATCAGGTGGAAAACCTTCCTGAACTCTTCCGTGCCCGCCTTGTCGATGAGCTGGAAAATTATTGATTCCACCGTTGTCAGGAAAACGCCTGAATGGACGAGCCGTTTTATGGCGACTTCGCTATCCATCGTCTTTCTCGACGAAACTGCGTCGCAGACCAGATAGACGTTGCGGCCGCTTTTCATCAGATCTAACGCCGTCTTAAGCACGCACACGTGCGTTTCGAGCCCGCAAAGGATTATGTCTTTCGCTTTCGTCGCCTTAAGCGCTTTCATGAAATCCTGCTCCTCGCAGCAGGAGAAATGCATCTTGCCGACGGGCTTGAACTTGCCGAGCTCATTGGTGATTTCCGGAATCGTTTTGCCGAGCTTCTCCGGGTTCTGCTCGGTGATTATTATCGGGATGCCGAGCATCCTGAACGCCTCGGCCAGCTTGCTTACGCTGGTTGCCATTTTGCCGAACTCGAATACCGCTGGTCGAAAACGCTCCTGCACGTCGATTATGACGAGGCATGCGCTGCCCCTTTTGGGGATTCCGAAGTTTTTCGTGACGGTCATGCGATCCTTGCGCTTCCTTGCATCTAGCCGTGGTGCTGCACTATCTTCTTCAGGTCCTCGACGCACTCCGGGTTCATCAGGGTAATCGTGCTTCCCACGTCCGCATCGCCTCGTACGAGAGCGCGCAGGATGCGTCGCATTATCTTGCCTGACCTCGTCTTGGGGACGTCGTGGACGAAATATATCTCAGACGGCCTCGCTATCGGGCCTATGGTCTTGTCTATGTGCTTCACGATGTCCTTCTTCAGTTCGTCAGACGCCTTCGACGGGTCCCTGAGTATGATGAAAGCGACGGGCACCTCGCCCTTTATGTTGTCGGGTTTCGGAACCACTGCGGATTCGCGCGCCAGCGGGTGCTTGTTTATCGCGTCCTCGAGCTCGCCTGTCGACAGTCGATGGCCTGCAACCTTCATGACGTCGTCGACTCTTCCGGTGATTCGTATGGTCCCGTCCTCGTTGCGTCTCGCTCCATCGCTCGTGTCGTAGTGGCCGTGGAACCTGGTCCAGTAGTTCTCGATGTATTTCTTCTCGTCCTTGTGTATGCCCCTGAACATGCCCGGGGCGAACGGCGGTTTCTGGATGAGATATCCTGATTCGCCGGTTGCCACTTCCTTGCCGTCTTCATTGACGATTACGTGCTTCTTGCCGGGGAAGTCGCGGCCGGATACCGTGGGTATGAAAGGCCCGATTCCGGGCAGCGTGTTTATGAGCGTCCCGCCGGTCTCGGTCTGCCACCACGTGTCTATTATCGGGCAGCGTCCGCCGCCGACGACCTCGAAATACCACATCCACGCGTCGTGGTTTATGGGCTCGCCTACCGAGCCGAGCAGTCGCAGCGTCCCCAGATCGTGCTTCTTCACCCATTCGTCTCCGAATTTCATGAACATGCGTATCGCGGTCGGCGCGGTGTAGAATACCGTGACTTTATAATCCTCGACCGTCTTCCACCATCTCCCCGGATCCGGGTAGTCCGGCGCTCCCTCGAACATGAGCATCGTCGCTCCCACCAGCAGCGGGCCGTAGCAGCCGTATGTGTGACCCGTCACCCAGCCGATGTCGGCGGTGCACCAGAAAACGTCATCGTCATGCAGGTCGAAGTTCCATTTCGTCGTCCAATAGGCCTGCGTGAGATAGCCGCCCGTGTCGTGCACGATTCCCTTCGGCTTGCCTGTCGTGCCGCTCGTGTAAAGTATGAAAAGCGTCTCGTTGCTCTCGACGTACTCTGGCTCGCAGTACGCTTCCGCGTCCTTCATGAGGTCGTGCCACCAGTGGTCCTTCGCATCGTTCCATGTGATTGCATTGCCCGTCCTTTTGACCACGACGACGTGCTCCACGTCCGTTCCCGCGACTCCGATGTCCGCGTTGGTTTTGAGGTCCAGGACCTTCCCTCGCCTGTAACAGCTGTCCGCGGTCACGAGAACTTTTGCGTCCGCGTCTATGAGCCTGTCCTTCAGCGACTCGCCGCTGAACGCCGAGAATACGACGCTGTGCACCGCTCCAAGCCGCGCGCAGGCCAACATTGAAATTATGACCTCGGGTATCATCGGAAGGTAAATTCCGACCCTGTCGCCGCGCTTGACTCCGAGCGACTTCAGCACGTTGGCGAATTTGTTGACTTCATTGTAAAGCTCTTTATATGTCAGCGTTATCGGCTGCTCCTCGATAAGCTCTGGCACCCACATGATCGCCTTCTTGTCGGCTTTGCCGGCTTTAACGTGCCTGTCCAGAGCGTTGTAGGAGGCGTTTATCTCCCCGCCGATGAACCATTTGAAATCCCATGGTTTATTCTCGTCGTGGTGGTATTCCCTGTCCCATTTCTTTTTCCAGTCAAGGCCTTCATGAGCTTTTTTTGCAAGGAAACCGACAGGATCCTTTTCAGCTTCCTTGTAGATGGAATGGTCGGAAACCCATGCCCTCTTCTTCATGTGTTCTGAAGGCCAGTAAACATGCTTCCTCTTCTCGTCCTCGACAACCCATTTTACGTTTTTCATCAATATCACTCCCATATTCTCATGTTTTCATGGAAATATCAATATAGAAATAGTAATTGCGTTTTTTAAATAATTTACTATGATGTCTGCTTCGGCGGCTTCAGCAAAACAAAAGCGATAATCATGCCTGCCGCCGCAAGCGCCGCAACGAGCGGCAGGACCGTCAGGTAGCCGCCGAAGACGTCCTTCGCCTGGCCGGCCAGGAGATTGCCGATGACCGCACCCGCGCCATATGCGGTGAAAATCAGGCCGTAGTTTCTCGCGTAGTCCTTTGTGCCGAAGTAGCTCGCCGCGGCCGTCGGCGCTATGGCCAGCCATCCTCCGAGGCACGCCCACAGCATGGCGAAGCTCACCATGTAAGCGGTAATCGACGCGGGGTTCATGAACAGCAGCAGCGACGCGGCGATGATGAGCAGGTAAGTTATCATGACTGCTTTCTGCGGCGTGAGCCTGTCCGTCAGCCAGCCGAACACGGGCCTGCCGCAACCGTTGAAGAAGGCGAAAGGTATTATGAGCGTCGTCATTAAAGCGGACGCGGCGACGGCTGCCATGCCGGCGTTGCCAGCGACTTCGAGCCCGACCGGCTTTGCCAGGCCTATGGCCATCAGGCCGGCGAGCGTGCCGATGGTATAGCATATCCACAGCGCGTAGAATGCCCTGGTTTTTATCATCTCGCTTCTAGAGAATTCTGTCTTCGCAACCTTGGCTTTCGGCTCGGGCGGCTTCCATCCTTTGGGCGACCAGCCGGAAGGCGGGAACTTCAAAAGCATCGACAGCGCCACTATCACCAGAAGGAAAACGACACCAAGTATGCGGAACGAGTTGAAAATGCCAAAGCTCGCCGTAAGATAATCCGATACCGGGCCCGTGACCGCAGCTGAGAAGCCGAAGCCGAGCAGCGTCATTCCGACCGCCAGCCCGCGCTTGTCAGGGAACCACCTGGCCATCGTCGTGATGGGACAGTTGTATGCCAATCCCACTCCAACGCCTGCGACGAAACCATAAAGGACCGCGAGTGTCAAAGGAGACGTGGCGAACGAAGCCAGGAACCAGCCGAGGCCCACGACAACTCCGCCTATCATGCCAATCCTTCTCGGCCCGTGCCTCTCTATGTATTTGCCCACCTGCGGCATGGTGAGAGCGAAGACCAGCAGAGAAACGATGTAAGGCAGCTGCATCTCTGTCGCGCTTACTATCAGGCCGAAGCCGCCGCTTTCAACTGGCTTGGTGAACAACTCCTTCAGCGGGACGCTGAGAATGCTGTAAGCGTAAACCGCGCCTAAGCAGAACTCTATGAGCAGGCCGGCAATAACAAGAATCCATCTCCCAGTCTCGGGAGCCATGCCGAATATTTTCAAGTCACCTTTAACCATAACGTATCTCTTCGGTTATCATAATGATTTTTTTATCGTTATCTTGTCTCCGGTCTTGACGCCGAACTTGTCGGCAAAGCGGCCCTGGTTTATTGCGATCTCGATTCTGCCGCAATCGTCGGGAATGACTATGACCTCGCCCTTCGAGACTTCGCCGAACGCCTTCAGAAATTTCGTGGTTATTCTCTTGACGCTCGTGTCTATCTCGATGTCGTCCTTGTATTTTATGCCGGATTTTGTGAACTCGTCGTTGATGATGTTAATAGCAACGCTGCCGAAGTGGTTCACGTGTATGACTTCGCCGGATACCGTGCCGTTCGAGACCGTTCCCTCCTCGTAAGGCGCTTTGACGAGATTCTTCGGGTCAATCGCCTGGCCGAACTGCTCTATGCGGGCGCCTTTTGACAGCCACGCGGCTGCAGGCGCGAACACGTCGCGGCCATGGAAGACCGGGCAGACGGGCTTGCGCATGAACTTCTCGTTCGTTATTTCAACGACCTTGACTATGCCGCCGAGCATTCTCGTCGCGGGTATCAGGAGGCCGTTGTCCGGCCCTATGAGGTAATCGCCTCTCTTCGTCTTGATTATGACGCCCCTGCGCTCCGTGCCGACGCCCGGGTCGACGACGCAGACATGGTAGCCCACGGGCAGCTGGGCGACGCTTTCGATTGTCCACGCGCCCTCGGTTATTTCGAATCCCGGAATGCCGTGCCACAGGTCTATTATCTCCGCGCCGGGGCACATTTCCAGGATGACGGACCTCATTATGCCGATGCCGGGGGTGCCGACGCCGAAGTCGCTCGAAAGCGAGAAGAATTTGCCGGCCATGGAATTATTTTGAACGTCCGGGTTAAAATACCTGCGTTTAAACGCGTGGGAAAATATCCCGATTTAAAACTTGCAGCGATAGTTGTAATCTTCATGGATTTTGTGATAAGATGATTGGAGTCGGGTATAAGTGTTCCGGTATTTCATCGCTTAGAAGCCACGGCATCGACTTCGCGCATCTGGAGGTTTATTCTTCTTCGCACACATTGGCACGCCTTGACGCGCGGGAAGGCTTCAGGCTCACAGACGGCGATTCTCCGGTTTCCGTAGATATTCCCGTGAACGTTTTTTACAGAGCCAACGGCTCTAAAGTAAGAATTCCGTTTGAGCTCCAGCCCGGAGAAATAATATTCGCGGAGAGTCCGGTGAAAACTGTTCTGAACGATGGCGAATATCTGTCGCTTGAAACGAAAAGCAATGTGGCAAGAACCGGCCTGAGCGTCCTGGGTTTCTGCAAAGACGGGAAGTACGCCACGACGCTGGGTTTCGAAGATCGGGCGATGATGGTTTACATGAAGAACGACGCAAGCGTCCCTTATGTGATAGACGACGTCCCTTATCCTTTTCAGGTTGTGACATCCGTCCCGCGCAGCGACCCGGAGCGCGCCGAAGCTGGCAGTATAAAGATATACAACCCGGAAAGGGAAGACATCACGGAAAAGGCGGAGAGGAAAATGGGCGGCATGAACGGCTATGTGTTCACACTTTCGCCTGAAATGTGGGGCATGGAAAGCATGCCTGGCAAAAAAATAAGGTGGAGCGAAAGAAAATACGACGTCAAACATCTTTTCAGGGAAGGCCTCATAGGAGATATGGACCTGGCGAGATTCCCTTTCATTCTCACACTCAGCAACGAGACTATAGAGGCGGGCTGCCCGGCTTACGTTTTTCCTTTCCGCACCGGAAGCGTGCCTATGGATTATTTTTCAGGCGGGCACGCAAGGGAAAAGGAAATACGCCAATACATTTTAAGTCCCGCCGTTTACAGAAAAATAACAGGCAACGCCGGTCTCATCCAGAAAGGCTCCAGGAACAAAACCGTCTTTGAGATTTCGGCCGGAAAAAGGTGCGAACGCGACATCGCTGAAAAACTGAAAGAATTTTTGAAAGTCGACGCGGAATTCGGCTTCATGATACCTCTGGTTATGAAACCTCATAATTCCACAGAAAATCATTACAACGGCAAGTCCATCGGTCAGGAAAAAATATGCGTGTTATGATTCAGATGTAATTCAGAGCAGCCCGGCGTCCTTCAGGATTTTCATGTGGTCGAAGGCGAACTTCAGTTTTCTCAGCTCGCTCCTGCTGAACGCTTTGACATCGTAAGTCTCGTTGGAGCTTTCTATTATACTGCCTCCGACCGGCTTGCAAAGATAAACCATGGAAACAGTGTGACCTCTCGGGTCGCGGCCCATCTTCGAATAAACGCCCAGAAGCCTGACTATCTCGACTTTCAACCCCGTTTCCTCGAAGGCCTCGCGCACGCACGTCTTCTCGACGGCTTCGCCGAACTCTATGAAGCCGCCCGGAATCGCGTAGCTGCCGATGAACGGGAAGAATCGCCTTCGTACGAGAACGGCTTTCTTTTCCTTAGTCACGATAAGCGCATCTATCGCAAGTCTTGTTTTTTTGTTAATGCCCATACAATCCCTCACTCTTTCAGGCCGCTTACTTTTCTCAGGTGGGCGACCGTCTCTTTCGTCGCCTTTACCGCGTAATCGATTTCCTTTTGCGTCGTGAATTTGGAAAGCGTGAACCTGAGCGAGCCCATTATGCACTCCGGATCGGCGTTTATCGCGCTGAGGACGTGCGACGGCCCCTCGTCCCGGCTCGAACAAGCGGAACCCGTCGAGACATGCACGCCTTTCGTGTCCAGGTACATGAGCAGCGCCTCGCCCTCGACGCCTTTGAATGAGATGTTGGCGTTGTTGCACAGTCGCTCACGTCTCGGACCGTTGAGATACGATTCATTTATCGAGAGCAATCCCTTAACGAGCGCATCGCGCAACTTTGCCATCTGATTTATCTCGCGCGGGCCGATTAGCTCAGCCGTCCTCGCCAGCCCTACGATGCCGGGAATGTTCTCGGTCCCGGGGCGCAGCCCGGTTTCCTGATGACCGCCGTAAGAGATTGGCTGGATTTTAACGCCGCTGCGCACGAAAAGCGCTCCAATCCCTTTGGGCCCGTTGAGCTTGTGGCCGGAAATCGAGAGCAGGTCTATGTTCATCCGCTTCACATCTATCGGAACTTTCGCGAAGGACTGGACGGCATCGGTATGGAACAGCACGCCGCGCTGCCTGCATAGCGCTCCGATGCGCGCTATGTCCTGGAGCGTGCCTATCTCGTTGTTGCCGTGGATGACTGAAACAATGATAGTATCTTTTCTTATAGCTTTCCCGAGGGCTGTTATATCCACGAATCCCTCGCTGTCAACGTCGAGGAACGTGACCTCGAATCCTTCGTTCGCCAGCGAACGGCACGTGTTGAGAACGGCCGGGTGCTCGATTTTGGTCGTGATTATGTGTTTCCCTTTGCCGCGGTTCGCGTATGCAGCGCCGCGGAGCGCGAGGTTGTCGGACTCAGTGCCCCCGGACGTGAAAATTATCTCGCCCGCCTCTGCGTTTAGTTTTTTGGCAATTATTTCGCGCGCGAGGTCCATCGCCTTCTTCGCGTCGCGGCCAGGCTTGTGCAGCGAGGACGCATTGCCATACGCCTTCGAGAAGTAAGGCATCATCACTTTCAGCACGCGGGGATCGACTTTCGTCGTAGCGCCGTTGTCGAGATAAGCTTCCATAATATCACATGACTTTGTGGTCAGATAAACGTGATGCTTGTTCATGGCTGATTGGGTTCTTCATTATTATCAGTTCGGGTTTAAAAAGTTATAACGGCGTTATAAATTTGGAACATCATGCGTTTAAAAGAATTTGAATGATATTTTTTTCATGAATTTCGAAGGTGTTTTAGGGCTTGTAAATCCAAGAAACGTCAGGAAAAAACTTTCCGCTTACCCAACAGAAGCAGGAGAGATATCATCAAACACGGTAAAAATGGAGAAATCCATGTTTGAAAACTTTTCCCCTGCCGAGCTCCTGTTCATAAAAACGTCCGTGAAAAATAAAGGGCTGAAAAGTCTGGCCCGCGTTGTTTTGGAAAAACATTATTCTATCATTGACGATGCATTGTATCCCGAGGTTAAAGTGCAATTGCCCACATTAAAACGCGGAAAAACCCTGACGTCGATTGAAAAGACAAAAGACAACGCATACTTCCAGAACGAAGGCATCAATATCGTGAAAGAAGCCCGTGGCAATTCACTCTATTGGAACAATGGCGTACAATTGGTCGAGCTGGCGGCAGATAGTTCGATGCGCTACAATAAAGGCACACAGATAGTAAAAGTTGGGAATGATAATTCACTCAATTTCAACCGGGGCGTGCAGTATATAGATAATGTTTATGCGCGCGCGGGAAGTGATAACGAAGGCGTACAATACGTAAGGAATGCCCGTGGAATACCTTTGAAGGATAACAAAGGCCTGTTGCATGTCGGGAGTTTCGTCTCCGGCGAGCTGATTAGAAACAAAGGCATAGTGGTATGCCCCGATGAAATAGAAGCGCTGGAAAACAACGAAGGCGTGGTGTTCTGTGATGACATCGGCAGCGAGTGGAACAACACAGGACAAATCCACAAATATGGCGATTTCATGAAAATGAGCGGCAGGGAATACAGCCATCTGATAAAAAAATACCTGCCCGGCCTGCACGTTTTCGGAAAATAACAACCGTGAAAGATGCTGCTTTTGGAACAACTAGAATAAAAAAAGTCACGGGTCAAAAAGCGCTTTCTCGGGAAAAACCACGATCCCGACATTAGAACCGGGCCACATAAAAACTTCCAGTGATTCGTGCGCCTGAAGTTTTTTGATGTTGGGTATTGCTGCGCTGCTCTTATCCTGCTCCTGAAAATATTTTTCCAGAAAGGCCAAATAACGGCAAAACGAACCGGGCATGCTTCCGTACATGAATATTATTTATGCGGAAATTTTATATGTTTAATAGTTGATAGTCAATACAATGTAAAACTTTATATATAACGCCGTTATATAAATTAAAAATTCGGGTTGCGTTTAGATTTGTGTTCATGGTGTGATGTTATGTATTCGAAGAAAGTCATCGAGTATTTCACCAAGCCGAAGAACGTCGGCGAGATTAAGAATGCCGACGCGCAGGTGGCGGAAGGCTCGCTGGCCTGTGGCGACATGGTCAACCTGTATCTCAGGATAGACCCAAAAACGAAGGTCATCAAGGACATCAAGTTCAAGTCTTATGGCTGCGCCGCGAACATCGCGACGACGAGCATAATGACCGAGATGGCGAAAGGCAAGACCATAGACCAGGCCAAAAACATGCAGTTCAGCGACATAACGAAGGCGCTCGGAGGCCTTCCGCCGATGAAGATTCACTGCTCCGTTCTCGCGATAGACGCGCTGAAGGCCGCGATACGCAATTACGAAGAGAAACACGGCCTCGCGAAACCGGAGGACATAAACGAGAGCATTCTGCGCTCGCGATTGCGTCACGTCATGGACCCGGGCATAGGCAAGGACATCGTTACGCTGGGAATAGTTCAGGACGTAAGGTTCGACGCTAAGAGCGGAGTCGTGTCTCTCATGCTCAGGCTCCCGAAGACGCACCAGTTCTACGACAATATCCTGCATGAAATCGATGAAAGAATAGGCTTCATACCCGGCATCAAAAAGACAGACAAGAAGTTTATTGAATAAGTTTTACGGCGCCCGCGCCGCTGCTGTTGTGGCCGTTGTGCAGATGCAGATAGTCGTGAACATGCTTTTTTCCGAGCATGCCGTAAAAAATGCCGGCGAAAACGGGGTCGTATATTACGCCTTCATCGGCCTTCAGTTTTTCCCTTATTTCATTGTGGCTGAGCGTGGGGTGCCAAAGCCTGCTGTCGTCGCCTGCGGCGTCGATGAAGTCAATGACCCTTATGAGGCGGGAGCATCTGGGTATTTCTTCCCCCTTCAGTCCGAAAGGATATCCCGAGCCGCTCCAATCCTCGTGATGGTACAGCACGCAATTTTCCACGTCTTTCCTGTTGACTCCCAGTTTGCCTTTCGGATCCATTTTCTGTATTATGTCCCTGCCGACCAGAGGATGCAGTCTCATGTATTTCAGGTCCTTTTGTGTCATGGGGATTTCGCCGTTAAGCGACCTGCATGATCCGTCTTCTCCGACGAAAGCCAATATCTTGCCAACGTCATGCAGCAGGCCGCCCATGCGGGTTGAAGGGTATTTCTTTTTCCTGAAGCCGGCGTATTCGGCCAGCTCCTGCATCGCTTCCTCGGCCAGCTCGCCGACCTTTACGGAGTGGTCTATCCACATAGGATGAACGCCGATCTCCTCGATTTTTTTGAAGAACCAGTCGAGAAAAATGTCCGGGCGCCTGAAAGTCTCCCCTTTCATCGAGCGCAATATCTCCTTTACCTTATCATCGCTATACATGAGAGGGTCGTCATACGCTTTGTCATCCTCTGCTATTTTAGGATTAGATTCGCCATATTCGATGCGGTTCATAATGATCTGCCTCATGGACGATATTCGCCGCCCGTGAATTGAGAGAACTAACGTCTTCAGGGGTATTTATTGGCAGCTGAAGAGGCCTTTATATATAAGTGGAACGGAAAGCCCTCGATCAAAAACACATTTTACGGCAGCCAAAAAAAAACGGATCAGTCAAACGAAAAAAGGGAGCGCACGGGGCTGTTAGTATTGACGGCTTCAAACGCCTTGCCGTCCTTTCTTATCATTTCCAGGAAGGCGTCGCAGAAGCCATGGTCATATTTGATGCCGCTGCTGGCTTCTATGTCCTGGATTATCTGAGCGGGCGCCTTTGGTTTTTTGTAAGGTCTGCCGCACATGGTGTCCGCGCCATCCAGGATGGCCAGAATCCTGCCGGGTTTTGATATTTTTTTTCCAACAGCTCCGCTCGGATAGCCGCTGCCGTTGTAATATTCGTGATGGTCACCAACGCCCGCCAGAACCGCTTCGTTTATTCCCAGCCGCCCGCCTTTGTCGAGGTATTGCAGTATTTCAACGCCCACTTCCGGGTGCAGCTTCATGGCATCGGATTCCTCCGAAGTTAGACCGCCTTTTCTGTTGAGCGCCTTGGGATCGTAACATATTATTTTGCCGACATCGTGAAGCAGCGCCGCATATCTCAAATCCATGCCTTCCTGCCGGTTCATGCCCATGAACTCAGCAATGCATCTGGCGAGATAATGTACCATTGCGCTATGCGCGACCCATCTTTTGTTCACGGGAATGTTAGGATTCTCGAAAAAAAGCTTTTCCGCATCTTTGATTTTTTCAACGGTTTTGCCTTTATATAATTCATGCTTGATGGTTTCCACGTGGCGGTCATCGTAATGCTGCAGGTTTAAAATCCCATTGTATTGGTATTTGTCGATTTTCATCGGAAAACCGGATATTGTCAATTATATTATTTGTGCGCAAAACTTTTAATTGTTAAAAAAAGCATTTCCAAGCATTGTAACTAGCGCGCTATTTCCAGTATGTCCTCGACGCTTCTGAGAACGTAGTCGGCCCTATTCTGAGGACTGGGTTTCTTGGTGCTGCCGTATTTCGCGAATGCCGTGCGCATGCCCAGAGCTTTCGCGCCCTGTATGTCGCGCTCCGGCCAGTCGCCGACGAACAGTATGTTTTCCGGCTTCTCGCCTATCTCCTTAACGGCCTTGAGGAACGGGAACTTCGAGGGTTTCTTCTCGCCGGTGTCGTTGAACGTCACAACCACGTCGAAAAAATGGTCCAACTTCATTTCTATCAGGCGTATCCACGCGTTTATCGAAGGAGCGTCGGACACTATGCCGAGTTTGAGACCCGACTCCCTGAGCTTCATGAGCGTCCTGACCGTGCCTGGGTATGGCTTGACGTAAGAGACCTGCGCTTTGCGATAGGCGACTATCCCTTCCGCGAGAATTCTATAATCGACTTTGCCGGTCGTCTTCTTGAGGAAGTCCTGGAAGATGCGGTTGTATTCTATGCCCTTCTCGCCGTACAGCTCGAAAAGTATCTCCATCGCCTTCTGCCTGTCCATTTTAAGGCCGGCGCTGACCATAGCGTCTATCGCGGCCTCGCATGACCTGTGCTTCATCAGCATGAAGTCTATCAGCGTGTTGTCCAGGTCGAATAGAATGGCTTTTATCTTCATACTCACCACTAGGAATTGGAAAACGAAGTTAAATAATTTTCAGCCCTTCCTGCCGCGCTTCTCGAGGAGCTTCCTTATCTTGACCAGCTCGCCGACAACGTCCGCCGGCTCGTCTTTATCGTATGTCTCGACTGCGATTGGCTTCTGGCCGCGGACGTAAGTAATTATTACATCGCGTATCTCGTCGAAGTTGGTCATGCCGTCTATGCGTATCTCGGACGTCCTCGCGTTCGGAGCCGAGTATCCGGCAGTCTGCACCTTTATGGAAGCTATGCCCAGTTTCCTGGAGACCGGCCCCTGATCGATGTCGACGTTGGTTATCCTGTTGTACGGGACGACGCCCGTCTTCCTGAACCACACGCCTCTCTTCCATACCATTTCGCTGTGGTTGAACCTGTATGATATCGTCTTGAAATACATGGGTATCCACACCAGCGCTATGACGAACCCTATGAGCACGGGTATGCCAGGGAATATGGCAATGACAAACAAAGCGTCGTATACGCCGAACGCCAGGAACGGCACGATGAACAAAAGCACGAATATCGCCATGCCTGCAAAAAGATACATGTAATACAATTTCCTAAGCTGGACGGACGGTTTGATGTCCTGTCCCAATTTTACCACCATATCATCACCACTTTTATTTTTGTAGTTCTCATTTAAAAAAGAAAAGTGAAAATGTTAGAATGGCCTGCTGTCGCGTCTGAGCCGCATTACGCCAGACGCCGCGGATATCTGGTCGCATATGCTTTCTATGGCGCTTTCTTCCATCTTCGCGGCCTGGTCCGCCTCTATGAGAACGCTGGGGAAGCCGTAGCCCGCGTGGTGGGAAGATATGGCCAGTATTTTACCGGCGAATGCATCGGCGTCGTTTTCGCCACCCATGAAATCGACCCTCACGGGCCTGTCGAACTTCGCGGTCTTCAGGTAGAACGTGAATATCCTGCCGGCGAAGCTGCCGAACTCCTTCGCTAGCGGGTGCTCGCCGCTTTCGTCGATGTCGGCATACGGGAAAGCGAACGTGCGCTCGCCCTCATCGAGCATCCAGAAAAGCAGGCCGGTGTCTCTAGCGTTTGCAAAGGCGCCTTTTGCCCATTCGTTTTGGCCATCGCTAGCGAACGTCTTGCCGGCGAGATCGCAGAACCTCGTGCCCCTCGAATCTTCTACCACGCCCGCGAGCATTATGCCGTTTTCCGAGCAGAACGAAAAAAGGCGATTGTAAAGCGCGATGAGCTCGTCGAAGCTCTCGCGGACTTTCGAATTCTTAGCCGGCCTGTCAGAATAGTGAGGGACGATCGAGCCGTCGAGGAGCAGAAGCGCCGGCTTGAATTTTTCCGCGGTCGCTAGCGCATTGCGTATCTCCAGCTTCTGCCTTATGATGGAGGCGGAGTGAACCCAGTCTAGCTCATTAAGCGATTCAAGCACGAACAGCTCCGGTTCGGGCATTCGCTCCGGATGGTATTCGGCTTTCTTCACTTTTCCGTTTTCGTATGTGAAGCACGCGCCAACGGCGCGGGCCATGATCAGGTCGAAGCCGTGCAGACTGCGTTTGACGATTCCGCCGTCCACGCCGGCGATTTTGATGCCGTCCGGAAGCGAAGTGGTGACTTTGTGCGCCAACCCGAAGCCCGGTTCCGCCTTCCTGAGAAACGTCGCGAGCTTCCTTCTGCCGGACTCCGCGCTGGTTATTCTCTCCGTAACTTCGCGTATCCTGGCATGCACGTGTTCCATGCTCGTTTTTTGTTTCGCGTATTAAAAACGGTTTTTGGCAGAAGACCCGCTTATCAGATTTGACAGTTTTAACCACCACTTAGTTTTAAAAACTTAGATTCCAGATACTCATCATGCCATACAAGGGTAATAGCGTAGTCGCTGTCATGCTGGTCGGAGGCAGTGCTAAAAGGCTCTGGCCTTACACCGGGCCATGGCAGTCCAAGGCGACGCTGAGGGTAGCCGGCAAAAGGCTCGCATACTACAACGCCGATTTGATAGATGACGCGAACATAGACCGTCTTGTCGTGCCGGTTCAATTCAACAGTGATGAGGTTCGCAAGAAGCTCACGTTCGAAGGTTACAGGTTCGAAAACAACGTGGAATTTACCAAAGCTAACCAGTTGTATTTTCCTAATGACATAAGGCCACATTTTAGGGGCACTGCCGACGCGGTTAAACAATCCGAGGAAGCGCTTAAAGGCTTCAAATACATGATCATCGTCCCGTGCGACCACATAACAAACGTCGATTACAGCGAGTTGGTGAAAAAGGCAATATTCAACTGGGAAAACTATGGAGCTATATCGACGGTAGGCGCGATGACAAAAGACGAGAAGGAAATAAAGGAGACTTTCGGCAATCCCAAAATAGACGAAAACGGCCGGGTAACCGGATGGGCAGAGAAACCCAAAGAGCCGATTTCCAACATCGCGAGTCTTGGAATTTACGCGTGCCCCGTGGAGCCGATGCTTAAGGCCATGGAACTGTCGGGAGGTTTTGATTTCGGCGAGCACGTGATGAAATACGTGATGGATAAAGGCCTGCTTTACGTGCATTATTATCCCGGGGAAAAATACTACTGGAACGACGTGGGGCAGCCGCAACTGCTGCTGAAAGCGAACATGGACCTGATAGACGGGGTGAAGGGCATAAAGATACCTCTGGTAAAGGTGGACAGGGTCAAAACGGGCTTCGGAGGCCTGATAGAAAATTCAATCGTATCCAAAGACGAGCCGGTGATATACGGCAGCGTCAGGCACTCGGTTGTCGGCGATCACTGCACCATAGCGCCGGACGTGGAAATATCGGATTCTGTGCTGATGGGAACGAACATCATACTAAGAACGGGCGGGAACGGTGCGAAAGGCATGGAAATAAGAAATAGCGTCATAGGAAAGTACTCGGTTGTTTCTGACAGCAGCCCTCTCGACGGAGTTTTCATAGGAAAGGCGTCCAAAATACATGGATGTAAAATAAAGAACGGTGTTAAGATCGACTCGGACACCGTGAGATTCAATGAAAAGATAGACGGGGACCTCAAGCTCAAGGAATGGTAAGTGCCAAAGCCGATTAGCTTTGCTGCGTGTAATCTTATTATGTATTATAATACATATTTTTTATCTATAGTATATACAAAATTATATAAAGGCCCGGATAACAATAATTGTTAATAAATCGAATATAGGTGGACTTGTTCATGTCTTTCAACCAGATTGAAAACGCTTTCCTCGGGGCGGCAATTGACAGTCTGAGGAAACAGAACAGAATCATCGGAGCGTATAGGAACTTCGGCCTTGGGAAAGTGTCTTTAATGGTTCTGAGTGGCGATGACGGATGGGACTATCTGGCTCCGGCAATAACTGAGGAATCGAGAATATGCGTGCCTCACCCGGACTTCGAACCTGTAAAATGCTATCCGCCAACACCGCAAAGTCCGACCGAAACGACGTATGACCACTTTCTCAGGCACAAGCATGAAGTGGGCGAACCAGCGAACGGCGTTAATTTGAAAAATATCCGGTTGTGAAAGATTTCTGGTTTGCCCGGAATTATTAAATAACGGCTACAATTACTTTCTATGCTAGACATGACGTTCCTCGGGACGGGCAGCGGGCCGCCGACAAAAACGCGCAACCATTCGGCGATTTACCTGCACTACGACACGCACAACATACTCTTCGACTGCGGCGAAGGGACTCAGCGCCAGATGATTATAGCGAATGGCATATCGTTCATGAAGCTGGACCACATTTTCATAACCCACTGGCACGCGGACCACTGGGTCGGCCTTATCGGGCTGCTTTACACGATGAATCTCGAAGGGCGGTCGCGTCCTCTGTATATTCACGGCCCGGATGCGGAGCGCTTCATAGGCGACATTCTTGACCTCGATTACTGGGGTTCCGGGTTCAGGGTCGTTCCCAAGGACGTGCCGTCTGAAGGCAATATTGAAACGAAAATACTCGAAAACGACGAGTTCGAGATAACATCAATCCCGACCAGGCATTCCGTGCCTTCCGTCGCTTTCGCCTTCCGCGAGAAGGACAAAGTCAACGTAGACATAGAGAAAGCGGAAAAGCTTTACGGCCTCAAGCAGGGCAAGCTGATAGGCACGCTGAAATACAAGGGAGAGGTCGAGATCAAGGGCAGGAAAATAAAGCTCGAAGACGTCGGCGTCCGCAAGCCCGGCATAAAAGTCGTATATTCGGGCGATACGGAGCCCTGTCAGAACATGCTTGCGTTCTCGAAAGACGCGGACGTCCTCATACACGACGCGACCTTCATCGAGACGAAGGAGGACATGATGCATTCCGGCGCGAAGGAAGCCGCGGAGATCGCGAAGAAGGCCGGAGTGAAAAACCTGATTCTCACACATTTCTCCAGGCGCTACACGGACCTCAGGGAAATCGAGGCTGAGGCGAAAAAGGTTTTCCACAATTCTGTCGTGGCGAGAGACTTCATGACCGTCGCTGTCAGGCATGACGGCATAAAAATCGGAAAGGCTGTTTAGTTTTTATTCAGATAATCGGTTTTATTCAGGCGACGGGCATGCGCGCCGTCATGAGACTCGATAAATCTATCTTGTATTTGCCGGAGCCTATCCTTATCACGATGGGCTTCTGGGAAAAAAGGTTGGTCAGGTCGATGCGGTATTGGCCCGGCTTTATGACGCGTATTGCCTCGACGTCGAGCATGACCGTCTCGTCGTCATCGACGTCGCGCTCGGTTTCGGAGACGATGAAGCGGATGTCGCTCTCTATGTGCTCCACGTCTTCCTGCGTGAGTGAGCCTATGTCCTTCTCGGCCTGGACCAGCGACTCTTCCTTGACGAAGAAGAAGAATCTCGAGCCGCAATCGCATCCCGTCTTGAGCAGGTATGGAGCTTCGTCCGGATGCAGCTTCCCGCAACGCGTGCATTTATTCGGCATTGATAATCACGGTTTTCACGAAAAATTTTGTAATTTTGATATTATGTGGCAAAAAGCTAATAAGTTGCAAGCTTCTGTTACACCATCAACAAAAACAGCCAAAGTGGTACATAGATAATCTTGCTTTCTTTGTCATATTCTAATTTATCTACAGTTACAACAAAACCGAATGGAGCTTTGTTGTTATTTTTTACGAAATTATAGATTGCCTTCAAATCAGATTTCTCAATTCTGTTCCTGTATTTGACTTCTATAGGCAAAACATATTTCTTGCATTCGAAAATTATGTCTATTTCATCGCCGTTTTCCCTCCAATAGAAAGCATCGCTTCTCGTGCCACCAGTAAGATTGAACTTGAGTCGTATGCAGTGATTTAAGACCACAGTTTCAACGAGTTTACCAAGTTCATTGCCATTCTGCAGAACAGAATCATCAAATGAATTGTTTATGACGTTTCTCAGACCGACATCATTTATGTACACTTTCTTTATCTTTTTTCTCACTCTGTTACCTTTTCCTACTCTGAAATTTTCAGAGATGGATATGACAAATGTGTCCTCCAAAAATCCTATGTACTCCGTTATGATTGTGCCTGTTTCTTCAAGGTCGCTGCTTATTTTGCCCACATTGAGCATTTCAGACGTGTTTCTTGCCAGATACACGAGAAGTGATTCCATCAGTTGTGTTTTTCTTATAAGAGCGGTTGCCTTTATGTCCGAATTTATGACATCTTTGTAATTAGTCGTCAGGGTTTCTATACATTTCTTCGAATTGGTATCTTTTACTACAGCTGGATATCCGCCTTTTTTGATATAGTTTTTTAGCAGACTTTTTAGGTAATTTTCCTGTAACATCAAACTCTTGTATGCGTCATAGAAACCGGAATAAATATGATTTATGTCTTTTTCCGTAATTTCCATTTTTTCTATGACAAGTCTCAAATTATCCCTCAACGTATTTCTGATTAAAACGAAGTTTTCAGATTTTTCGTTGCGAGTGAATTTGTCGTATCTTATAGTCTCCAAAAACTTGAAAGGCACCACTATCTGGTTTATGGCTCTGCCGACAAACGGTTTGGTGCTGTCCATGATTATTTTTGCGCTTGAAGAACCGGATATTATAAATTTTATTTTTTTGTTTATATCGTACCAGCTCTTGACGGTCTGAGCCCAGTTTTCTATTTTTTGCACTTCGTCTATCAGAACATAAATTCTATGATTTATGCGGCTGATTTCTTCCTTGAGAACGTATTCCTGATAAACCTGCAGAGAGTCCTCTATGGGATTCTTTGAAACCGCGTTTAAACCCGAATTATCCGCCCTGACAAACAATATGTTTTCCGGTTTTTCCTCCCCTAAAACGTGTTCTATCAGCTGTTCCATTATTGTCGTTTTGCCAACCTGTCTTGCTCCGACTATGGTAATTATTTCATTATCATGCAGACGGCTCTTTGTCGCCTCTAAATCCAGACGTCTGAACTCTTCTACATTCTCAATTCTGCCCGTTTCCCACCACGGGTTAAAAGTTTTCAATATCCTTAATATTTCTCTTGATTTTTCCAATTCCATTTTCATCACTTTTAACTATATACATCTTATATTTTTATGTTTTAATGCATTTATACATACATTAAATATCTATTTTATTATATTTATAGATATATAAAGCTTTTTTCAGAAATAAAGCATTAATTCCTCAGGCTTCTGCTCTATCCTGCGTATGAGCTTCGCCGGGCCTATCAGCGTGATGCCGCGCTTCTTGCCGGAAAGCTTCTCCAAAAGCGACGACCTCAGCTTGCCGCCGATGTCTACGTGCGCGAAATCGATGGAGCCGAGCTCTATGCCCGCGAAGCGCTGGTTTATGGCGCGCATGGTCTCCTGTATCAGCTCCGCCTCTTCCTTCGGCGAGAGCTTCGCATCGACGACGATTATCATCCCTTCTTTTAGCTCTTCAAGAACGGATGCGTGATTGCCTTTCAGCTTCTCGTATGGGACGAACTTTATCCTCATCATATAGATTCTTCCTTGGTCAAAGTCTGTTGAGCATCATCTTGTAAAGCTCCTGCATCATGTCTCCGTTCTTCGCCGAGACTCCCAATACGTCATAGCCGGGGAATGAGTTGCGTATCTTTGTCGTGTCCGACTTCTTCAGGTCTATCTTGTTCGAGACGATTATGAAGGGGATTTTCCTCGCGTCGAGGTTGCCCAGAATCGTTATGTTAACCTGGCTCATCGGGTTCCTGGTCGAGTCCATAACGACTAGTACCATGTCCATGTCGTTGAGCCATTTTATCGACTCTATCACGCCGCGCGTCGCTTCTTTCGCGCGCTGCTTCGCTTCTTCATCGGCGAGACCGTGCTTTATGAAATCCTCGAAGTCGATTCTCGTCGCGATGCCCGGAGTGTCAACAAGATTGAACGCGAGCGATTTCCCGTCGAGCTTCATCGTGACCTTCTCCTTTATCTGAATCTCGCGGGTCTCGTGCGGCACGACGGAAGCGGCGCCCAGCTCTTCGCCCAGCCAGTCCATGCATATCTTGTTCGCGAGCGTGGTCTTGCCGGAATTGACCGGGCCGTAGAGGCCTATCTTCAGGTTCTTCCGCTTCCTGAATATGGACAGGACTAGCGACGAAAAGCTGTTCTTTACCTTTCTGATATGCCTCAGCATCATGACCAGCGACCTAAAAATTTTGTGATTAAAAAATTGGCACGTCTGTAAATATAAATAAACGCCGTCTCGACGCTTATTACGCCAGCCATCATATTCTCGTTTGATGACGTTTCTATTCATGCTGGCGCCAATGGAAAACATCACTGACAGCGCTTTCAGGGAGCTGTGCTTCCGGCACGGTGCAGACCTGACTTTCACTGTGATGGCCAGGCTTTCAGGCCTGGCTGCGCAGAACAGAAATACTGAAAGTAAAATAGAGCTGCTCAACGATGTCCCCTCGCAGATTCAGCTCGTGGCGCTGAGGGAGGATGACCTGAAATCGTTCCTCGGGCGCTTCGAGCCTGCTGGAGGATTCGCTGGTTTCAATTTCAACATCGGCTGCCCAAGCCCGCAATATGTGAGTCAGGGATTGGGATGCGCGATGATGAAGCGGGTGTCGAAGCTGAACAGGATGGTGAGTATCGTAAAGGCTCACGGGTATCCGTGCTCCGTAAAGATGCGCCTCGGCATGAACCTTTTCGAGAAGCAGAGAAAGGTGTATCTCAACGTCATTCGAAACGTCAGCGCGGATTTTTTCATCGTACATGCGAGGCACGGCGCCGAGAATTACGAAGCGAAACCGGACTATTCAGTCATGCCTGAGTGCGTCGCGACAGGCAAGGACATCATAGCGAACGGTAACATCGACTCGGCCGAGAAAATCGCCCTCGTGAGGGATATGGGCGTCAAAGGCGTGATGATCGGCAGGGCGGCTGTGCGCGACCCGGGCATATTCGGGCGTCTTAAGGGGATGGAAGAGCCGGGAGCCGAAGAATTGAGAAACGAATACGCCATGCTGGCGGACAAATACGGTGCAATCAACAAATACAGGAGCAACGTCATGAGACGACTTGGTCAGCAAAACGTCATTAAAGAAAAAAACAATGAAATGGGCTGAATTAGTTTCTGGCGAAACAATGATATAAATCGCAGCGCCAATTATCCCAATATATTTGAGGTGATATTATGGCAAATCAAGTGCATTGCGCCCACATTCTTGTGAAAACCATGCCCGAGGCCGAGGAAATTTACAGGAGAATCAGCAACGGTGAAAATTTCTCCAATCTCGCCAAGGAAAAATCGCAGTGTCCTTCCGGGAAGAGAGGCGGCGACCTTGGAACGTTCGGCAGAGGGCGAATGGTAAGGGAGTTTGAAAAGGCGGCATTCGAGCTCGAAAAGGGTCAGATATCAAAGCCGGTAAAAACGCAGTTCGGATGGCACGTAATAAAGAGACTTGAATAAAATGCAAACATGACATTTTATCATGATAAATGCGCCGGCCGGGATTTGAACCCGGGTCACAGGCTTGGAAGGCCTGTGTCCTACCAGGCTAGACTACCGGCGCATATCGTGTTCAGAATTTCTTGAAGAAATCCTCTTCCTTCTCATCATCTTCTTCTTTTTGCTTCTTGCCGGATTTCGGCTGCTCTTCAGAAAAGTGGCTTATGTTCGCCACTATTCTCTTCGTAGTCTCGGCGAACATCTCGCTGGACAGCTTCTTGGTGGGCAGTATGCTCTCGAGCCCCGGTGGCCCCTCGGACAGGAACCTTGGAATGACGTGGAAATGGACGTGCGGTATCACTTGGCCCGCGGCCCGCTCGTTGCTCTGGCCTATCGATACGCCGTCCGCTTTCATTCCCTTCTTTACCGCGATTGCCATCTTCTTGACAATCTTTGAAAGCTCGCCCAGTTCATGGTCCGGCATCTGCATGATCGTCTCGTAATGCTTCTTGGGCATGACCAGCGTGTGGCCGGGGTTCCTGGGGTTGATGTCGAGGAAAGCGATATGCTCGGAATCCTCGTATATTTTCTGCGTAGGGATCTCGCCTTCCGCTATCTTGCAAAACAGGCATTCTTCCATATTATATACCTCTCCCTTCCGATTTTAAATATTATTCTCCGTCGTTTTTCGCTAGTTTTTTGCTGAACCTTTTATCGTTTTTCGCTAAAGCCTTTTTCTAAAGGCCGTTTTTTGATAAACCTTTTTCCTAAAAAGGTTTATGGGGTCACTGAGATTCGAACTCAGGTCTGAAGCTCCCAAAGCTCCGATGCTAGGCCAGGCTACACCATGACCCCGTAGTTAAGATAAATAACAACAGTTTATTAATATAATTATTCTGTAATATTCCATATAACTTGCGCCTCAGTAGCTCAGTGGTAATTTCGATGAAGCATTCGTATGCTTCAGTCGCTAAAGAGCGATCGCCTCGTAAGCGATAGGCCGAGGGTTCAATCCCCTCCTGGGGCTTACGGACTCAATTCCCACTTAGGGGTTTTCAATATAGACCCTTGGGTGAATGTATGGATATGAATCTGAGTCCGAATGAAGAAATCGCTGAAAAATTCTACGAGTTTTGTGTGTCAGAAAACCTTTCAAAATCAAGAATCGACAAGCACAGGCACGCACTAAGAAACATATGCAAATGGCTTGAAGTTGGCTTCAAGGAAGCGACAAGAGAGGACATAGAAAAGCTCGTCGCCAAGATAAACCTGTCCGATTATGCGGATTGGACTAAAAGAGACCACAGGAAGACCCTGAAGAAATTCTACAAGTGGCTTGAAGGCGACGGGGAAGAGTTTCCCAAAAAGGTAAGATGGATAAAGCTAGGCCAAGTCAACAACAAAAAAACAGCGGAAGAAATGCTGACACAGGAAGAAGTCAAAAGGTTGATAGAAAGCGCATCAAACATAAGGGACAAGGCCATAATCGCTATTCTGTATGAATCGGGTTGTAGGATAGGCGAACTTGTCGGCCTGAAGATAAAAAGCGTTGTTTTCAAGGACAATAACCTTGTTCACATACAGGTAACGGGCAAAACGGGTTATAGGCCGATACCGTTGGTTTCTTCTGTCCCATACCTTTCGACATGGATAAACAACCATCCCACAAGGAATGACCCTGAAGCAAAGCTGCTTGTGTCCGTAGGCACGATAAACAACGGAAAACCCATAAAACAGG
>JAZDFI010000029.1:0-104536 GCA_043808015.1 Candidatus Aenigmatarchaeota archaeon
GCGCAGAACCTCGAGGCGCTTAAGCAGCAGATACAGATTGTCGAGCAGCAGCTGATTGAGCTCAGGTCTACAATGCTTTCCATGGAGGATCTCGAAAAGCTGAAAGACGAAAACGAAATTCTCGTCCCCATAGGCGGCGGATGCTTCAGTCGCGGTAAAATATCGGACAACAAGAAAGTCATAGTGAACGTCGGGGCGGGCATATTCCTGGACAATGACATGGCTACCGCGAAGAAGCTGATGGACGAGCGCTTCAAGGAAGTGGAGAAAGCCGGCATGGAAATAGAAGAGCAGATGAAAAACATAGTCGGCCAGATGAACACGCTCGCCGGCGAAATACAGGACCTGGCCCAAAAAGCGCAGCGCTGATTCTTAATTTATTTACATGGGCACGGCAATAATATTATATGATACTTGTACTGCTCTCGGTACCCATAGTGCTCTTCAGCGTACTGGCAGTCCGGACCAAAGACCTGCTGCACGCAGTCATATTCTTAGCAGTCGCTTCGATGTGCCTGGCAACCACGTTTCTTGCTTTGCAAGCGCCTGACATAGCCATAACCGAAGCAGCGGTTAATGCAGGCCTTTCAACGCTTATTTACGTCATAGCCATACGCAAAACCGGGAGGCATGAATGAGAACGTCCGAGAAGCTGCTGCTGGCCGCATGCCTGATAGCCATTTTTGTAGTAATAACAGGCGTTTTCGCGTCGCCTCTCTTCATGAAATGGGAGAACAAGAAAGTTGCCAGATATTACAACGAGAACGGGCTTGAAGCGACTGGCTCGTCCAACATCGTATCGGCGATAGTCTGGGATTTCAGGGGTTTCGATACCATGGGCGAGGAGACCGTCCTGTTCACGGCCGCGGCCGGTGTCCTGGCCATAACAGGTCTCAACTTCGTCAGGAGGAAGAAATAATGGACGTTATAATACGGACCGTGATAAGGGGCATCGCTCCATTCGTAATCCTGCTGGGCGTGGCCATAATGTTTCACGGGCACCTGACACCAGGCGGCTCTTTCCCTGGGGGAGCGATGGTCGCATCGGGATTCGCCCTCATAGCCGTCGCTTTTGGCGCTGACGAGGCCGAGGGTAAGATGAGCGAAAGAGCGATACACATACTTGAGGGGATGGCCGTCTTGGTCGTGGCGTATGTCATACTATTCGAAACGTTCGTACGCAGTTACTCCGGGCTCTTCGGACTGTTCGGCCTGTGGAGTTCCGTCGAAGTGGTCGCGCTCAACGTGGCCGGCGGCGTCATGGTTCTGGGAGCGCTGACTCTCATCGTCATATTGCTGTTAAGGGAGTGAGTCGATGATAATAACACTGATAACCGCGGCATTGCTTGCAGTGATAGGAGCGTACTGCGTGGTTGTCAAAAAGAACCTGCTCAAGAAGCTGATAGGCCTGGGTGTCTTCACCAATTTCATACATCTCCTGTTCATTTCCATGGGTTACATGGAGGGTGGCATAGCGCCCATCATCACTCCTGAAAACCTGATGTCATTCCCCGTGCGCGCGGTAGACCCGATTCCGCAGGCATTAGTCCTCACGTCAATAGTCGTCCAGCTCAGCGTCACAGCGCTCGCGCTGAGCGTCACGATACTCGCATACCGGCATTTCAAAACTCTCGATACGGATAAGATGAATGAACTCAGTGGTTGAATGATTGAATACGCTATAGTAGTTTTGCTCGTAGGCGCTTTTCTTACGCCTGTCTTCAGGCGAAGCTTCGTCCCGCTGGCTGCGATATTGTTCTCGTTTCTCGTCATGGCCTCGGTTTTTATGCAGGGCCAGACGGTGATAATGGAGTTCAGCGGATGGACGCCGCCCTTTGGCATTGTATGGGTCGTCGATAGTTTCAACGCTCTAATGGGCCTTCTGGTGACTGGCATGGCCATGCTGGTTGCCGTCTACTCCACCAAATACGTACGGGAGCGAAGGAGCCGTTTCTTCACGTTATTGTGCCTCATGACAGCCGGGCTTCTCGGCGTGACGCTTACCGGCGACGTGTTCAACATGTATGTTTTCTTCGAGATCCTTTCAATCGCGTGTTACGGTCTGGTCGCCTTCAACACGGACAAGGAAGCGATAGAAGGCGCGCTTAAATATATAGTCCTAGGTCCGCTGGCTTCCTCTTTCATTCTTCTGGGAATAGCCATGCTCTACGGTCTTACGGGGACGCTGAACATGGCGGACATAGCCATGAAGGTCGGACCGGACATCGCATTCAACGTAGCGTTCGGATTTCTCATAGGAGGATTCGCTCTTAAGTCCGCGATAGTGCCTTTCCACTTCTGGCTGCCTGATGTCCATCCTGTCGCACCGAGCCCCATATCCGCGATGCTTTCAGGCGTCGTAGTGGGAACCGGCGTGTACACTGTCATGAGGATAATATTCACGGTATTCGGCTTTTCGGGCGTCATGTGGATGTTCGTGGCTTTCGGCGTTTTGACCATGATTATCGGAGGCATAATAGCCATAGCCCAGACGAACGTGAAGCGTATGATAGCTTATTCGACTGTCAGCCAGAGTGGTTACATTTTCCTGGCGTTTGGCCTTGGCACGCAGCTTGGCGTTTCGGCTGCGATATTCCACCTTGTCAACAACATCGTCATTAAATCGCTGCTTTTCCTGGCAGCGGGCATAATCATATGGCACACGGGAAAGAAAGACATGAACGACCTCGGCGGCCTTGGGAAGCAGCTCCCGCTGGTCATGATATGCTTCGGCATCGGAGCGCTGAGCATCATCGGTCTTCCGCCATTCAACGGTTTCGTGTCCAAATGGATGATTTACTCGGCCACGTGGGAAATAAGCCCCGCCCTTACCGCGATTGCGATCATAGTTTCCGCCATGACACTGATTTACTACGTGAAAGCGTTCGCTAGCGTGTTCCTGGGCCGCAGCAAATGCGAGATACGAGAAAAAACGCCGCTGGCGATGCTGCTGCCCGTCATCATACTGGCTGCTATATGCGTGTTTTTAGGCGTTTTCCCGCAGCTGGCGATTGGCGCAGTCGAGAGCGCGGCCGCCGCTTTATTGAATCAGGGCCAATATATAACTGCCGTGCTGGGGGGTGTATGATGTTCGAAAACTGGTCGCATTTCATTCTGGCTTTTCTCGGCTTCATCTGCATTGGCCTGATAATATACCTGACGGGCAACAGGGGCAAAAAAACCGAGGGCTGGAAGAACGAGCCTTACACGTGTGGCGAGCCGTTCCCAATGGCGGATGTCGGCGCGGATAATTTTTACGGTTCGATAAAGCAGAGCCTGCGCATAGATGAAATACGCAAGCTCCATTCCGGCAGGCTGACAGACTACCTTTTATGGATGGTCGTGGGCGTGACTGCCATACTAATCATGGTGATATTTTTATGAACGAGGAAATGCTCAAAATAAGCGAAGCGGGGGGAAAGCATTCCGGTAAATGGAAAAAAGGCGGTTTGCATGGTTTTTTCAGGAGGAAATCGGCCTGGCTGCTGCACATCGGCGCGAGCGGCTGCAACGGGTGTTCCATCGAAATAGTCGCCGCTCTCTCGCCCAAGTACGATGTCGAACGCTTCGGCATACTCGCAAAGGGATCGCCAAGGCATGCCGACATACTGGTCGTGGAAGGGCCTGTTAATGTTAAAATGAAAGAACGGTTGCTGGCGATATACCAGCAGATGCCCAATCCCAAGTACGTCATCGCTTATGGTGCGTGTCCTATATCGAAAGGCGTGTTTTACGACAGTTACAACGTGGTCGGGCCATTGGACAAAATCCTGCCTGTCGATGTTTACGTGCCGGGCTGCCCGCCGAGGCCTGAAGCCCTGATAGACGCGATAGTCAAGGTCATGGGAAGGATGTGATTTTCATATGCATGTCGAAAGCTACATAGAAAAGCTCAACCCAAAAATGGAAAACGGCAACTACTGGCTTGAGACCAGCGCTAGCGAACTCATACCGCTTCTGAAACATCTGAAAGCGATTGGACTGGAGCGCATATCAGCCATCACGGGCAATGACAACGGAAAGAGGATTGACGTTATTTATCACTTCATCCACAAAAAGAAAACGATTAACATACGAGTCGCCATAGATAAGAAAAAAAGCGAGATAGAGAGCATAACCGGCGTATATCACGGAGCGAACCTTTTCGAGCGCGAGCTGCACGAGATGCTGGGCATCGATGTGAAAAACCATCCAAATCTTAAGAAACTGTTTTTGTGCGACGAGTCGCCTCAGACGCCGCTTAGAAAGGATTGATTTCACTTGAAGCCAATCGCATAATAGGCCACGACCGAAGAATAGTCGCCGGTCACGTCGCCTGAATTGGTCTTGTTTATAATCACGGCTTTTTTCATACCGCTCGCTTTCGCCGCGCTCATCACGACGGCGATAGGCGCGTAGCCGCAGACGGAGGCGTCTGTCTTTTCTAGCGTGGTAAAGAACCCTGCCACGTCCAGCTTTTCTATCATGGCGAAAGCCTTTGTATCCTTTTTTTCAGCGGCGCTAACTGGCAGGTAGTGTGAAAAATCAGACGAGGCTATGACGCCAATATTGCCTCTCGCAACCGTTGCAATGTGTTTTCCCAGTAAAACGCATTTTTCCAGAAACTCTTTGGAGTAATCCGTGCCTGAAATGCTTATGGGAACGAACCTGAAATTTTTGAATTTGTGCTGCAGGAACGGCAGCTGGACCTCTATGGAATGTTCATGCGCATGCGCCAAGTCGTCCTCTTCAATGACCTGGCATTTTTTAAGCTGTTGCGCTAGCGACGTGTCGATTTCCACCGTTCCTAATGGCGTGTGCCATGGCTCGGAACTCATTATGGAGAATTCCGGCCCGATGAGGTTGTGATTGGGGCCGAGAACAATGAAGCTCTTTGACGGCTTCAGCGAACTTATGGCGAGCGCGGCCGTCCTGCCGGAATACTGATAGCCGGCATGAGGGGATACTACTGCTGAAAAAGCGCCTTTGTCCGTGCCGCGAAAAAGAGCCGTCAGAACTTTTCTTAAATCATCTTCCGTGCCGGGGTAGAACATACCCGCGACTATCGCCTTTCTCACCATGTTTACTAATTGTTTTCCGGTTTAAAATTTATTAAACAGCATAACAAAAGAATAGTATGAGAATTCCGACAGGCATAACAGGCCTTGACGACCTGATGGAAGGCGGCTTCGATGAAAGCAGCATAAATCTCGTGACCGGCAAGACTGGCACCGGCAAATCTATTTTTTCCTCACAGTTCATCTACATGGGTGCCAAAAAATACAATGAAAAAGGTCTTTACATAACCGCCGGAGACACTGCAAAAAACATAAGGAAGCAGGCCACCAAGATCGGATGGGATATGGAAGCCCTCGAGAAAAGCGGCTCTTTGAAGATAGTAGAGGTCGAACCTTACGACATAGAGAAACTGCTTGAAAACGTGTCCATAAGCAAGGAGATGGCCCAGGCAAAGAGGATAGTCATAGACTCTGTCAGCATGTTCGAGCTTTACGTGCAGGAGCCTTACAAAATAAGGAAAAACCTTTTCGCTGTGCTGCAAAAGCTGAGGGAAATGGGTAAGACCGTGCTCGTCGTCGCCGAGATACCGGAAGAGAGCAAAAACCTTTCAAGAACCGGCGTCATCGAGTTCATGGTCGACAGCATCGTGATCCTGCAGTTCATGGGCATAGCCAAATACAAGAGGTCGCTTGCCATAAGAAAAATGAGGGTCACCAATCACTCGAGCGACATACACCCATTCGTCATAGGCCAGAACGGCATAAAAATAATGCGGATTTGATTTTTTTCCGCTAAATATATGATATTTTCAGTTTCTTCTTCACGTGTTTCAGCGGCTCAAGCGTGTAGAAGTCGAAATCGCATGTCAGCTTGCTTCTCACTTTGTAATTTTTATTTATTATTCTCATCCTGAATTCGACGGTCTTGCTTACGTTAAGCTCGCTGACGTCTATTCTCCACCTGAGTTCCTTGGAATAGAATGATGTGTAAATCGAATAGTCTGCGCTGTCGAATTTGTTCTCGAAGCCGAATTCGGAGTAATCTTCCACGGCTTCGACCCTGTCCACGGATATGCTGTCTATCTTGTGGTTCGTCGCTGAGTCAGTGCAGTTGTACGTCGCTCTTATATTGCGGAGTTTTATCTTGTCTGCAGTTATGTTAATGTAGAAGTCCGGCTTCTTGTCGGTCTCGTTGCTGCCCGTGTGTATGAACACGTAAGTGTCATTATCCATATAATCCGGGCCTGTGTATGACTGGATGAACTCCGTCATTTTTATGACAGTACAATCGTCGGGGCATTCGTTGGCGTTGTCTTCCGCACTCTCGCACACGCCGTTGCCGCAGCACGGCGATATGGTTCTGTGTGCGCATTCGAAGTTCGTCTGTAGTGAACACTCATCGCCCGTGCATTTGTTCGCATCGTCACATGATGCAGGACACGACCGCTCGTTTATGTCGCAGACACCGTTATCGTCGTTGTCAAAACAACATGAGCCCTTAATCAGTTTCTCCGGTTCCGTGCACTGCTGCGCGCCCTGCTCTTCTATGGCTATACACCCGGCTACCAGTATAACGGATACCAGTAAAAAGGCAAAAATATATTTCATAATTAAATTATGAGGTTTCCCCATTAAAAGACTTCACATCCTCTCGAGGGAGCTTATGCCGAGAAGATTCATGCCTGACTTAAGGACTAACGCCACCGCTTCGACCAATGCCAGTCTCGCGTGCTTCATGTTTTCTTCAGCCTTGAGGACCGGCATGAACTGGTAGAACTCGTTGAACCTGGTGCAGATGTCGTAGCAGAAATTCGCTATGTAATGCGGCCTCATATCCCCGGCTGACCTGGCGATTGTTTCAGGGAATTCCGAAAGCAGCCTGAAAAGGTGCCTTTCATGCGGCTCTTTCAGGAGCGACATATCGAAAGCGCTTGGCCTTTTTCCTGCGTTTTTAAGTATGGAGCGGGCGCGCGCATATGTGTAAAGCAGATACGGTGCTGCATTGCCCTCGAAGTCCAGAGCGCTCTTCCAGTCGAAGATTATGGTCTTGCTTGGAGATGTCTTGATCATGTCGTATTTGAGCGACGCCAGCGCTATCGTCCTCGAGGCCTCGCTGAGCTCGCTGTTTTTCATCTCTTTGTTTCTCTTCTCGGTTTCCTCGTGTGCGTGCTTCTCCAGCTCACCCAGGACATCTTCATAAAGTATGACTATCCCTTCGCGCGACGCCATCTTGCCCGTGGGAAGGTTTACCAGTTCATAACATAAATGGTGGCTCTTGCCGGCGAGCGGCGAGGCCATCAGCTCGAACGTCTTGAACAGCTGCTGAAAATACATCTTCTGCTCCGAGCCGACCACGTGTATGGACTTGTCTATTTTGTATTCTTTTATCTTGAGTTCGGAAAGCCCGAGGTCCTTGGCCGAATAAAGCGGAGTGCCGTCTGATTTCAGCAAAAGGTACATCCCGAGGCCGTATTTCTCCAGATCTATCAAAACCGCGCCCTCGCTCTCCTTGGCCACGCCTTTTTTCAGCAGCTTTTTGGATATTTCCGTACCAGGCTTCTCGGTCTCGCTCTCGAAATAGAAGCGGTCGAACTTTATGCCGAAACTTTTGTAAATAGTGTCAAAATAATCAAGGCTCCACTGCCTTGTTTCTTTCCATATTTTTGTCATCTCATGGTCGCCGGCGTAAATTTTTCTGTTTATTTCGTTCACTTCTTCCTCCAAGCCAGCGTCTTCTTTTATTTTTTTGCTGGCCTCGGCGTATATGGTGCCGAGCCGTTTTCCTCTCTCGCTTTCGGGTCCTTTGCCGCCATGAATTTTCGTGAGGCCCCATAAACATCTCGCGACATGCGGCCCTATGTCTCCCTGATAGTTGACGCGTATGACATTGTATCCGCAGAATGTCAGTAATCTGGAAAGCGATTCGCCCAGGCACGCCGTCCTTATGTGGCCGATGTGGACGGCCTTGTGCGTGTTGAAGTGACAGTATTCCACCATCACGTTCCCTTTCATGGGCCCGCGCCCGTAACTCTCGCCGGCGTCCAGCACGGTCTCGACTGTCGATTGACCTATCTTGTCCCAGTCCGCGAAGAAGTTGACATAACCGCCTTTCTGCTCGGCCCGCGTTATGAGGCCGTGCGGCTTCATCTTATCCGACATTTCCATCGCTATCGCATCGGGAGCTTTCCTGAATTTTTTCGAAAGTATGAAACACGGGAAAGCCAGGTCGCCCATGTTCTCGGGTGGCTTTTCCAGCGTTATCTCCTCGCTTTTCAGGCCTGTCTCCTTCGCCAGCGAAGCCACGACCTCTTTCCTGAATTCGTCAAAACTGCTCATAATATTCTATTCCTAATTCTAACTTAATTAAATAAAAATAAAGAAAATGACGCCAAGCTGAGAAATTTCTATTTTTCACAGAGTTCGTCCTGATAGCTTTTGATACATTCCTGTACAACTTTGTCCAGTTCGCCGCCTGTGTATATTTTGGATATAGAGTTGTAGAAGAAGTCTATCATAGACTCAGGAACCACTCCACTAGATGCTTGGACCTGAAAGATCCCTTTCTTGAAATCCGTATTTTGATTCATGTCGCTATCTGTCGCTTTAAACGCTTTTAAAGCTTCCGCGTTATTTAAGACATAACGGGACATTTTTGTTTCAAATGGGACATTTAATCATAGCGGCACGGAAAATATGAAAAAAGCCATAAGCGTTTCGGAAAACGTGAGATTGTTTGTGAAGGGTAAACCATACCTGCAGGAAGCCCTGGAGCGCGGGGTGATAAATTATTCTGCGCTGGCGAGGGTAATAGAAGGGGAAATGGGCGGTAAAAATTTCGACGCCATAAAGGCGGCTCTCATGAGACTTGGCAGGAGATTCGCGAAAGAACGCAGGAATGCCGAGCAGAGGATGCTGAAAGTCGTCAGATCGAGCAGGCTCGAGATGCGCGACAGGATAGCCGTAATCATCTCGGGCGGCAGGCTGGACGTGCCTGCCATAGCCTCAGCGAAAAGCACAAGCGGTTATACCTATATAATAGATGAGCGCGATGCGGATAACGTCAAAAACAGAAATCTGCTTAAAGTTCAGACTGGCCTGAGCATGATAACCATCATAAGCCAAGCGTCGCTGGAAGACACGCCCGGTGTGATAGCATATTTTCTTTCGTCGCTCACCACCGAGAACATAAACGTCGTCGAGTTCGTTTCCTGCTACAGGGACACACTGCTGGTTTTCAAGGACGCGGACGTGACGAAGGCGATAGAAATATTGTCCGGGCGCCTGAAGGTGTGATTATGATAAACTACGAACGCGCTCCGGACATAGACAAACGCGCACGCGAGATAATCGCGAAGCTCGGCATGGAGCACGTCGACCTGTCGCGCGTGTGGTTCATGCGCTCGCGCGGCTCGGAGAGCCGATATACGCTAGCGAGAATCCATGTCCTCTCCCGCATAATGCAGAAGGCGCTCGGCATTCCCACGCAATACGTAATAGAAGTGATAACGGAAAAGTTCGACCGGCTTTCATACGACGACCAGACCAAGACAATCATCCACGAGCTGATGCACATACCTGAGGCGTTCGGCGGCGGCTTCCGCCATCACAAGCCTTTCGTTAACAAGAGGACGGTCGATGAAATGTACAAAAAATATACGGGCAGAAAAAGGCTGTTTGATTTCTGAGTCAGGCGCGCACGACATCGAGCATTTTTTTGTGAATTTCGGGGTTGGCTGCCAGCACTCCCATTCTTTTCATTTCTATCGGTTTTCCGTCAGGCGACGTGACTTTCGTGCCTGCTTCCATGGCGATGAGCGACGACGCCGCGAAGTCCCATGGGCTGAGGACGTATTCCCAGTAGCCGTCGATACGCCCGCAAGCGACGTAACACATGTCGAGAGCGGCAGAGCCGTCCCTGCGCACGCCGTGGACATTTCTTGACAGGAAGTCGCCCATCTTTTCGAGCGTCTTGCGCATGATTTCCCCGCGCTCATAATAGAAGCCCGTCGTTAGAAGCGAGTCTTTTAACTCGACTGCTTTTGAGACGCGTATCCTTTTGCCGTTGAGATACGCTCCGTGGCCGGCGACTGCGTGGAACATTTCGTCCCTTATCGGATCATAAACCACGCCCAGCGATTGTACTCCATTCCTTACCAGCGCGATGGAAACGCAGAAGAAAGGGTAACCATGCGTGAAATTAGTCGTGCCGTCAAGCGGGTCGATTATCCACATGTTTTCTTCGTTTTCTATCTTGGTGCCTTCCTCGGCCATTATGCCATGACCGGGGAAACGATGCCTTATCATCGATGTTATCAGCTTCTCCGAATTCTTGTCGACGTTTGTGACAAAGTCGATTTTCGATTTGAATGCGAGAATCCGCCTGTTACCGGTCTGGCTGAGGATGAGTTTTCCAGCCTTTCTGGCGGTCTCCTGGGCGAAAACCAGCTCTTTATTTTGTTTCATCTTCTATCCACCTGGTGAATTCTTTCGAGCCTCCGATAATCGGAAGCGCTATAATCTCCGGGTTGGTGTATTGGTGCACGGCTTTGACTTTTTTTATCAGTTCGCGCAGGACGGCTTTCTTCGTCTTCACGACCAGCAGCGCCTCGTCTGCCGTGTGTATTTTGCCCGTCCACCAGAATTTAGATTTCAGTCCGGGAATTATGTTCACGCAAGCGGCCAGGCGCTCCCTGAGAAGCATGTCCGCTATGCGCTCGCCGTCTTCGACGCCCGGGCACGTTATCATCACAACAATATACATACAACAACCTTCATTCTATGGACGTACCTGCGAAGCTCTTGCAGTTTATGGCTTTTTTCATGTTCTCCATGTTCCTGCCGTCCAGCAGTATGGCCTTTATCTTCGTCTTTTCGAGCAGCCGTGCAGCGACTGTGTCCATGACGGTCAGGGGGCCAGCAACGTGCTTCTTGACCTTCACCATGCGGTAAAGGTCCTGGGTTTTTATCTTGCTTATCATCCTGGCGCTTTTATATTTTCTAGGATCCTTGTCGTATACGCCTTTGACGTCAGTGCCTATTATTATCAGATTCGCCCTGAAGAACTGGGCCGCGGCCACTGCGACGGCGTTGGTCGTCTGGCCAGGCACGGTTCCTCCCATTACCACGACCTTGCCCGTCGAAATTCCATGCTCCAGCTCTTCCTTGTTTTTGACGATTTTCGGATATGCGTGCTTCCCCAGCGACGCCATCACGACCATGGCATTCATGCGCGCGCCCAGAATGCCCATGGTGTCGAGCAGGCTCTCGGAAGGCTTAAGCGTCCGCGCCGAGCGTATGTAGTCCTTGGTCATCTTGCCGCCGCCGACTACGATGATTAAGGCATTTTTTCTTTTAAGTTCCAGCAGGAATTTTGAAAGCTTTTTGACGTAATTAATGTCCGGCACGCCCTTCGGGCATATTATCGAGCCGCCTATTTTGAAAACTATGCGCATACCAACACCTCGCTAATAATATGGTTTCCTGATATTTATTTTTCAAAATCAGCACTAAAAGCAAAAGGTTTAAGCTTTTCTGAGGCCGCGCATTTTCTTGCCGGACGATGTAAGGCCCTTGAAAACCCTGCCGGCATGCTGCTTCTCGGTGATCCACTTTCTCTCGCTGTCGCTCGCTATGACCGGGCTTTCAGGATCGACCAGTATGACTTCGAACCACTCGAACTGGCCGTCTTCTCCGACGAAATAAGAATTAAGTATCTCCATGTTGGGGAACTTCCTTGCAGCGCGTTCCTCGCCCATTATCTGGTTGGACTTGCCCGAAGAGAAGAAGCGTCCTCTCTTGCTGGGTCCGCGGCCGCCCGTGAATTTGGGGCGCTTTCGTTTACCCTTCATGACGCGCACTCTGGCGATGACGAAGCCCTGCTTGGCTTTGTAACCAAGCGTCCTGGCCCTATCGAGCCTGGTCGGCCCGGACAGTTTGGTGACTACATTCTCGTTTCTCCAGGCAATAATTCTTTCCTTCCACAGGCTGCCCAGATTCTGCCTCGGTTTCTTCCATAGCTGCTTCATGTTTCTGTTCATACCGACCACTGTAGGAATGATTTAGAATGATTAGATATTTAAACATATTTTGGCATGAAAGCTATAAAAACTTATACGGCCAATTCTATTTAAGAGGTGTAAATATGCACGCGATGGTAAAAATAATATTGGGACTTGTGCTTGTGCTGGTTGGTCTTGGGCTTTTCGTTGACTCGGTTTACCCCATAATGGGCGTAAAGGGAACGTTCGGGATAGACTGGCTTAGCAACTTCGTAACCGTGCTCACGGGAGTCATACCGATATTCCTGATACTCATCGGTCTGTTCATAGTGTGGCTTGAAGCCGATGAAATGAAGACCGCCAAGGAGTTCCAGGAGCCGGTTGAGGAAGTAAAGGAAGATAAGAAGCGCAAGAAAAAATAAGCTACAAATCGGTTCTCTGAACGATGGAATCCTTTATATCTACATTCTTGTCTTTTTTCCTGATTTTTTCCCCTATTTTTGAACGCTGAACGATCGAATCTATAATGTTTATGGTCTCGCTGACCTCGATTTTCTGTATTTCAGTCGCTAGCGACATGGCTATGACTGTGTATTTGACTATGTCGGCAATCTTTTCTGATAGATTTTCAAGCTCTTCATCCTTGGATGAGTAGAGTTTGAAGGCGACGTGAACAAGACTATCGTCTTCTCGTAGCACGCAGGTAAGAAGGTAAGTGTCGCCGTCGCTGGACTCGCCGGAGAAAAGGTATAGCCTTTCATTGTCGAACTCATGCGACGCGACAGCCGCAAAATCCCTGCATTCCTCAAGGACGTGGCTCGAAACAGTCTTTATGTCCGTCCCTTTTAGTGTGTATCCTTTTATTGTCGACTGCAGGTCCGCCTTCATTTTCACGAACTCGTGCTCGCTTATTTCTTTCGGATGTATGAAGTTCTGCAGGAATCTTCTGAACTTCTGGGTATAATTGAGCTTGTCCATGTTCTCTTTGCTGGTCTGGCCGTTGCTAGCGGCTGTACGCGCCGTCTGCAGCGATTCCTCCAATACGAAAGGCTCGATATCCTTGATGAAATTCCTGCCGCGCAGGTCGTGGAAGCTTATCGCGGGCTTGAGCATCGTTTTGCCCGTGACCATCGGCAGTATCTTGAAAACGAAACCCTTCTCCTCGCCGGGGTTTATCTTTTCTATCTCGTAGCCGCTAACAGGGTCGACTTTTATTTCCACCGGGAAATTCATGACCAGGTTCACGTCGCTTATGGGTTGCCTTGAGTTGTTGGCCACGGAAACCACGAAATATGACTTTTTGCCGACTTCCAATCGCTCCCTAAGATACGGCCTCACATCGATGTTAGGGATGACGCACATTCTCGGCGGCTCTATCTCGCTTTCCATGCGCTCGCCCCTGGCGTTTTTCCATTCAACCTTCGAGTAAAACGGCTTCACGTTTTCGGATGACGTGACCATGTAACTGAGCGCTCTGGACTCGCCAGGCTTCATGGAAGCGACGCTTTCGAGAACGTTCGCCTTTACGCCAAGTATCCTTATATCACTGAGCGTCTCTTTCGTATCGTTTCTTAGTGCAAGCGTTACTTTGACTTTTTCGCCTTCCTTTACCACGTCGCTCTCGCAGGTATGGCTTATGCTGAGATGCGGGGCGATTCTGGCGATGTCATGTATCCTTTTTTCTATCTCCTCGCTGTATTCGATGTCGAGTGATTTCCTGTAATTTTTGATTGCCAAGTTGTAGTCGTTCATCTTCTCGGCCGCCTGCCCCATCAGGTTGTAGCACCACTGCACCGCATATAGCGAGCCTGCGCGTGTGAAATAGTCTATCGCCTTGGTTGCGAAGTTCATGGTGTTGTTGAAGTCATTGAAAGAGAACGAGTAAAACGCAGCGGACTTGTATGCCCAGCCCGTGTTGAAATCCTTGCCCAGCTTGAGGTTGCACTGCACCTCCTCAAGGCAGAAGTCGACGGCTCGTTTGTCGTTTACCGATTCAGCCAGCCTGGCGGCCTCCTGATAGACTTCGGCTGCTTCAGCGCACTTGCCCGACTTGGCCATTTTTTCCGCTTTTTTGGCCAGGCTTTCCACTTCTTTCGTCGTTTTTTTCACTTCTTTCGCGTTGGCATGGGGCTGTTGCTTGTCCATAAGAAAAATTAAACGCTAAACTTTATAATGCCAGCGTCTCAGACGCTGATGTTTTCCTTCCAGTCATCGTATCTCTTTATCAGTTTCTGGCTCACGGTCTTCTTTATTTTTGAAAGCGCGTATGTAAAATCATCCTTAGTGAGCGGCCTGTATTTAATGGCGTATTTCTCCACCTGTGTCGCCGTCATATCTTCGAGATTCGGGTTCTGCTCGCGTATCATGAACATTATGGCCTCGCGGCATATGCTGGCTATGTCACGGCCGGAATAACCCTCGCTCATTTCTGCCAGTTCGTCGATGGTTATGCCTGACAGCGACGAGCCTTTAACGTGTATTTCGAATATCTTCCTTCTCGAATCGACGTCCGGCAGCGGCACGTATATCTTTCTCTGGAACCTCGATATCATCGCGTCATCGAGATCCCATGGCCTGTTCGTGGCGGCCATTATTATGACCTTTTCGTCCTTCTTGGTCGAGAAGCCGTCTATCTCCACGAGCAGCTGGGATATGACCCTTCTCGTCGCTTCGTGGACGCCGGCTTCCCTGGTGATCATTATCGAGTCGAACTCGTCCATGAAAATAAGCGAGGGCTGGTTTTTTCTTGCCTTTTCGAAAAGCGCGCCTATGATCTTCTCAGATTCGCCATAATATTTGGAGAGGAGAGTCGATGTCTTCGCCTCGAAGAAGTTCGCCTTCAGCGTGTTGCTGGCCGCCTTGGCTAGCAGCGTTTTTCCGGTTCCCGGAGGCCCGTAAAGCAGTATCGTGCGCGGCACCTCCACAAACGCCGGCTTGCCAGCAATCATGGGCAGGATTATCGACTCCCTTACCTCGCGCTTCGCTTCCTTTAGACCGCCTATGTCTTCCCACTTCGTCGTGGGCTTTTCGTAAACTATCATTTTGTCTATTGGCTGTTCGGACTTCTTTCGAGCGCTACTGACGCCCTCGAACTGGTCAGCAGAATGGAACAGTGATGCAGCTTCGCCTCTGGGGGATATGTAAGCCAGGCGCCTGTAAATAGATGCGGCGACCTTGTAGTGTGTTGTCGCCTGCTTTGATTTACCGTCCGCTTCAAGCTTCCTGGCGGTGTCCAGTTCGTGCTGGAGCTGCTGTTTCAAAAGCGACTCTCTCAGTTCGCCCATAAAACCACCAGAAAAAAAATCACTCTGTGTCCTCTTCCTTCTTTTCCTCTGTTATCGACTTCGCTTTCTCGCCGGCCATGCGCATCGCCGTCTCTTCATCCACCTTTTCCAGGTCGTTTATGGCGTGCATGAGCTCCTGCGATTCCTCGTCGACGAGCATCTGCTGCTTGCCGAAGACCCGTTCCAGCTTTTCCTTCACCTTATCCAGACGGCCTTCTTCCAACGCTTCTCGTACATCGGTATCGGTAAGCACTTCGCTCAGCCTGTCCATGTCCGTGTCGAGAATTTCCTTCGCTATCGACGAAATTTTCTCGCTCTTCTCGCGCTGTTTCATGGCCTGGACAAGCAGTAGAAGCTGCAATTCGCGGAGAAAATGAGATGCTTCAATCTGCTTCGTGCGAGACTCGAGACTAAACGCCTTGATTTTCTGCACGTTAAGCATCTTGAGTGTATTGGGCTGGCCCTTCGACTCGAGCATGAGCTTCTGGATTTTTTCGGCAATACCCCTGAGGTCGTCGGAAATCCTCTCTACTTCCTTTTCTATTTTGAGGCGTTCCTTGAGCAAATCATTGTCTTTTATGGAAAATATGTCCTTGCCGAATTTCGATTTGATGAATTTCTTGAAATCCACCGCTCTCACCTTGATATTTATTTTGACTGTTTTAAATATAAAGGTATGAAGCGCGGTTTTCTGCTATCGCTCGACGCAATTGTGGCGATAACTTTGTTGCTGTCGGTATCGACTTTTTTGGCGGGAATTTCGTTCACTTATTCGACGCCCGAGTTACGCTATCAGCGCTATTACTATGCCGGCAAGGATATCGCCGCATTGTTTCAGGAAGCCAGAATCAGCTCGGTATCGGACGTCGTCAACCTGACCAAATACAACCTTACACAAGAAGAGATGAACAGGACCATTCTCGACGTTATCGGCTCTTTCTGGGCCGGCGGCAACATGAGTGTCGCTAGTAATCTGACAAGGGACATTTTCAGCGAAGTTTTAGGAAACACTGGTCTCAACTACGAGGTTTCTTTCAACGACGAAACGATATATGCCAGCGACGACTCTTATTCGGATTTTGTGGCCAGGCTGTCGACTGTTGTATCAGGTTATGAAAAAACGAAACCTGTCAACGGATATCTTGCGAAGGTTTACGTAACGAAAGTCTCGAAAACCAATTCGGAGTTCATATATTTCGGCGGCTACGAGGGCGACGGTAACATAACAAAGGTCATCACGCTTCCTGTCGACGTCAACGTGACCGGCGCGTATCTTGAAATGAACGTCGGCAACAATTTTTTGCTTTACATCAATGGCCAGGCTGCAGGAACGTACGTCAAGAGCGCCGTAAATTTTTCGGCGGACAACTGGACCATATGTTCAAAAACGAATCCGTCATACTGCTCATACTTTGCGGCCGGCCAGAACATTATACAGCTGAACTTCACAACAAACCAGAGCACATACGTGGGCGGCGGCTATCTTAAGGTCACTTACAAAACCTCCGAGCTTACGGAATACACGACCAGCGGCAATGCCAGTGATTACTATGAATTTCCCGGCATACGCGGCATTATCAACCTTTATTCGTCTTTCTACGTGCCGGGCACGCTTAAAAACATGAGTGCAAGATTGCATTACAACAACAACCTCAGCCTCAACAACCAGGGCGTGCCAGTCTATTTTGTTATTGGTTCAAAAGAAATATACAGGAGCAACGCCACAGGGGAGCATGTAATCGATATCCCTGAAAAAAACATATCCGATGCGTTCGGAGGAAAAGCGAATCTCACGGAAAAGCTCAGCAACGCGACCATACCCATACGCTTCGGCACGGATACCTTCGCCTTTACAAGCGGTGAGGGAACGAGCGACTCTATTCTAATAACAGACATTTCAGGCAGTATGGGCGGCTCCACGGCCTCATGTGACGTGCAGACTACCGCATGCGAGCACACGGACTGCAACACGGCCAGCGGCTGCCAGAACTACAGGATAGACGTGGCAAAGGACGTGGACAACGATTTCGTGGATAACATCCTCAACTACACCGGCAACATGCTCGGCCTTATCAGCTACTCGACCACCGTATATGACAGCCACCCGCTGAGCAATGACAGCTCTTCACTCCATGCGGAAATAGACGGTTACACACCAACAGATTATACCTGCATATCATGCGGCATCCTCATAGCGACGGACATGCTCCTCGATGCGGCGGTAATAAATGAAACCATAAAACCGAATTCCACGTGGCTGTATAATGTCAGCTTCCCGTCAAGCGAGCCGCCCGTCGTGAACGGAAGCGAGTGGACATGGCAAAATTACAGCGATGATGGCTGGTCGTCCGGACAGTCAATACTTGGTTTCGAAAGTCCATCATATTTCCCCAACATAAACACGAACATAGGCAACAACGGCGGCAACTATTATTTCAGGAAGCACTTCAATTTCACCAAGGCGATGATAGACTCGGCGGACCTTTACGTGCTCTCAGACAACGCTGCCGAAATATACCTCAATGGCCATCTTGTTTACAACGATACGTCCGAGCACAACGCCAGATACTGGAACAACTACTACGATGTCCTTGATGAAAATTTCGAAAGCTACTATGCCAGTGGCGACAACAGGCTTTATTCTACCGAAATAAACCGCACGCCTGGCTACTGGATTGTAGACGGAACGCCAGACGCTGACAAGGAAGTGTTTATCATGGCCAACTACGCGGGTTACCCGGCTCATAAAGGGACGGACGTCATGGTCTTCAGGGACATGGACGCATACGGCTCGGTGGAAACGCATCTCAATCTCTCCGGAAAGGCGAACCTCACGCTTTCATACTGGTGGTCGCTGGGCGACGATGAACCGGACAGCGGGGAATATTCCAATATGCGCATATGGGACGGCAGCTGGCACACCGTGAAAACTTACAATGCGAGTCACGTTTACGGCGACTATCACAAGGAAACGATAGACCTGAACGCATATAACATGGTAAACAACTTCACTGTAAGATTCGGCTCAAGGTCGAGCAGCGATACTGAGAGGTTTTATGTCGACGATGTCCGTATCGCTGGTTCGGCAACGCACATAGAAACATCATATTTCAATGACGGAGAAAACGTCGTTGCCGTGAGACTCAGGAACAACGACGCTGTCGCGGCGAAGTTCGACGCGGCGCTCAACATAACAATGAAGCGATACAAGGCGATGCTGGTGATGAGCGACGGGCTCGCCAACAGACCCCTGGGCGTCAATGCGACCGAAGACGCCGTGAGCAAGGCCTGCGATGCGAGAAGGCGCGACATCCAGACGTACACGGTCGCCTTCGGCACACAGGCAGACGGAGAGACTCTCAAAAAAATAGCGTGCTGGAACTGCACCACAGGCTCATGGATTCCTAACTGTGACAGGTTCTATAACAGCACTGATGCCGAGGAGCTGCAGCAAATATACAGGTCAATCGCAAGAGATATTGCTAACGCCAGCTACGCCGGACAGCTTTTCAATTTCACGGGTAACGTATCCATGAACAACATCCTATACACGGACTCTTACATATATTTTGATTACACGCCGGTTGTCAGGACCCCCGAATACGGTGAGATAACCCTTAATTTCGAATCCCCGCGCCTGGGCGCATCCACAGGCGATATTATGACGACCGATAACGAGACAGGAACAAAGGAGGGCTGGTTCTTCATACCGGGTGACACTGAAGTCTCGACGGAAGTGCTTGATTCCAAAATAACCTCTTATTCCTCGTACTATTGGACGGACAGGCTTTGGGTCAACTCGTCCAGCACGCCTAATCAAAACTGGACGCGCGTATACTGGCTCGCAAATTACTCAAGCGACTACGAAAAACTGGGAGACCCGTACATAGTGCAGATACCGCCCAACATTCTTACAGCGAACGGCAACAATTCGTTTAAAATAGGCACCGGGCTTCGTCCGACTCCGCTGTCCGGAGGCAAAGGCGCCTCGCCGGACGACAGGGTGATTTACACGCTGGGCATAAAAGGCATAAGCCTCACCCAATACAGCGATGTTTTTGCCAAGGCTAAAGGTTCGACTGTCACGATATATTACGATGCGAACGGCGATAACGTCGCGGACAGCTCTTCTGTGGTGGAAATCGGACCGGACCCTGACGACAATTTCGACCCCATGAACGACTCGATAGATAATGGTTTTATGAAGCTCATTGACAGGATGAATTTCATGAGCGATGTTAATTCAGGCGTGGTCGACTTAAATTACACGGCATCGGGACCAAGCGGCACCGGCGACGGCTCTTCAGGCAACCCGGTCGACCTGGAAATAACAGAAGACGTGAATTTCAATTCTGATTTCATATCCCAGATATCATCCATGTGGGGTCCTGCGATAATGGAGGTAAAAATATGGGGATGAGTAAAGCGAAAGTTTTGTTTGTGTCTGCTGTTGCGTTTTCAATTTTGATGTTGTTTATGAGTCATGCTACCGCTCAGGAGGATGAAGAAAAAATAGTGTGCCTGGTTTACTTCACAAGCAACGGCTGCGGGGACGAGTGCAGGTTCACTGATACTTTCATGAGCGGCCTGATGCGAGAATACGCAGGAACTCTAGTGTCGATAATTTATTTCGTTGATGATAGCGCACAAAACAGCGTCGTTTTCAATGCGTACAGGTCGACATATAATCTGCCGGCCAACGTCCCCATAGTTTTGTTCGGCAAAGACGATTATCTGCAAGGGAGGAGTGACATATACGAGGGTACTGAAAAAAAAATATTCGATTTTCTGCTGGCCAACGGCACCAACTGCCCGCTGGACTCGGGCTTTGTTGCACCGAGCCAGCTCTCGCCTGGAAGCGTCCCCGGCGCGCAAATCCTGAGAATGCCCCCAGACAAGGAAGCTGTAAAAAATGACAGCATAGGGACGATTTCCGAAGATGATGATGTCATGAATGGCAATGACAGCGGACCCGGAGATATCCTGGCGCTGAACGAACCCATGAAAGAAAGCGTCTTCTCCCTTGTTATTATAGGAATTGTTCTGATAGTGGTGGCCGCCATCATTATTTATGTGTGGACTAAAACGCAGGAAAGTTTATGAAAAATACGATAAAGGCTCTCATTTTTCTTTCGCTAGCGCTAGCCGAGACTCTCGCTCTGATCTGGTTCTCGCTGCAGCCGTCAGCAGCTTTCGTCCCTGGCGTTGGCTTCCTGCGACTTGGCGACCTGGAGCATTTAGCGGCTTATGCTGTGTATGGCTTCATGTGGTCTGCTTTTCTCCTCACTTACAAAAAAAAGCCCGGTGTCGCGATGGCGATTCTGCTGTCGCTGGCGATAGGTTCCGCGATCGGAGCGCTGTGCGAAACACTGCAGTTTTTCGTCCCCACGCGCGTGGCCGACCCGCTTGACTGGGCAATCGATTCGGCAGGCTCGCTTTGCGGAGCGGCTGCGGCCGTTAAAGCCAAAAACCTTTTTTAAAGTCAAAGCCGAATCTGATTATATTGATGTTAGTGGTGTCATGAAAACTCCAATATGCGGCATTTGCCTGAATTCGGACATGCTCTGCATGGCGTGCAATAAAAAGCTAGATGAAGGCATCATCAGCGATAGCGACGTTCGCCTGGCCCGGGCAGTCAAAACGCTAGCATCCACTTTCAAAGTTCTTGACAACATAACCATAAAAAAAGTCATGGAAGGCAGCACCATCATTTTAATGCTGTGCGGCAGGGGTGACAGGCCGAAGCTTGTGGGGAGGGAAGGTGTCGTGATAAACCGTCTTTCTAAAATGATGGGAAAACCCGTAAGGGTCGTAGAGGAGACGGAAGACCTGAAGGACTTCATAAAAAATGTCATACATCCGGTCCCGCTAGAAGGGATTAACGTGGTTTACAGCAACGAAGGCGAAACGCTGAAGGTGCTAATCCCGCGCAACAGGAATTTGCCGCTGGCGGAGGCGACATTCAGGGAAATAATCAAGATGGTTTTCGGCAGGAATGCGGTCGTCGCAAAAGCGTGAAGTGATATTCATGGGCAGAAAAAGAATAGTCGTTTGTGACAGGGAATTGTGCAGGTTCGAGAAGTGCGGCTATCGCTGCATAAAATCATGTCCTGTCAACCGTTCCGGTGAAGAATGCATAGTGAAAGAGGCGAATGGCTATCCGGCGTTCAACGAAGAACTCTGCATCGGCTGCGGCCTCTGCGTCAAGGCATGCGACAAAGCCGGCTTCAGCGCCATAGCTGTCGTCAACCTTCCGAAAGAGCTTGACGAAGACCCGATACACAGATACGGCAAAAATCAGTTCGCTCTTTACCGCCTGCCGATGCCAAAGAAAAACATGGTCATGGGCCTTATAGGCCCTAACGGGGTGGGCAAGACCACTGTGCTTAACATACTATCTGGAAATCTCAAACCGAACATGGGAACTTTCAGGGGTAAAGTGGAGTGGCGTGCCATAATCGAGAAGTTCAAGGGGACGGAGCTGCAGGACTATCTGCAGACGCTCGCGATGAACGGATTGAGTGTAGGTTACAAGCCGCAGCATGTCGATTTTATTCCAAAAATGTGGAAAGGCAAAGTGATAGACCTGCTCAAGAAGCATGGCGGCTATGAAAATGTCGCCGGGCGTCTGGGCATAGGTGAAATGTTTGAAAAAGAAATAAAGACGCTTTCCGGCGGGGAGCTGCAGCTGCTAGCGGTGGCCGCTGTGATTTCAAAGGAATATGACTTTTATTTTTTTGACGAGCCTTCGAGCTATCTCGATGTACAACAGCGCTTGACTGTCGCCAGAGAAATACGGGAGCTGGCCAAGAAGCACGAGGTGATGGTAGTGGAGCACGACCTGGCGATACTCGACTACCTGAGCGACCACGTGCACATACTTTATGGCCAGCCCGGCGCCTTCGGTGTCGTCTCGAATCCATACGGGGTCCGCGTAGGCATAAACACGTATCTGGAGGGTTTCATAAATGAGGAGAACGTCCGCTTCCGCGACAAACCCATTCTCTTCTCAAAAACCGCGAGGTCAGTATCCAAGGACCGGCTTCTTGCTGAATTCACCGGGTTCGAAAAGAAATTTGGCCAGTTCAGCATAAGAACTGAACCTGGCGAGATTTACAAAGGCGAGGTGATCGGGATTCTCGGGCCCAACAGTATAGGCAAGACTACATTCATCCGTATGCTCGTGGGCGAACTGAAAGCCGACAAAGGCAAGCCTGTCGAGATGGCGCTATCTTACAAGCCACAGAGGCTCATTTTTGAAGGAGAAAACCTTGATGCGAGGGAATACATAAGGAACGCCATTGGCGACAAAGTCGATGACACCGAATACAAGCGGATGCTTTCTGCGCTGAACATAGAGCGCAACATGGATAAAAAAATGAAAAACCTTTCCGGCGGCGAATTGCAGGCGGTGTTCATAGCTTGCGCCATGGGTAAAGAGCACGACATCCTGCTGCTCGACGAACCTTCCGCTTTTCTTGATGTGGAGCAGCGCCTGAGGGTGGCAAAGATAATAAGGTCTCACGTAGAGGGACGCGAGACTTCAGCGTTCGTCGTCGACCACGACCTTCAGCTCATCGATTCCGTTGCTGACAGGATTATCGTTTTCGACGGCGAACGCGGCGTGAGCGGCCTTGGAAAAAAGCCGTGCTCGCTGAACGACGGCATGAATCGTTTTCTCAAAACGCTGGACATAACTTTCCGCCGCGACCCGCAGACGGGACGCGCCCGCGCGAACAAGCCGGACTCGCAGAAGGACAGGGAACAGAAGGAAAACGGGCAATATTATTACTCTGATTGAGGTCACTCAAACTGGGTTGGCTGGCTTTCGACTTTAACTGAAACTATTTTGTATATAGAGAAAAGCATGAACGCCGCCCCGAGCCACTGAACCAGCGATAGCGTTTTGCCGTAAATCGCGAATTCGAGTATTATCGCGGTAATGGGGAACGCCAGCTCGTATATTGTCGATTTTGATGCAGGCACGTGCTTGAGGCCGTAATAATATATGAATATCGCCACTCCACCCGTGGTGAAAGCTATGAGCAGTAAAGTCGCGATGTTCGCCGGCTCAACTGCCGCGAATTTGTCGAAACGATTAGTAGCCGTTATAATCAGCAGCAAGATTAATGTGGTTATGCCGAACCTGAGGTACGTTCCAACACGAAAGTTCACTTTGTGTATCGCCCTCTTGCTGAATGTCGTCGACGAGCCGAACGCAAACGCTGCAACCAGCGAAAGACCGGCGGCGATTAACGTCTTGTTTTCTAGGCTCAGCACGGGCTGCTCGAAACCGAACGTCAATAGATAACTGCCAATCAGGGCAATGGCAGCCCATATGAAAAAGTTCTTCTGCGGTTTTTCTTTGAGCACGACAGCCGCGAGCAGGATGGCAAAAATCGGCTGCAGTTTTTGCAGCAGAATCACGACTGAAAGCTGGATAAAACCGACGAAGAACAGCGCCGACGTTATGGCCATCGTGCCTATCGCGCCACCGAAGAGGCCGACCCACGCGAACGAACCCCAGTCTCTGGGCTTTAGTTTTTTCAGCTCTTTGCGCTCGATGAACAAAAACACTGCCATGTAGCAAAATGCTATCGCATGCTCGATGAATACGACTATCGCGACGTCAAGATGGTAAAGCGACGGACGGAGCAAAACGCCGTCGATGCCCCATAACGCCGCTGCGAACGCTATAGCAATCGCTCCGATTACGGGCATGGATTTTTTGTCAAATGAAAACATGAAAATTATATCCTTATTTCGACATGGACGTAATCGTCCTCTTTCAGGCAAAGCGTTTTTCTCAGGTCTTCCGATGCTATTATTTCAACTATGTCCGTGGGATGGTGTGTCCTTTCTGGAATTATGACCGCGCCCCTGGCCTTGCGGTTTATCATGCACGGATAAGTGTTGATGTCGCCGAATGCCCTGTTGTCCTTTTTGAAGCCGCGTATGGTTATGGGCCGCATGTTTTCCATCTCGTCTTTTGCCTTAACGTCCTGGACCGTTTTCAGGCGTACGTTAAGCGTGCCGAGAAACGGGCGAAACCCCAATTTTTCATGGAACTGCAAAAAGTATTCGTCCTGACCGACATAATAACGTCCTTCGCCGGATCCCGACACCAGCACGCCTCCGAATGCGATGGATTCGGTTTTAGGACGCTCGACAATTTCCCTGAGTTCCAGATATTTTTTCCTTATGAACTTCGCGCCTTCGTCCGTAAGCGATACGAACTGGCCTTTCGCCGCCGTCTCCCGCTCTATCAGACCGAGACTCTCCAGCTCGCGTATCTTGCGCGACATGGTCTGCTGTGACGAGCCGAGCCTCTTGGCCATATCCAGCGTGGTGACCCTGGTCTTTCTTTTAGCCAGCTCGACTAGCACGTCAAACATCTCGCACTTCATGCAAAGATATTGTCAGAACTCACTTAAAAATGTTATGCTTAACATAATTGGGTAATCTATTCGAACTCTATCGATCCCATGCTGTAAATTTCCTTGATGACGGCTATGAATTTTTCCGACATGGCCTTGCATCTCTCTATCATGGCCTGCCTGACGGTATTGTAGAAAATGTGCCAGTATACCCACCAGAAAAACATGACAAGCTTGTTGCCTGTGAATTCGTGCCTGACCACAGGCTCTATCTCCATCTTGAAAGTTCCCTCGTTTTTCGCCTTGCCCTTGAAGCCCACCATCTTTATGCCGACGATTATTTGGGAGAATCTGCCAGTCGTCCTGTTGTGCTTGGCTATGCGCCAGTAATACATCTGTATCGGGTCGCCGCCCCAGTCCCACATCCAGCGCGGTTCGCCTGTTCCGGTGGTAGTGACCTCGAACACCGAACGAAGGATTGACGTCCCTTCCCTGGTCCAGGCAAGCGGATCGGGCCCTGCATAATCTATCCATCTGTTCCTGCGCGGAGCAAAACAATCGTCTTCAACTATGAACTTGCCCATGTTACACCTGGTTTACCCGCTCTCGTCCCTCAGCTGTCTCAAGAACTCGTGAACGTTCCTGTTGAAAATAGTGACCATGTTCCTGCAGTCTTCCGCGTACTCCTCCCTCTTGCGGAAATAGAACGACCTGTGCCAGGCGACACGGAGCATCTCATAAAACAGGGAACGCTGCCATATCGTGTCCTGCGGGTATTCGGTCCTCATGACCGGCTTTACCCTGATCTCGGCGTTGCCAGTCTTTTCGTCTCCGTATCCGGAAATGTCGACTCTTATGAACATGTAGGTATACGGGTCAATGTCCTTGTGGATGTACCATCTTACCTTGAACTTCTCCTTTTCTCCCTTGCCCCAGCTGTATTTTTCTTCCTGTATGTCGGAATCGGCGGCTCGAAAGACCGCTTTCATGAGATCGTAAACCTTGTAATAAAGCTTCATGGGATTCGGGCCCACGTAATTTATAGTGACCCTTTCCGGTCTTTCCCTGTAGCAATCTTCCTGTATCAGCAGCTTCGTTCTCGCAAACTGTGGCATGACAACACCTTCTTAATTATTTATATTCAAAAACGAAATTATAAATTGCTATGGTATGCGTGTGAGGATGTTTTTATGCTCTGGTGGCTTGTTTCAAAAATAATCGCCCTCGTAATGATAGCTGCGGGTGGTTTTCTGGTGTTCTTTTTTCCAGGCATAAGTGGACAGCAGGAGGCGGGCGCTTCCAACTACCCCCAGACGAATTTCGGCCTGGCCGGCATAGTGATAGGCCTCGTCCTCATAATAGCCGGCGGTTTCCTGCTATTCAGCCAGTGAGGCGCTAGTAATACTTTTATCTCTTTCTTCCACAATTAATTATCATGGCAGACACAGAACTCGAGAAGCCGCTCGACCGCATGACCAGGGAAGAGAAGAAAAAACGAAAAGAAGAGGCGGAAGAACACAAGAGAGAAGCGAAGGTCAGATGGTGGAAAAAAGAGCTCGGCGATTATGACACGGTCCTGGAATATCTTTTCGCCAAGGCCAGGGAAACCGGCGGCATATATGGCGATATTGTGATAAGCCCCGCCCTCATAGACCAGATAGTGACTCTCAATCCCGTCGCGCTCGAGGGCCAGGCAGAAATAATTTTCAACGTCTTCATGTACAGGCTGGCCAAATGGCATTATCTTTTTGAAAAGGCGGACGAACTCATAAAAGTCACGCCGGTAGCGCCGCCAGCGTTCGCCCCGATGCTGGCACAGAAAGAGAAGCTGGAAAGCCACATAAAAGCGGGCCTCGCATCCGCAGCGCAGGCTGTCGCGGACTACGAGCTGCTGAAGCACGACGAAAGAAAATACAGGGAGATTCTCGACTACTTCAAGATGGGCGAGAAGGACCAGCACGTGCTGCGCGCGCTTTATGTCGACCGCGTCGACGCCTACATGGGCGATGGCTATTCGATGGTGACGATGACGAAACGCTGGCCCACTATAATAGGCGACTTCCTGAAGATGCAGGATGCATGGACGGACACAAAACTCATAAGGGAAAGGCTTAGGGTGACGAACGTCGAGGCGAACGTGCTCAAGACGAAAAACGAACTTTTCAAGGAGTGGAAGAAGCTGTTCTTCCCGGATGTGCGCGAGCGCTACGGCAGGATAAAGAACCTGCTCGACTCGAGGAAGCGCTCCGTCGACGAATACAGGGAATGGCTCAAGCCGTATTTCAACAAGCTAAAACTGATAAGGGAGGAGTCTGAGTTGAAGGACGCGGCATCGGACTTCACGGACCCGTTAAAATTCGGGTTCACGCCGAATGGCGAGGTGAACGCGAAGCTCTGGTTCTGGAAACCCATCAGGCCGGAAGAGACAGGCAAACCCCTCATCATCCAAGGGTGGGGCGAGATACCGATATTCGACGACTGGGTGAAGGATATGCTTCCAGCCCTTGAGGCAAAACATGAAGTCAAGTGGACTGAAGAGCAAGTAAAAAAATTTATCACTGAAAAACGGCACGGCACTCCCGGTTCAAGGACGAGCAAGCGAAAGGAATTGCTGACCATATACCCTGCACAGGAAATAGACGAGAGATTCATTTATTATTTTTTCGTGGATTTGGACTACGTGTGCCAGTACAAGAAAGGCTCGACGGGTCCGATGGTCGTTGAGGACCAGTATTGGCACTTCCACCCTTTTCTGTTGTCAAAAAACGTCATCCTGCTCATGCAGCTTGAGCTTGCAAGTAAAAGTAAAAAGCTCAGGAATGAGATAGAGAGAATCATCGGCGTGAAGGAAATAGAGAGGGAACACATAGAACAGGCTGAGAAGGACTACAGGCTTGAGAGCGAAAACGTGCATGAGGACAAAAAGAAGACTCTCGCGAAATGGAAAGATGGCTGGGAAGGCAACAAAATAGCATGGAAGGCCAGACGGAGAAACCTCAAAAAGACGCTGCAACCACTGCTCAAATTTTTCTTCAAGCCGGGCCCGTACGAGATAAACGTCGCCGAGAGGGTCTCGAAAACGTATGGCCTGTATTTCGGAGCCCAGGTGGAGGAGATGAGGGAACTCATCAAGGAAACTAGTTATAGGATAAGCGGTCAGAGACCATAGGGTATTTATGATCAAGGTCGGAGTCACGACTGGTTTGTATTACATTGCCAGGGCGGAAGAGCTAGCAACGTCGCTGAAAAAGATAGGTTATGCCCTGTCGAAAGGTGCGAACTCCATCGAGATATCGGGCGACACTCCGCACGAGATAGATTATACGATAGGACAGGAGATACGCGACCTCGCCTTCAAGCAGGGCATCGACCTGTGTTTTCACGGCTCGCTAACCACGCCTTTCGAAATCCCCGAGCGCTCCGACTGGAGGGACGCGCAGGAGCACGTCGAGAAGTCGATACGTTCCGCCGTTTTTTCCGGCTCGAAATACGTCCTGTTCCACGCCTGCCTGCACTTCTGGCTGGAGATGATAACGTTCACGTCATCGAAGCTCGAAATAGTCATGTGCGACCACGCGGGACGCATCATATCCGACATACTGAAGGATGATGAGCGCCTCAGGAACTGGTTTTCCGTCAAGATGTGGGAATACGAAAGGCAGTATCCTCACCTGATTCTGAGGGAAGAGGACCGTTACGAAGCGGCTCTCAGGGCGCAGGAAGAAATGAGGATATGGTCGGAAAAGGAAAATGAAAGAAGGCTTGGCGAGGAAATCAAAAAGAACCCTCCAAAAAACGAAATGGAATTAATGAAAATGCAGGCTCATGTAAGAGAGGGTGTAGCAAAGGAATTGAGCATCGTGCAGTCAAAAAAACAAAAAGAATACGAAACGGAAATGGTAAAAAAACGAATGGCGAACAACAATCCCGACGAGAGAAGATGGAAAGTCGAGACTTACGGCAAGATGACCGACTGTTATGAAATAATAGCGCATCATATGTTCTACAGAAAAGACCCGTTATGGGTGGCCATGGCCGAAGTTTACAAGGATGTGCTTGCACCTTATAACCTGGATTATAATGACGACTGGGCGCTTGACAAGGCTTGGAGAAAAGCGCAGGACAGTAACGACCGCCAGTTCAAGGAGTTCTGGTATGCAGCTATGGGCGCGAAGTTCCTTGAAGGCCACATGAAATCGGCCCTGGAATATCTGAACGGCAAGCTGCTGACTTTTCTCAAGCAGTTCCCGGATTCCGCAAAGCTGATAGAAAATGCCAAAAAACTGAAAATAACGATAGAGATGCCGGACGCCAGAGACCCCAGATACGCCGGGCAATACATATTGTGGCATCCCAAGCAGATTTATGCCGCCATAAAAACCATAAGAAAAACGCTCAATACCGACAGGATTTTCATGACCATCGACTGGGAGCACATAGCCGGTCAGGGAGTCGACCCGCTGATAGAGATCGGCAATCTTAAGCGATTGGCGCCGGACTTCGGCAAATACGTGCTTTCCGTCCATTCCAATGCTCCAAACCCGCTGCATGCCCATTACCCCATAGAGCTGGGCGACACCGAGGTTTACAAACTAAACTATTTTTTGCGCAGCACGGGCTTCGGCAAGCAGCCTGGATACGACGTGTATCTCTGGTTCGAGCGCGGCGGCGGCGACGACCCGTTCCGCCAGTCAGTCGATACGCTCAAGCTATGCGCCAAATTTCTCGAGCAGGACGTGCATCCGGACAATCTGCCCCAGGAATATTTCGGCATAAAACTGACTGGCATGGACTTCTGGAGGCAGGAAAACATAATGAGGGACCACAGGTTCGAGCCGCTCAAGGACCTGCTGGAAATGCCCGAAGAGGAATGGGGTATGCTCTCCTCGGTAGCGATGAGAAAGGGTAAGACAAAGGAATTCAAGAAGGAAGAACTGAAGTAGACGAACGGCTGTTTCTATATTAGAAATTTATAGAAAAATTTAAATGAAAGGCAAAAATCAATGCCGGTTTTATTCAGCCCACGTGCTGTTGAAGAACGGTTCCACGAAGCTCTTGATGGCATGCTGGGACTGGGCCCAGAACGCGACATCCTGAGTCTGGTGCACCTTCTTGTCATCCGTGAGAGCGAATAACACGTGTTTGTCGTCGATTGTGTAAACCCTGTTAAGAGGTTTGTTAATGTTCTTCATCTCGGCTATTTCCGCGAATGCCTTAACGGGTACAGTTTCGCTCATGGGTGCAAGAATTCTGAGCTTCACGCCTTTTTTCGAAATGCGCTTGAGAGAATTGTAGTGGTGTGAGTAAAGCTCGTTTAGCCCGCTTTCGCTGGTTATGATTCTTATTTCTTTTGTTGCCCTCTTGAACAGCGAACCAAGGTGCTGGTTTATGGAATGCCTGCCCTTAAGTGTGCCTGTCATCTCGAAAGGCTGTACCAGGTTGAGACCGTTCTTGTATATCGCTTCAAGCTCGTTTATAACTGGCGATGTCTTCATGTTTTCCATCCTTTCAACCATCTCTTCATGTCGCTTCTGCATGTTGTCCATGGTCCTTTCGAGAGCGTCTTTGGGGGCGAGAGCCACGTATCTTATCGGTTTCGACGGCTGAACAATCACGAATCCTTTCTCGGCCAGCGATTCAAGAATGTCGTAGGATCTTGACCTTGGGACATTCGCTATTTGCGAAAGTTCGCCGGCAGTCGCTACGCCTCTTGCTAACAAAGCCACGAAAATTTTCCTCTCGTAAAGGTTCAGACCGATGCTCTTCAACGCATCCAGAGTTTTTGTTGTTGCTACCATTTTTTTCACCTTACTGTTAGTAATATTCACTACGGTTATATAAACATTTTCTTATACTTTTATTTGCGGCGAAAGCTTTATATAGGTTTATTACTCCTTAGTGAATATATTTAAAGGATGCATGTGCCCATAAATGCCGCTAGAATGCGGATTTTCTGCCCCTCTGCTGGCTGTAAAGCCTTTCTATGCGCCCTACATCGTCTGCTTCTCCAGGCGACTTGTCCGTTCGAATCCTCAGCAATCGCGGGAAGCGCAGGGCGAACCCGGAAGAATAAGTGGGTGACTTCTGTATTTCTTCGTAGGCGATTTCTACCACGATTTTGGGCTCCACCTGGACTACATTACCCTTCTTCGATGTTATGTGCGTTTTAAGCTGTTCTGTAAGCTCATCGAAAGTCACGTCTTCATCGACGGACTTTTTCTCCTTTATACCCGTGCCCATCATGCCGCATTCGGCAAACCCCTCGTCACGCCTGCACGATAGTATGAACGTCCCGAACCAGCTGGTGCGCTTTCCTGTGCCCCATTCCGCGCCCGTGATGACCAGGTCAAGCGTCTCCATTATCGGTTTTACCTTGAGCCAGTAGCCCACGCGCCTGCCCGGCTGGTAGCTCGCGTCGAGATTCTTCACCATCACGCCTTCCTGCTTCGCCTTGAGCGCGCGCTCGTAAAATTTCTGCGCTTCGCCTGGGTCTTTGGTAACGAGCTTCTCGGCCAGCTGGAACTTACCGGGAATTACATTGATCACGGATTCGAGCAGCTTCTTTCGCTTTTCAAGCGTCTCGGAAAAAAGATCCCTGCCGTCCAGATAAACGATATCGAAAAGGTTTACCTGTATAGGGATTGTGCGGGCCATCTGTTCTATGTCGTATTTTCTCTTTATCCGCTGGGAAAGCTGCTGGAATGGCAGCGCTTCGCCTTTCGCGTCTATGCCCAGCATTTCGCCCTCTATTATGCATTCCTTTGCCTTTACGCCTTTCAAAACCAGCTCTTTCAGGTCCGGAAACTGCCGCGTCACGTCTTCGAGCCTTCTGGTATAAAACCAGAGCTTGTCGCCTTTTTTATGGATGCACACGCGGGCGCCGTCGTATTTGAATTCTAAAATAGGTTTTTCGAATGTTTCCAGCGCCTCCTTGAGATCCGGCGCTTTTTCGGCCAGCAGGACCTGGTATGGCTTGCCAACCTCGACTGTCACCTTCTCGAGTCCGCGGAGGCCGTGCTCTTTGGCGATTTTTGCTATTTCGGCATAATCAGGCCGCAAGAACCATGCCCATTCTATGGCGCTTATTATTTTTTTCTTCTCTTCCTGGTCCTTGAAATCGAAAAACGCCGAGGCAATCGAATCGCGCAGCACTCCTTCCGCGACTCCGACACGCATCTGCTCAAGCACCGTGCGCACTATGTATTTCGCTTCCTTTGGCTGCGCGCTGGAAATGAGTTCTTTTATGAACGATATCTTGGAATCCTGGGAGCCTTTACCTTCTACCGATGCCAGTTTCTGGAGGTTTTCGAAAACTTTCGTCACGTCAAGCTCGCGGTTCACCAGGTTTTTCTGTTTTTTGACCGACAGCATTTTTTCCACGGCGAGGCCGAGGTCGCCTGTTTTTCTGAATTCATTCTCCACTTCGCTTTGTGAAAACCCGGCGGATGATGCAATCACCTTCATCATCAGCTTATCGGCAACACCCATCTCCTTTTCGGAATAAGGGGGAAAAACTTTACCCTGCATCAGCAGCACGACTTTGTCGAGTGTTTTGGCATCCGCTTCCCTGAAGAAAGCTGCAATCTTCTCTATTTTGCTCAGGCGCGACGGAGTCTGCTCCAGATATTCGTAAAGCCCGACGAGTTCAGAATATTTCATGATAGAATATTGTTTTATGTTTTAATTTAATTAAAACACGGCCAACTAATGTATATGAAAGGGCAGTTTTATTCTGCAATCGCAATACTCATCGCCATTCCCATCGTCGTATTCGTCACCCTTTATGTGGCCACCCAGGGCGGCGAGGATGGCATCTACCAGGCGATAGTCGCGGACCAGATACACCAAGTGGAATCGGGAATAGAAAACGATTTCGGCAAGGCCGTCGTGACGTCGGGAAAACGCGCCATGATAGCCGGCGACGACTATGTCGTCATGAGCGGCAAAGCGCTTTCCGACGCCGCGGGCGGCGTGAAAGAACTGATGCAGTACGGCACGATAGAAGGCAACGAAAGCATACTCATGCACAATAATACCATATCCAACTGGACCAGCAAAATACTGGCCATACCGTCAAATTTCGACATCAACATAACTTACTGGGGCCTCGACGTCGCCGGTTCAGGTGCATTTCACATCAAAGCTTCTGCGAGAATAAACGTTTCTGTCGCTGATGAGGTCGGCATCGCGCGCATAGACAAAATAGGAGAGTATTATGAAGCTCTTATTCCGATTGAGGGGGCCGAAGATCCCGTATTCACCCTGAAAACAGGCGGCCTTGTCACCAGGACGGTCAAGCTTTCACCATATCCTTACAGGGCAAAAAAACTGGTGATTGGCGGCCTTAACTCGAGCGGCAACTGCACCGGCAACTTCACAATGAACAAGAGCGACTGCTCGTCAAAAATACTGGTTGCGGAAAACACGAGCGGTGTCGCTTTATCATGCTTTTCCGGTTTCATAATAGAAACATCCATGAACCTCAGCTCCGATTCGGACTGTTACGTCACGGGCAACGGCAACGCAGTTGAATCTATAACACAAGCCCTCGCGGAAACGAATTACAATAAAATATACATAGACGGTCCGACAAAGGCGGCATGGCACCTGCCCATACGCGATGATATAGACGAGAAATATTATTTCAGCGGTGGTGGTCCGTTGTTTCTGAAGCGACTGGAAGGCAATCTCAACCAAACGCCCGATGGTCTGGAAACTTTTGTGAACCTGCCGGAACTGGAAAGCAACCAGATTCCGATAAAGCAGAACGTCATCTCCGTGGATTATATATATTTTGGGGGACAAGACTATATTGGGTATCCGGTGAGGGGTTTGCAGGGCTGGTTCAGGCTTAACAGGACTTTTACGGACAGGTATAATCTCACCGAGTTGTGCAATGGTTGTTGATATGAAAAAAGGGAAAGATGAAGTAACATCCACGGAAACAAAAGATAAAGCTACAGGCGAAAATACAAAGGGTTCCGGGAAGAACGATATTCTGGAAAAGAAGTGGGAGAATCTTGTGAAAGAGTCCACAAAGGATTCTAAACAGACCAAAGACGCGGGCACGAAAGGCGAAGCGCTGAAAGGGGATTTGAAAAAAGAGGTGCCAAAGCACGAAAAACCGGCCAAAGAATCACCTGCAAAAAAAGAAGCTGCTCGAAAAAAAACAGAGTGGACAGAAGATGATGGGACGGACGATGATGAAAAATCGACCTATAATAAAAAGAAAGGCGTAATAAAAGACCATCTGGAAACCGATGTAGATAAACTCTACGAGCTCGCCAGGGACAGGGGAATAATAAAAATAAACGAAGCTGCAAAATTACTGAAAATAGATATAGATCAGATCGAAGAATGGGGCAGGATACTGGAAGAGCACAAACTGGTGCGATTACGTTATCCGCCTGTCGGTGAGCCGGTTCTGATACTGAAAAAATTCATGACTGACACCGAAAAAATAAAGGAGATAAAGCAAAAAATAAAACTGAAACCGAGGAAGAGGGTGTTCATGATAAACATTATCATACTCGCCTGCTTCATCGTCGCCGTGTCATTCTATACCATAAGATTCGGGGCCATACGCATCACTTACACCCAAGCTTATTTAGCGGCGGCCGTAATTATTATAATAGCCGGGGTTTTGATTTTCAAGTTCAAAATAAAGAAAAGGGTAAAAAAAGATGATAAAAAAAATACCGAGACTTCCTCAGAAGGATCCCAAGGGGACCATGGAAAGCCAGCCAGAAAACCGGCCTGAGGAAAGAAAAATAATAGAGGATTACAGCATAGATTATCAGAATGTATCGGCCTCCGTTAAAATATATCACGACCCGCAGGAATACGTTCCTATTTATGACCTCAAATACCCCAAGATAGAGGAAGCCACATGGGCGATTCTCGACTCCATCAGGGAAAAAATAGTCACCGAGCTCGCTTTCAGGACGGACGACATTCTGAGCACCGAAGAAACCGGGGACGTCAAGAAAAAATTCGTGCAGAAGGCCACCACCCTTATTCATGCGGAACTGCCAAGCCTGTCGAAAAACGACGTCGGCATACTTGTCGGCATTCTTTCCCAGGAATCGCTTGGCCTTGGCCCGATAGAATTCATGCTTAAAGACAATGACCTCGAAGAGATAGTCATAAACAACGCCAAGGAACCCATATGGGTTTATCACAGGACTTACGGCTGGCTGAAGTCGAATGTTATACTGAGCGACGAAACCAAAATATATAATTATTCCGCACAGATAGGCAGGAAGGTCGGGACCCAGATAACAAATCTCAATCCCCTCATGGATGCTTATCTGACGACAGGCGACAGGGCCAACGCGACACTTTTTCCGATATCGTCAAAGGGCAACACGTTAACGATAAGAAAATTCGCCAGAAGGCCATGGACCATAACGGATTTCATAGAAACGAACACGATAACCCCGGAAGTCGCGGCATTTCTCTGGCTGGCTATACAGTTCGAAATGAACATCGTCTGCACTGGAGGCACGGCTTCGGGCAAGACGTCTTTCCTCAATGTATTGTGCATGTTCATCCCGCCGAGCCAGCGCATCCTATCCATCGAGGATACGAGAGAAATCCAGCTTCCGCCATTCCTCCACTGGGTCCCCATGACTACGAGGCCGCCGAACATTGAAGGTAAAGGCGAGGTCACAATGCTTCAACTCATGATAAACGCGCTTAGAATGCGCCCCGACAGGATGATAGTCGGCGAGATACGCCGTTCGAAGGAAGCAGAAGTCCTGTTCGAGGCTATAAACACAGGCCACTCTGTTTACTCCACGCTTCACGCCAACACCAGCGAAGAAACGCTCAAGCGTCTCATCAACCCGCCCATAAACATTCCCATGTCGCTTCTCACGTCGCTCCAGCTGATAGCGGTCATGCACAGGGACAGGCGCAGGAGAATAAGAAGGGTTCTTGAGATAACCGAGCTCATACCTTCCGGTGGGCTGGACGAAATGAAAATCGAACTGAACAACGTGTTCAGATGGATACCATCCAAGGACCAGATAGTCGAATGGGGTAAATCGAACCGCGTCCTCAATGACATCAAGCTATTTTCCGGGATGGAAGATAATGAAATAAAGAAAAATCTCGAGGAAAAAAAGAGCATTCTGATGTGGCTGGTAAAAAACAAAGTCAACACGATAGATAAAGTTGGCAGTACGATATCCGATTACTATAAGGACCAGGAAAAGATTCTCAGAATGATAAAGAAATAGGCTACCTGTACATCGTCTGGGTGTTCTCAAACCTGGGCACAAATATCCTGTATTTGTCCTTGTCTTCGAGCTCCTCTAGAATTCTCTTTATAATCATTTTTTCCGGGTCGGGCAGCATGCTGACACGCTTCTTCATGTCTTCAAAACTCGCGAATGCGTTTTCTTTTCTCGCGGAGAGTATTTCCCATAGATGTTTCTTGCCTATGCCGGGAAGCAGTTCCAGCTGATGGAGTCTGGTTGTTATGGGCCCGGCCTTGTTAAAGAAATCCAGAAACTTCTGCGGCGTGGATTTAACTAAGCTCTCGACTATGTCCGATACCTCTTCTTTTGATGCGGTCGTCAGGTCTTTGTAATCTATTCTTCTTTTGATGAACTTGACCTCGTCCCTTTTGCCGTCGCCAATATAAACAGGGGTACCGACTTTCAGGTAAACTCCTTCCCTGACTATCACCTCGAGCAGTGAAAAATACAGCTCCCCTATAACCTGGGCCACGGGTTGGGAAACTTTCATGCCGTAATAGCCGTGCGGAAGGTAATCAAGCACTATCGCCTTCTCATCCTTCTTGATTTCTCTCTGAATCATCCTTCCGCTCCCTTTTTTATAAAGTTAGAATGCGTCTTTAAAAGCGCTACTTGTTGTCTTTTATAATTTTGATTATTTTTTTCTTGTCGTCCTCTGTCAAAACTAGTCTGTCGTTGGCAAACAAAACCCTGATGTCGTTCTGGTTGTCAGGCAGGAAATTTATTATGGTGACTATGTGCCTCTCTTTGAGCTTTTCTATGCCCCGGAGTTCCTCCACTATCTTCTCGTATTTTTTGTCCGGGAGCTTGCAGAATTTTCTAAGGTGGTCCAGAGCGTTCTTCTGCTCGTAAACAAGCTCCTTCTTCTTCTCGCTTTCAGAAAGTATTTTTTTGGCGTCTGTCCAGCTCGTCACTTTTTCGTCTTTAACATTCATGAAACCACCTACTTTTTCAGGACCAGATGTTCCGGCCTGGATATTACTTCTTTCAGGCTGTTGCCTATCTTTATCTGCACCACGTAAGCATCGCCTCGCCTCGCCTTTATCACTCCGGTCAGGCCCTTGAACTTGGGAAAGGGCATGCCCTTGTGCGACGATGGATTTGGTTTAAGCGTCACCCTGTCGTGTACCTTGAATTCCGTAAGGTATGGGGTGACCTTGAATTTGTGCCTGAGCGTCGCCTTCAGCTTCCTTCTTGTGGCTCTCCTGAATCCCATTGTAGCTCTTACCATATTATCATCCTTTTTTGATGCCAATCAGGTCGAATTCCTTCATACGCGCCTGGTTTTCAAGAACCTGCGATATTGAAGGTTTCGTCCTGCCGCCGTCGCCGGTTACGAGTTCCTGCAGGTATAAGCCGGACTCCGCGGTTATATCAAATTGGTATCTTTTAGTATTAATCCTTTTCCATTTTATGCTTTTAACCTTTTTATGCTTTGTTTTGTCGGGTTTTGCCCCCAGAATTCTGCTGGGCGTCCGCTGTTTTATGGCGCCTACTATGCCTTTGAGGCGCTCCGGTTTTTCCACGGGTGCCTCGAAATCCACCACGACCCTGTAGACCTTGAATGGGTTCTGGGCCTTGAGCTCGGCCACTTTTTTCCTGGAGGAAAGGCGAAGCCTAGCGACCTTGACTTTAGCGCTTTTGTTTATGGCGCTCTCCATCTTTCGCAGCAGCAAGCTTCTTTTGAGCGGCTGCTTCAGCTCCACGATGAACGGCCTCCATGCCAGGCATCTGGCATCCCTGTCCTCCCTGCCTTGCGCGTGCAGTACATGGCTCGTCGCTAGCGACGCCTTCATGAGCGGCCGGGCTATGATATCCTCTACCGAATCCTTGAACTGCCTCGAACTCGTCTGCGGGAGGCCGCGGAAGAGCTTTTTGTATTCACCATAGATAAATAGCGGGTTGTAAAAAATCTCAGCCGACATTTTATGCACGTCGAACGTTATGATTATGTCCGGACGCTCGTTATCCTGTTTCTTGCCGGTTTTCTGCGCTATTATTTTTCCAAGTTCTCTCGCGATTTCGGCTTTCAGCGGCTCGCAGTATTTTATGCCGATTTTCCCCCACAACGCTTCTTCTTTCATGACGAGCGAATCGCTCATCCTGACGCCTATCATGAAAGTCGAAAAACCGGCAGGCTTAATCTTATTGGCGATGCTCGCAGCCGCCGCCGCTATTCCGGCTATTGCATTTTCGCACAACGGGCACGAGGCATCTTTATGGGCGGGCTGTGCACGCCCGTCTTTGGTCAGCATGGCGCGTATCTTACTGCCTCTCTCGCTATTGTCCGCCGCCCTGATGACCCCGGCGAACTGCCTGCCGAGGCATGAGTCGCACACGTCACCCGTCTCAAAAATTCTCAGCACTAGCGACGTTATCTCTTTGACATTTTTCATAATACCATCTTGTCCGCCTTGTTTTTAAGCTATTTTAAGGCCGAAAACCCTGACCGCGTTTTCCTTGGCGGCGCGCAGGACGCTCTCGGTGGTATCGCCGCGCAATTCGGCTATCTTGGCAGCGGAAAGCTTTATGTTCCACGGGTAGTTGCGCGGATCCTGCTCCTTGTTCGGAGAAAGGAACGGTGAGTCGGTCTCAAGAAGCAGCCTGTCGAGAGGTATATAGCTAGCGATTTTGCGTATGTTTTTTGAGAAAAGCACCATAGTGGAAACGGATACATAAAACCCGCGCTCCGTTATTTCTTTCGCCAGCTCTCTGGGCCCGGAAAAGCAATGGAAAACCGCTTCGACGCCCGCGTCTTTGACCATTTCGAAACACTCGCTTTCCGCGTCCCACGAGTGTATGACCAGCGGCTTTCCGAGGGTTTTAGCAAGCTTTATAAAAAGCGAAAATATCTCCGCCTGTTTCGCCTGTTTGGATGCGTCTTTTTCCCAGTGGTGGTCAAGGCCAACCTCGCCGACGCCGACAATCCTGTCTGCGTTTTCCTTTATCAGATGCATTATTTTTTCAGGGTCGCCACCCTCGGTTGGATGGTAACCGAGCGTCGGAAATATGAAGCCTTGGTTTTTTCTGGACAGCTCCAGGGCTTTCACGCCTTCATCGTATCTGGCCGTCCCTACTATGACTGCTGCCAGTTCGCTACGACATCTCGCTAGCGTTTCATGCATGTCCTTATCGTAATCCCCGAAACACAAATGAGCATGCACGTCGATCATGCGTTATCTCCCCCGAAAAAATAAACCAGCGCCTCTTCTATGCTTTTAACTTCCTTTATTTCAATGCCGGTTTCCTTGGCTATATCGACGCTGACCGGCACGTTATCCGTGGTGCACACGGGCGCGGGACCTGCCTGATCGCAGTATTTTCTGGTATCATAAATTATTTCGGTGCTCTGGCCGCTTGGCACGAGAAACGTGCTCATGCCGGCTTCCTTTGCAGCCTTTGCCTTGGCCAGCACGTGACTTACATGCCCTATTGTGCCATCCTCGTTTATTGTCCCGGTTATCACGATACGCGCGTCAATTTCCTTTCCCGTCAGCGAAGCTACCGTGACTATCGCTAGCGCAGCGCCTGCCGACGGACCTTCTACCGACGTCGATTCTGTCTCAATATTGTATATTATATCATATTTTGAAAGGTTCATGCCAGTTATGTTCGAGGCGACTTTGCTTGAAACACGTATGGAGTTCTGTGTGTCGGTCCAGAAAAGCATTTTGTCTATGTTGGCCAGAACCCTCCCATCGCCTTCGCTGGTCTGGACCGTGAGTTTCGCTAACATGCCAAAGCCATCGTCGTCCACTGCGGGGATGAGTATTGACGCTGATGCATTGTGGCTTTCGTTTAATGATGTGTAAGGCATGTAATTCATAACTCCAACTAGGTAACCAGTCATGAATATCGCGGCCGCGGAGAATATTATCGCGCATGTTCCGGCCTTGTTGCGGGGCTTCTTTTTTTTCACGGCGTCCTTCCTGTATTTATGCATAAAACCACGAGAGCGCTGCGGGTCTATATATTTAAATACGGCCTCTCGGATTATTAATGCAGGGGCCTCCAACCATGGGGCTAGGCCTACCGTACCTTCGGGTGGCAAACGGTCTTCACGGCCGGTTGTAGTTTGCGGATGGTTTTGCGCTGAGCTGCAAAGCCCAGACTGCCAACGTAGAAGCCTTGTCCTGCAGGATCATCTTCATGGCGAACCGGGTCAGGGTCGGAAGACAGCAGCTCTAAGTCATGTCGGCGGTGCTTGCAGGGTAGCAGGGTGGAGAAGGCAATCAGGTTAACTTTCGGTTTTGTGCAAAGTCTACCGCAAACATGTCCCTGCATTTTGTTTCGCTAGTGCGGGCCGCTTTTTATATGCGAATGTAATATTTTAATATGTCTTCCTTTTACAGAAAAATTTCCCTGCTTTTTTTCGGAGGGATGGTCAACAAAAACATAGAATCTTTCAGGCCGCTCGAACCGCATATAAGAAACGCCAACATGAAAATCCTGCTGAAGACATGGATCAGCATGCTGTTTTTTTCGACGGCCCTCGCTTTTATTGCGTCTTTCGCCGCTATATACGTCCTGCTTTCATACGTTTTCCGGGTGGAATTTTACATATACATATTCAGCGTCATATTCTTTCCCGTGTTCGTCGCGTCGCTCGTATTCATATCGTTTTACCTGTATCCGGTTCAGAAGGAGCGGTCGAGACAAAAATCGATTGATAACAACCTGCCTTTCGCTATAACTCACATGGCCGCTATTTCATCGTCCGGCATACCCACAGAGTTCATGTTCGAGCTGCTGACTGGTTTCAAGGAATACGGGGAGATAACACAAGACGCGAAGCTCATAATGCGCAACATAAAAACGTTCGGCATGAGCTCGGTCGACGCGATGAAGGAAGTCGCCGATCGTACGCCATCGCAGGCTTTCAGGGAATTACTGCTTGGCATAGTCAACACCACAGAAACCGGTGGGGATATGATAGAATATCTCCACGGCATGGCGGAGAAGGCGCTTTTCGATTACAGAATAAAAAGGGAGAAATACCTCAAAACGCTTTCTACGTATGCCGACATATACACCGCCCTGCTCGTGGCGGCGCCTCTGATGATGCTGTCGATGTTGGCATCGATGAGTATAATAGGTGGCAGTATAATGGGCCTTACCATAGAAGAGCTGATATTGCTCATGACGTGGGTTTTGCTGCCCGTGATGAATATGGGATTCCTGGCATTCATCCATGTCACATATCCCGGTGTGTAAAATGGAAATAAGCAAGACGTTCGTGCTTGAAATGATGTTCATATGCGCAGGGTCAGCAATACTGCTGCTGAATTTTTTTGTAATCGGTAATATATTTCCTTTCATAATGCCCCTGTTCAATGTCCTTGGGGCGCTGGTGGCGATAGTGCCGCCCTTTCTCATTTTCTACGGGCGCTACCGCGTAAGCAAGGAAATAGAGGAGCAGTTCATCATCTTCATAACCGACCTGACTGAATCGATAGATTCGGGTATGACGCTACCCATAGCCCTCAAGCACATAGGCAAGAAGGACTTCAGATCCATGTCCCCCTTTGTTCATGAGATAGCCAGCAAGGTGGAATGGGGCATACCTTTCGAGAAGGCACTGAAAATATTTTCCGAGAAAGTGAAGTCGACTCCCATCAGGAGGTCCGTCAGCACCATAATAGAAACATACAAGGTCGGCGGTAAGATATCCGACACGCTGAGAGCTATAGGCCAGTCTCTTATCGAAATAAACAAAATACGCCAGGAGCGCTCTGCATCGGTGCAGTCGCAGCTCGTGACCTCATACCTGATATTCTTCGTCTTCATTTTCATTCTGGTGGTGCTGAAAACGTTCCTGATACCCAGTTTCGGCACCATGCAGACGACACCATCGCTTCTCGGTGAAGAGCAAGCGCCGACATCTACTCCGGCCGAGATGTATAACCAGGCTTTCGTCAACTTCATCATCGTCCAAGGGTTTTTTGCCGGCCTCGCTACCGGCAAGATGGCAGAAGGCTCCATCATTGCCGGGTTAAAACACAGCATAGTGCTGATAGTGGTAGGCTACACTATATTCTCCCTTCTGGGCCAGATGCAAATATCAATGTTTTAAATACTTATAGTGAGGAATAAGTAATATTGCGGTGAAATTATGGGAAGGATAAAAACGATTCCTATCAAGTCACTTGGAGACCGTCTCCTTGAAGAACATGCTGACAAATTCACGACTGATTTCGAAAAGAACAAGAAAGTCATTGACAGCCTGAAGGACATGCAATCCAAGAAAATGAGGAACATACTTGCCGGATACATAACCAAAGAAGTGAAGAAGATGAAAAAGGCCGGTCAGTGATTTTATGAAAATAGAAGAAATACTGGAAAGCGCGTTCGTGGTCAAGCCAGATGACACACTTTCTCACGTGGTTGCTAGAATGACCGAGGAGAAGCGCTACGAGGCTTTTGTTTTCGACGGCGAGAACCACGGCATCGTCACCATGGACGACATAATAAGGAAGAACGTCAGTGAACCACAGAAGATGAAAATATCATATTTCATGAAGCCCATAAACGTCTTCTCAGCAGAGACGCCGGCCGAGGACATAATAAACTACATGCTCGTGAGCGAATACAGGTCGCTGCCAGTCGAGAAAGACGGCAAAATATATGCAATAACCAAGCCTAAGCTTCTCGGCTTCATAAAAGACGAGGTATTCGAAGGCAAGAACGCCGGGGATATAATGCAAAAGCCTTTCTGCGTGAAAACAGATGACTCGCTTAACATGGTGCTTTCCGTGATAAAGGACGGCGGCAACAACAGGGTCCCTGTAATAGATGATAAAGGCAAGTTCGCCGGTCTAGTCGATAGTCTCAGCCTTTCTGGCATAATAATTGGCAGGGAAAGGCTAAGTCTTGGGGCGCGCAGCGACGGTGAAAAGAGCAGGATAGGCGACTTGGATATAAGCAAGTTCGCTACCAGCGATGTCGTCAGAGTGGGCCCTGAAGAAAGCGTCAAGAAAATCGTCAAGAAGATGTCAGATAAAGAAGTTTATAATGTCGTCGTCGAAGATGACGATAAGTTCATTGGCATAATAACCATAAAAGACATTCTCAAGCTAATAGGCAAGTCGCTCGAGACTGTGTACATACGAGTCAGCGGCCTCGGGGACGAGGATGAATTCGTCAGGGAAAAGATAGACGAACTCATTGAAAAAAGCATACAAAAGGTTCTCAAGGTCGTGAGAGTTTCGTATGTCGTCATACACGTCGAGATACACAAGAAAAAGGAAAAAAGCGATAGGAAAAAATATTCGGTCCAGGGACGTTTCGTCACTGACAAAGGCAACTTCTACGCCAGCGACCATGAGTGGGAACCGATAAGCGCCGCCAAAATTTTCCTGGAAAGAATGGAAGGCGAAATATTCAAACAGGTAAGCAAAGAACGCGGACGCTGAAGCTTAAAATGTTTTTTTGCCGGAAAAAAATTCATTCGCTGTTTTTTCCAGATCCTTTATTTTGACGCGTATCTGCTTCATCGAGTCGCGGTCGCGGAGTGTGACATCGTCATTCGTCAGCGAATCGTAATCCACGGTTATCGCCAGAGGGACGCCGAGCTGGTCGTATATGACGTAGCGCTTTCCTATCGACTGTTTTTCATCGTATTTGGTTTCGAAAAGCATTTTCAACGTCTCGTTTATTTCTAATGCCTTTTCGTCTATGCCATCTTTTCTGACGAGGGGCAGTATGACTACGTCTAATGGCGATAGTTTGCGCGGGAACTTGAGCACAGGCTTGCCTTCTCTTTCCGAAACGGAATTCTCGAGCACGGTGTAGAAAATCCTGTCGAGACCCATGGAGAGTTCGAATACGTGGGGTGTGAATTTTTCCTCATCCTCCACGACGGACAGGTCGACGCCCGAAACCTTCGCGTGCGAAGATAGGTCATAATCGGTCCTGTAATTGCACGCTACCAGCTCCAGCCATCCAGTGCTCGTGTTAACCTCAAGGTCCCAGGTTTCCTTTGAATAGAAAGCCCTTGCGTTTTCCTCCAGTTCTCGGAAGCGTATGTCCTTAGGGTCGAAACCGCATTTCTCCATGAATTCCTGAGCAACGGCGAGATAATAAGCGATAAGCTTGCCCGACACGAGTTTTTTCTCCACGGCATCCTGGACGCTTATGGAATGCGTTTCCTTGTCGACAAGTTTGAGCCTGAGCTTGAAATCTTTATACTTGTCGAAATCGTGGAAGTCGTTTATTTTTTTCGGGTTGAAAAACACCTCAGTCTCTAGTTGGGTGAATTCCCTGGTGCGTATGAGACCCTGGCGCGGCGAAATCTCATTACGGAATGAGCGCCCGGTCTGGGATATGCCCAACGGGAGCGAGACTCTTGCCGTCTTGTATATCTTGAGAAAGTCGGCGAATATGTTCTGGCACGTCTCCGGCCTCAGGTATGCGTTTTTTTCGTCCGTGAGCGGGCCTATTGAGACTCCGATCATCATGTTGAATTTCTGGACCTTCGCTAGCGTTCCCTTGCATTCCGGGCATTTGACTTCGTGTTTGTCTATGAACACGTCGAATTCGCCGGATGACATGGCTTCCGGAATCGTCTCGCCGGTCGCGTCTTCTATGATTTTGTCGGCGCGGAATATCTTGTGACATTTCTTGCACTGCACGAGCGGGTCCACGAAATTTTTCAGGTGGCCTGACGCTTCGAAATTCTTTTTGGGCAGTATGAGACAGCCGTCGATTTCAAGCGAATCCGTTTTCCTAACGACTTCCGCACGCCAAAGTTCCGTGATTTTTCTCTTCATCACGGTTCCCATGTGGCCGAAATCCATGAATCCCGAAAGTGAAGAGTGAATTTCAGCCGTGGGGAAGAATATGCCACGCTGGTCGGCAAGTTGCTGTATATGAGTGAATTTGTCCATAAAATCACATATAAATTTATTGCGAGAGTGCTTTTATAAGATATTATGACAGGCAGAAAAGGTCTGAAAATCGATTTTCATGTCCATTCACATTTCTCTTCCGATGGCGACATGACGCCGGAAGAAATAATAAGATATGCCAAGAAAGCCGGGCTGGACGCGATAGCCGTTACGGATCATAACAGCCTGCGCGGAGGCAAGGAAGTGGAGAAGCTTTCAAAAGATCTTATTGTTCTCGTCGGTTCTGAGATAAAAACCGATGCCGGGGAAATCATAGCTCTCAATATAAAAAAGGATATAGAACGTGACCTGGGGCTCGAGGAAACGTGCAAGCTGGTCAAAGAGCAGGGCGGTTTCATAATAATTTCACATCCATTCGACAGGTTCAGAAGCGGTATAGGAAGCGAGGCTGAAAAAATAGTAAAATACATAGACGCGGTCGAGGTTTTCAACGCGAGGACTATGGTCGGAAAATTCAACGACGATGCGCTCGCTTTCGCCAGGAAGCACAACCTGCCATGCGTCGCTGGTTCCGATTCCCACTTCGCCTCAGAACTGGGTTCTGCCTACACTCTGGTCATGGCCGAAAATAAAAAAGACATATTCAAGGCCATACGTCAGGGCAGGACTGAAATAGCAGGCAGGAAAACAGGCATAATGCCACACTGGAGAACCTTCATCAAGAACATGAACAGAAAATTATAATCACTTGTTCACTGTCGCATTTGTGATATTCCCTATTCCGGTTTCTATTTCTGACTGTATGTCGTCGATTGTTTTGTATTTGCCAAGGCCGCCAGTCAGGTTGTCCACAGGCTTCATGATATTTTCAGGTATTTCATTCGCCACAATCTCCTTGTAGTTGTCTATGGTGTCGGCAATTCTCTCGTTCGCCTGGCCGACGAACGGCACCATGAGAACGAGAAATGAAATTATCACCACCGGGAGAAGCAGGTATTCTATCACTATCATGTTGTTTATCTTGTGAAACTCGATGTCTATTTTTTTCATGAGCAGAAGTATTGAAAGGGGAATGACTATCAGCAGTATCATGCTCAGCGGGAAGCCGTACTGCAGCAGTGAAACCACGTAAGAGAATGCGCCCAGAAGGCCGATCGCCACGAACATCTTTTTGTTGCCCTTTATGATGCTGCCCTTGAACTTGAATTTGTATATGAGGTAACTGGCCATGTAAACCAGGGAAAACGCCATTATTATCCAGAAGGGGAATTTTGAAATGTCGGACGTGAGGGCGAACCATCCGCACGAATATTTTAGGAACTCTATGACCGTCATGTTGACCGCTGTCTTGCGCAGGCTTTTCTTGAAGCGCGCGCGCGGCGACGAGTGCAGCAGGTTGAGAAAAAGCATGGCAGTTATCATCAGGAAAAACCACTTGCTTATGAAAAACGACATACCCATTCCGACTACGATGAAAGTGGCAAGTATTATTTTGGCCTGCTTGAGGTTGATCATGTCCCCTGCCACGAGCTTCCATTTCCTCTTCTCGGCGTCTTTCCTGTCTTCGTCGTGGTCGACGATGTCGTTGTAAACATATACAGCCGAATAGGATATCAGGAAGGCCGCCAAAGACGCGAGCGTCAGAAAGATATCCGGAACTCCCAGCAAAAACCAGAACAGTATTATTCCAAGAAGGAACTGGACCATGTTCTTGGGGAGGCTTATGGTTATGCTGTTGAAAAGGATTTTCTTTATTTTCATAAGCATCACATATAGATTTCAGGCCGGCTCCTTTTTATGCATTTCCCGCACCTTTCGTGCGCGGAATATTATGGTTGAGGCAAAGGTTGTTTTCCTGGCGAACGCGGAGTCGACGGCATTCCATAGTCTTTCCTGCCATTTTTTGCGCGAGCCGTCCGCCATCACCGGAGTACCTTTTATCTTTTCAATAGAGAAGCCATGCATCTCCAGCAGCTCTTTAAGAGAACGCTTTGTGAAGGCGTGTATGTGGCCTACGCCCTCCTTTATGAAAGGGTTGCCAGTGTACGTTTTCAGGGACGACTCTATCCACGTCGGCATGAAACCCAGGAAAAGGAAGCCGCGGTTATACCATGAGGCTATGTTCGGCACGGAAATGACCAGGCAACCATTCGTCTTAAGCGAACGGTTTATGTTGGTGAGAAGGTTCTCGGTATCATAAATATGCTCTATCACGTCACCGCAGAAAACGGCATCGAAGCTGTTTTTTTCGAACGGAAATTCCTTGTCTATGTTGGCGGTCTTGGCGTCTATCCCTTTTTTTCCGGCCTCGGCCACGGCATCCGCGCTTATGTCTATGCCATAAACCTTCGCCCCGGTTTCCTTGGATATGATCGCAGAAATGAAGCCGTCACCACAACCCACGTCCAGGATTTTTCCGTTCTTCTGGCCGCTGAAAAACTCCAGGACTACTTTTATTTTTTTCTCCTGTATTTTGTAGTATTTTCCGGATTCCTTGGCGAAAATATTGGAGTAGAAATTCTTGTTGTATTCGTTTGTGTCCATGGTAAAGGATTGTGGCCTCCAGTTATAAAAACGTATAAAAACGGAACGTCATTATAATTGTATGGATTTGGTGAAAGCGCTGGAATCGCTGAGTCCCATTGAAAGGAGCGTGCTGCCGCACATCAAAGACGGCATGGAGCTCCGTGCAATAGCAAGGGACGCTAAATTGCAGGAAATAGAAGTCATGCGCGCCATCCAGTGGCTCGAAAACAAGGGCATGATAAAAGTTTCATCTTCCGCAAAAGACGTCGTTGTCGTTGGAAGCAACGGAAAGCTTTACATGAAAACCGGCTTACCTGAAAAGCGGTTTCTGGAGGCGCTTTCAGGAAAAATGAGCATTGATGACATCAAAAAGGTGACCAAGCTCGACGACAATGAAATAAGGATATGCCTTGGTCTGCTGAAAGCCAGATACGCGATTTCCATAATTGGTAATGTAATAGAACCGACCAGCGAGTGTGAGCGCATACTAAAAGAGGGTTTTGCGGAAGAAGCATTTCTCAAAAGCCTGCCGAAAAACTTCGATGGGCTGAGCGATGACGAAAAGATGCTTTTCGCCAGGCTTGCTAAAAGAAGGGACATCGTCCTGAAAGAAACGGCGAAACTGAGATTCGTGGAACTCACTGAGCTCGGCAAAAAACTTGCTGCCGGCTCAAAAAAAATAAAGATGGACCTCATAGAGTCGCTAACGCCGCAGATGCTCAGGGAAAAAACATGGAGCGGCAAGAAGTTCAGGAGATATGACATAAAGACAGGTGTGCCGAAAATAAACCCGGGCAAGAGGCAGCCGTACAGCGAATTCCTGCAGGACGTGCGAGAACGACTGGTGTCGCTCGGATTCGAGGAAATGCACGGGCCTGTAATAGAGACTGAATTTTTCAATTTTGATGCGCTTTACCAGCCGCAGAACCACCCGGCAAGGGACTGGAGCGCCACTTACAGAATCAGGGAACCGAAATACGGCGACCTGCCTGAAAAAAGCATAGTTGCGTCAGTCAAAAAGGCCCATGAAAGGGGTATCGGTGGCTCTAGCGGATGGGGTTATAAGTGGGACAGCAAAATCGCGGCCCGTCTGATGCCAAGGGCGCATGATACTGCCATATCACCCAGGTTTCTTGAGAAGGGTGTCAAGATACCAGGCAAATATTTCAGCCTCGTCCGCTGTTACAGGCCGGATGTCATCGACGCGACCCATGGCGTCGAATTCAGCCAGCTTGGCGGTTTTGTCATAGGCAATGATCTTAATTTCAGGCATCTGCTCGGCCTGCTGAAACAATTCGTATTCGAAATAACTGGCATAGAAGACGTGCGCTTCTCGCCGGACTATTTTCCTTTCACGGAACCTTCGGTCCAGATTGCCGCAAAACACCCGAAGCTTGGCTGGATGGAGCTTGCCGGGGCTGGTATTTTCAGGCCGGAACTCACTCTGCCCATGGGTGTCAAAGAGCCGGTAATAGCGTGGGGCTTCGGCATAGACAGGCTTGCCATGATAAAGCTCGGTATAAAGGACATACGCGACATATTTTCGAATGATATAGAATTCTTGAGGAAAGCCGGAAAGGTGTTTTGATGCCAACGATAGAAATTTCGCTTAAGGACATGAGCAGGCTGGTGCGCAAGAAATTATCATTGACGGAGCTAGCGACTGCGCTGCAATACGTAAAAGGCGAAATCGAATCTTCGGACGGCGACAGGTTGAAAATAGAGATAGCTGACAGCAACAGGCCTGACCTCTGGTCTGCCGAGGGCATAGCCAGGGAGTTGCGGTCGAGGTACGTCAATGAAAGGGGTCTCGCTAAATTCAAAACCAAAAAGTCAGGCCTCAAGGTAATAGTCGAAAAGAGCCTCAGAAACATAAGGCCGAGAACCGTCTGTGCGGTTGTCCGCGGTCTTCGCATAGATGATGAAACGCTTTTCCAGATGATTCAGCTGCAGGAAAAAATATGCGAGAATTTCGGCAGGAGAAGAAAGGAAGTGGCGCTGGGAATATACGACTACAGCAGGATTTCACCGCCAATTTATTTCAGGGCGTACGGCCCGGAAGATATAAAATTCGTACCGCTCGACTTCAATGTGGATATGAGCCTCAAGGCCATACTTGCAGAGCATCCGAAAGGTAAGGAATACGCGCATCTTCTCGCCGGTATGAAAAAATATCCTATCTTCATAGATTCGATGGACCACGTGCTTTCCATGCCGCCGGTCATAAACTCCGACTTCAGCGGCAAGGTCACGAAGGCGACGAAAGACGTGTTCATCGAATGCTCGGGATTCAGCATGAAATTCCTCCTGCCCGCACTCAACATAATGGTCGCGGCCCTCGCCGACAGGGGCGGGCGCGTCGAGACTGTCGATGTCGTTTTCCCGGACGGCAAAATGCAGACGCCGGATTTCACCTCGAAAAAAATACTGGTAAATCCTGATAGAGCAAGGCATATTTCAGGTTTGCATTTAACCGATGCCGATATTGCAAAGCTTCTGATGAAAGCAAGATACGGCGTGAAAAAAGAGCGTGGCGCGCTGGCCGTTCTCGTCCCGTCATACAGGCAGGACGTGATGCACGAAGTTGATGTGATAGAAGACATGATTATATCATACAGTTACAATAAAATAGAGCCCATCACGCCTTCCCTGGCCAGCACCGGAAAGCTGACGCCGGTTAATAATTTCGTTAAAAAAATAACCGAGCTTATGGTCGGCCTCGGCAACCAGGAAGTCCTTTCATACACTCTTACCAACAGGGAGAACATGATAAAGAAGATGAACCTCGAAGGTATGAAAATCATAGAAATAAACAATCCGGTTTCAAAAAACTGGAGCGTTTTCAGGACATGGATAACACCTTCGCTAATCGAATTCATGTCGAACAACACCAACAAGGAATACCCCCAGCGCGTGTTCGAAATAGGCGAGGTCGTCGTTTACGACGCCAAAGCGGAAACCAGAAGCAATAATCCCGTGATGCTCGCGCTGGCCTGCGCCGGGTCTGACGCCAACTTTACACTGGCCAGGCAGCAATTGGACTTCGTGCTGAGAACGATAGGCATTGAATACGTTGTAGAGGAAACCGAGCACTGTTCCTTCATAACAGGAAGGGTTGGAATCGTTTATGCTAAAGGCCGGGAAATCGCATGCCTGGGGGAAATACACCCCAAAGTCCTTTCTAATTTTGGCATAGAACAGCCGGTATGCACTTTCGAAATGAACCTTAGCGAAATTCTCGCGCTGGTCGAAAAAAAATAATCATCTGCCATGAAGCCAGTTGAAAAGCCTGTAGCTTAACTGTATTTTCGGTGTGTAAGTTTCTCCGATGAGGCTGGCCGCTATGGCCCTTATGTGCTGCGCGGCTGGGGAACGCGGATTGTAAACGACAACCGGCTCTTTCATGGCAATCGCCTTTCGCACTTCTCTGTCCTCCGGCACTGTACCTATTATGGGAAGGCCTATCATCCTCTCTATGTGTTCTGCCGGGAGCTCGTGCGTTTCGTTTTTCACCCTGTTGAGAATTATGCCGAGGTTGTGTGTTGAACACTTGTTTGACATCATGGTAAGCTTGAAGGCGTCCGTGACTGCCGGGAGCTCCGGATTTGTAACTGTCAATAGCTCGTCGGCCGCTTCCATGGCCGCCACGGATTCCTTGCCCAGTCCGGCTGGCGTGTCGATGAGTATGAAATCATGGCCTTCGAGCAGCTTGTAAAGCACATCGATATAATGATGGGATTTTATATTCTTTGTTTTTCTCATGGATATGTCCGCAGGTATGACCTTGAAGCCGGTTTTATGTGTGTAAAGAACGTCGCTGACCTTTGCCCTGCCTTCAAAAACGTCATGTATTGTTTTGGGGTACAAATGCATGCCGAGATGCAGTGCCAGATTCGACGTCGTCAGGTTGGCGTCGATGGCCACTACCGATTTGCCATATTGTGCCAAAGCCGCGGCGAGATTCGCGACGAGCGTCGTTTTGCCCACCCCGCCTTTACCAGAAGAAATTGCTATTATGCGTGTCATGCTATAGTCTTGTCTTCAAAAAGTTATAAAACTATCCTGTCAGAAACGCGGAGCGGACCTGGGGGGATTTTCGCTTAAGCCTTTTAGTTAAAAGACTTGTTTCGAACCCCCGACCTTTAGCTTAGGAGGCTACTGCTCTATCCAACTGAGCTACAGGCCCGTCGCTAGCGCTGTTTAATGTTATAGTTTGAACAGGTTTTTAAAGAAGTTTATCACGCCATCGAGCGCCGAAGAGAACCAGTCATCATTCGTTTTCGAGATTATTTTTCCGGTGGGTATGTTTATTGATTCATCATTTTGTGCGTCGTTTTTTGAGCCATTTTTATCCAGAACATTTTTTGTATTCCCGTCATCCTTTGCCTGTCCCGTGTTATTAAGAAAATAATTTTTCAGTGCGACGCCGTCATTGTTTGTATTTCTTGCGTTCGTTACGCCGGTTGCATTGCACGTTGTCTTGTTTTCACACTTGCAAGCCTGACACGGCGGGCAGGAGCATGGCTTGGATGTTTCGATTGTTTTTGTTTTGCATAAAGAAGTTGCTTGGCCTTCTATTTTCAGTTCGCCATAATCCCGCGAATCGAGGCCTTCGGTCCTGACCGCATAGCTTCCGTTCGCATAATTGCCGTCGCAGTTGGGGTTTATTTGCAGCGGGATTGTAATTGTCTGGTTGGAAAATTTTTCATAAACGTTAAGGTTCGCCTTTGCTATTTTTGTTCCGGCTGCATTTTCTATCCAGACATCTATTGAACTCTTTGTCGTGTCGCCTTTGTAAACATTGACAACGACATCAACCATGTCGCCGAACTTCGCTTTTTTGTCGGAGCCTACGTCGATTTCCAGTATTTTTATTGATGATTCTTTTACCGGTGGTTCGCCGCCGACCACGACGATTTTGTCCGCATGGTTGTTGGAAGCGCCGGTGTCGTTGCATCCGAAAACATAAAGATGCGCCATGATGCGATACGCTTCAGTCCCCTTTGTCGCTGGTGGTGTCCACTCCCTGGAGATGTTTTCATTGCATTCCATGGCCGCAGACGAATTGTGTTTTGCTTTGATGGCCGCGCCGAACAAATCCTCTATCCAGTATTCTACGACAACGTCTTTTTTCATACACGACGCGTCTTTTAAAACCAAAAAATAGTTCTGTTTTTCACCTGAATTAAAAAATTGCTCTGATGCTATTGCGATTGATATGTCGCACGCATCCGCAACGGTCTCGTTGGTCTGGTTGTACGGTTCGCCCGCGCACGCGTTTTCGCGGCCGGGGGTCGATACATTCTGCTGGACTAATGCATCCGCGCAAATACCATAAGAAACATTCGCATCAGACCCCGAGTATATGATACTCTGGAGAGCGACTGAATTTTTGTACAGGGTGATGTTGCTCCCGGTGTTAGTCAGCCTCAGCGACTTGCCCTCCAGCAGTTTAACGCCTTCTGTATTCCACATCTCGCCAAATACGCTGGCGTTTCTTGTGATTAACAAATATTCTCCGGCTGAAAGCGAACTGTTGATTATCGTCTGGTATTTTCCAGTCTCCAGCAAGAGGCTCTCCGCTTCGACTGGCTCGCTTATAAAAATTTCCAGCCATTCGGAGCAGTCGGAGCAGTTATCGGCCGGGTCTGGCATGAATTCGCTCACGAAAATCGCCTGTGAACTTCCTGCTAAAATCAGAAACAACAACGACATTATCGATAAAATAAGCAGTTCAGAACCATGCTTCATGAAATGATTGTGAAATATATGTTAAAATAGTTATGTTTAAACATATGTTTAAACATTTTTCAGGTTTTCACACACAGTCGGAACAAATCCATCTGCCGTTCGTGTTTCTAAGTTCCTCGGAAAATTCACTGCACTTCTCGCAAATGCCGGATATTATTTCGTTGGGGCGCGCGACTATTTCTGCCCTGGCTTTCAGCCTCTCCGAAAGGATTTCAACAAGCTCAGGCGAGACAGTTATTATTTCCCTTGTCGAAACTATGCCTTTCAGCTCGCCGTTCTCCACTACCGGGAATCTTTTGTAGCCGGTCTTGAGCATTTTTTTGGCGACCTTCATCATGCTCTCGTCCGAAGAAATGGTGATGAAAGGTCTTTTCATGCTGGCCCAGTAATCCCCCGCCTTGACTTTCTTGAGGTCCTTCTCCTTTGCGACCAGCGTAACGATATCGTTCGTTGTTATGAGGCCGATGGGTTTGTTTTCGCTGATTATGACCACGCAGCCGATCTTGTTGTTCGTAAGGATTTTGGCTATGGTCGACATGTTCATTTTAGGGTCAATGGTGACCACGTGCTTCTTCATCACGTCTCTTACTCTTATCATCGAAAACACCCCGATTATATTCGTCGAACAGACTTTTTAAGCGTGTTTTATGGCATCGTAGCTGGCGCGATTCAGCTACTTTTTGGCTTTTTCCCTTATCTTCGCCTGTGCAGCTGACAATCTTGCTACCGGAACCCTGAAAGGCGAGCAGGATACGTAGTCCATACCTATTTTATGACAGAATTCTATAGTCCTTGGGTCGCCGCCATGCTCACCACATATGCCGATTTCCAGGTTTTTCTTTGTTTTCCTGCCGCGCTCTATGCCTATCTTCATGATGTCGCCAATACCCTGCTGGTCGATTGTCTGGAACGGGTCTTCAGGTAGTATGCCTTTCTTCAGATAGTCCTGCAAAAAGCTGCCTATGTCGTCGCGGGAGAATCCGAAGCCCATCTGCGTCATGTCATTCGTTCCGTAGGAGAAGAACTGCGCGATCTCGGCAAGCTTGTCCGCGACGAAAGCGGCTCTGGGTATTTCTATCATCGTGCCGAACATGTACCTTATCCGTTTCAGCTTGTATTTGGCAAGCACATTTTTGTAAACCCTCTCCGCAATTTCGAGCTGGTTCTTTAGTTCCTTTGGTTCAGAAACGACTGCTATCATTATCTCCGGGTATGGTTTCTTGCCTTCTATTATCAGCTCTGCGGCCGCCTCAAAAATGGCGCGTATCTGCATCTCGGAAATCTCAGGGTATGTTATGCCCAGGCGCACGCCACGATGGCCCATCATGGGATTCGACTCGTGCAGATCGTCTGCGCGTGCTTTCAGCTCTTCCACGGTTATGCCAAGATTGCTGGCCAGGTGCTGCAGTTTTTCGCTGTCTTTTGGCACGAACTCGTGCAGCGGCGGATCAAGAAGACGTATGACGACGGGTAGATTATCCATCGCCAGAAGCGTTTCCTTTATGTCTTTTTTGACATATGGGTAAAGCTCGTCCAGCGCCTTTCTCCTCTCGCTCTCTGTTTTCGAAACTATCATTTTGCGCAGCCTGAAAAGCGGCTCTTCGGAATTCTTGCCGTAGAACATGTGCTCGGTCCTGAAAAGTCCGATGCCTTCTGCGCCGAACTGCCTTGCCTTTGCAGCGTCTTCCGGCGTATCTGCGTTCGTGCGGATGCCGAGCTTTCTCACCGAATCGCAAAGCCTGAGGAAATCGTTGAATATTTTATTTTCCTTCAAGGCATCCATCATGGGCAGTCGTCCTTCGTACACGTTGCCTTTCGTGCCGTTGAGCGTCAGCCAGTCGCCTTCCTTGATGACTATGCCTTCCGCATGAATCTCTTTTTTGGCTGCGTCGACATGCAAAGCCCCTGCTCCGACGATGCAGCATTTGCCCCAGCCTCTCGCCACGAGCGCCGCATGGGATGTCATGCCGCCGCGGGCGGTTAGAATCGCCTGCGCTGCGCGCATTCCTTCGACATCTTCTGGATTCGTCTCCTCGCGGACGAGGATGACGCACTTGCCCTGCCTGGCCCATTCCACCGCGTCTTTCGCTGTGAAAACTATCTGTCCTGAAGCGCCACCGGGCCCGGCAGGAAGGCCTTTGGCGATGATTTTGCATTTCGCTTCCACCTTGGTGTCGACTACAGGATGAAGCAGCTCATCGAGCTGCGACGGCGTCACCCGCATGATGGCTTCCTCTTTTGTGATGAGTTTTTCTTTTAGCATATCCATTGCCATGCGCACAGCGGCCGGGCCGTTCCTCTTGCCGATGCGGCACTGCAACATGTAAAGTTTGTCGCGCTCTATCGTGAATTCGATGTCCTGCATGTCGCGATAGTGATTCTCGAGTTTTTTCTGATACGTGAAAAGCTCCTTGTAAAGATGCGGCATGGTTTTTTCCAGCGTGACGAGCGATTTGTTGTGCTCCGATGTGGAATATACATTTATCGGGGCCGGCGTGCGGATGCCGGCAACGACGTCCTCGCCCTGCGCATTTATCAGGTATTCTCCGTAAAAATCGTTTTCACCGTTGCCTGGATTTCGCGTGAATGCCACTCCAGTTGCCGAATCGTTGCCCATGTTGCCGAAGACCATGGACTGCACGTTGACTGCTGTTCCCCATTCGTCAGGTATCCCTTCTATGCGTCGGTAACTGACGGCGCGCTTGCCGTTCCATGACGAGAAGACCGCACTTATCCCGCCCCACAACTGTTCGTCCGGGTCGTCCGGGAAATTCTTGCCGAGAACGTCCTTGACCCTGGTCTTGAAAAGCCAGCAGAGCTTCTTCAGGTCCTCCACAGTAAGGTCTGTGTCGCTTTTGTATCCATTTTCCTTTTTAACCTTGTCCATTATCTTTTCGAACTGTTTGCGTATGCCTTCATCGTCTTTTGGCTCGATACCAGCGGCCTTCTCCATCACGACATCCGAGTACATCATGATAAGGCGCCTGTATGCGTCATAAACGAAGCGCTCGTTGCCGCCGCTCTGCTTGATCATGCCGGATATGGTTTTTGTGGTAAGGCCGACGTTAAGGACGGTCTCCATCATGCCAGGCATCGACTTGCGCGCGCCCGAACGAACTGAAACCAGCAGCGGGTTTGCCGGGTCGCCGAATTTCCTGTGCATGAGCGCCTCGATTTTTTTCATTGCCTTGCTGACTTCGCCCTTAAGCTCCTTGGGATATTTCCTGCCGTTCTTGTAATAATGTGTGCATACTTCTGTAGTAATCGTGAAGCCCGGAGGGACCGGAAGCCGCAAAGCGGGATGACCAGCCATCTCTGCGAGGTTCGCCCCTTTGCCGCCCAGCAGTTCCTTCATCGTCTCGTTGCCGTCAGCCTTTCCTCCGCCGAAAAAATAAACATTTTTTTTCATATTATCACCCTCAAACTAGATTAAACCTTTTGGTCTTTTTAATTTAAAAATATATATTAGACCCGGCCCAACGTATATATATGGGCAAGAAAGGCATATCGCCAGTTATAGCCAGCGTCCTTCTCATAGGCATAACTGTCGCGGTTGGTGTGATGCTTTCTTCATGGATAACGCACTGGATAAGCAACAAGACGCAGGACATAAGCAGTGCCTGCGCCACGAGCACCAACTATAAGATAGATTCAATCATCTATTCATCAGCCACAAAGAACATGACCATAATGCTGACGAACATGGGAAGCGTCGAACTTTACGGCTTCAGCGTCCAGATTCTGAACGGGACCGAGGTTATAGTTTATAACTACACTGATACTAAATTTAAAATAAGTCCCAACATAACGCAATCGAATCCGTTGAAACAGCAGAGATCTGCAATAATAATAGTTTCGCTCGACGCAAGCGGATACGAAGCCGGCCTCGGCGAGACAGCCGATATGGTAAAGGTTCTCAACAGCGCCTGCCCGGCGTTTTCGCTTGAAACGAGAACCGTGACAAGGGAGTGATGTGCATGATGAGAAAAGGTATATCCCCATTGATAGCGACCATAATGTTAATAGCTTTTACTATGGTTGTTGCAGGCATAATCGCCGGCTGGGCGACGCAGTTTGTGACGCAGAGCCGTTCGGAGCTGCAGTTCTGCTCCAAAGCCCAGATGCTGATACAGAGGGCATATTACGACAACGTGTCAAAAACGCTCACTCTTGCACTTTTTAACACGGGTGACGTTCCTCTCGATGGTTTCTCCGTAAGGATTACATATAACAACGAGACCATAACATCCGAGAAGTTCGAGGATCTTAACATATCATATCAGGAAATAAAGACTGCGGTCGTGCTTACTGACGATACGCTCAAACAGATAGCGGTCCAGTCCCTGCAATGCAGGGGTGCGCAGGATATGATAAACAGGTATGACGTCCAGGGCATAGGCTTCAAGTCGTTCTAGCGCTCTTGCGCCCTTTTATTTACCTTTCACAATTCTTTTTATGAAATTCCAGTTTATCAAGGACATGACTTCGGATGTCGTGTTCGAGGCATTTGGAAAGGATAAGAAAGAGCTTTTCGAAAACGCAGGATTTGCCCTGATGAGCGTCATATGCCAGGTGGATAAAATAGCGCCGCTGCTTTCCAAAGAAGTCGAAGTCTCGGGTGAGAACGAAAAAGACCTGCTGTTCAACTGGCTGCAGAAGCTCATAGAGATGGTTGACATCGAAAACATTTTCTTCTCCAAATTCGAGATCAAAAAAATCAGCGGCAAACACATGATTGTCAAGTGCTTCGGCGAAGGCTCCGACCCCGGCAGGGGCGGCACGCTCGTCAAAGCGGTGACTTATTACAAGTTCAACATTGAAAAGACGAAAGACGGTCTCAAAGCGACTGTCAGCCTGGATATATGAGTGCTTAGCCTTTGCAGACGCCGATCGGCAGCGCCTTTGCGACCTTGAGTGAGATGCCCATTCCATGGACGGATTCTATCACGTCGTCTACGTTCTTGTAAGCGCCTGGCGCCTCTTCTGCGAGGACTTCTGGGTGCGTTGACTGGGCAACGATGCCCTTCTTCGCGAGGTCGTCCTTGACATTGCCTCCCCAGAACTTCTTTATCGCGTCGTTCCTTGACATCGCCCTGCCGGCGCCGTGCACGGTCGAGCCGAACGTCTTTTCCAGCGACGCTTCAGCGCCTTTGAGTATGTAACTCGACGTTCCCATCGTGCCCGCGATGAGCACCGGATCGCCCGGGAAGCTGCGCGTCGACCCCTTCCGATGGACGTACACTTTTCGCTTCTTGCCGTCTATTTTGTGTTCCTCCACCTTCACTACGTTATGGCAGAGGCCGTAAAGCGTGTGCATGCCCATCGCTTCCCACTCGCGATTGAATACCTTCTCGAACGTTTCGCGTATCCACTGGGTCATTACCAGACGATTGGTGAAAGAATAGTTCACGGCACATTTCATAGCGGAAAAATAATCCAACGCTTCCGGCGTCTTCGCCGGCGCGCACGCGAGCTGCCTGTCAGGGAGCCATATTTTGTATTTGTCGACCGCCTTCTCCTGTATTTTCAGGTAATCGGTCGCAACCTGATGGCCGAGCCCGCGCGAGCCGCAGTGCAGCATTATGAGGACCTGATCCGGACTCTCGATTCCCCATTTGCTGGCGACCGGCGCATCGTAAATTTCCGAGACCTTCTGTATTTCCAGAAAATGGTTCCCGGCACCGAGCGTTCCCAGCTGTTCGAGGCCGCGTTTCTTGGCAAGGTCTGAAACCTTTTTCGGGTCGCCGCCTTCCATGCATCCCTTTTCTTCCATGTGTTCCCTGTCGCTGGCGACGCCGTAGCCATTTTCGATAGCCCAGTTAACGCCGTGCGTGAGGACCTGCGCGAGCTGATCCTGCGTCAGCTTCAGCCTTCCATGAGCTCCGACGCCGCATGGTATGGTCTTGAAAAGGGCTGATATGAGTTCGTTGAGCTTCGGCTTCACTTCATCATAAGTGAGGCTGGTGCGTATGGAATTAACTCCGCAGTTTATGTCGAAGCCGCACAGGCCTGAAGAAATTATACCATCGTCAAAATCGAATGCAGACACCGCGCCCATGGGAAGACCGTAGCCCCAGTGCATGTCCGGGAGGCCGATAACTGGTTCTATCACACCCGGCAGGCAGGCGACATTGGTGAGCTGTTCGATGGCAGCGTCTTCGATACCATTTATGATCTGGCTGTTGCCCACGATTTTTGCCTTCACGTTCATCTTGGGCCTGACGTTTTTTTCGAGTTCCCACTCGTAATCTGAAACCTGTTTCAGCTTGCTTTTCATCGTCATGCGCTCCCTCCAGAACTATGATGTGTTATTAATATTTAAAATAGTTTTTCTTATATAGGGTCATCAATTAATATATTAATGATGTTGAAGGTAGGTGGATAAATGAGCAGTAAACAATTTTACAAAAGAGGATGGCATCACAATAAAGGCAGGGGAAGGGAAACGTCTGTCACATGCGGTTTCTGCGGAAGGATTGTCCCTAAATACAAAACCTTTGCAGTTTACAGAGGATTTTCCATCACTGATCCTGCACTGAGACAGGAACTCGGCGGGAGAGGCGGTTCTTTGTTTTCTACCAAATTGTATGCGTGCCCTGGCTGTGCAAGGCACAGACAAATCGTAAAGAAAAAAAGATGATGGTGCATTGATGGGCCTGAGGGGATTGCTCAGAGATAAATTAGAAAAGAGGAAAAACGCAGATGAAAATGTATATCCCAAGATTGAAATAAAGGAGCCCAAGAATCTGATAATATTTCCATCGCTGAAAAAAGCGACGGAAATCGACATACAATACCCGCTTCTGGAGCCGTTCGTATATGCCCACGTGAGATGGGATCAAAAAAAGAAAGGCCTTTTTTATGAAATAATAGAGCCTTCCCTTTCGAATACGGAGAAGGAAATCCTGGAAACCATTAAGAAAGACCTTCTGGAAATAATTGACGTCGAGTTATCGGCCATAAAGGCGGAGGGAAAGGTTTTCGAATACATACAGGAAAAACTGCAGAAAATACTCGAAGACGAGAATATGAAACTGCCTACGGAGGCATACATAAAGATAACTTACTTCATCTACCGCGATTTCGTGGGCTATAATGAAATCGAGGGGCTGCTTCATGACCCTTACATTGAAGATATAGGGTGCCCGGGCCTCAGTATGCCTGTCTTCGTGGTCCACAGGAAATTCGGCTCCATCGAGACGAACATCACGTTCGAAGACAGCGGCTACCTTAACAATTTTGTCATAAAGCTCGCCGAGCGCAGCGGTAGATATATATCATACGCGAAACCTCTGCTCGACGGCTCGCTTCCCGATGGCTCGAGGGTCCAGGCAACGCTCGCGAAAGACGTCACGACCAAAGGTCCGACATTCTCTATAAGGAAGTTCAGGGTCGAGCCATTCACCCCGATAGACGTCATAAACTTCAACACGGCGTCCAGCGAAATCATGGCTTATTTGTGGTTAATGGTGGAATCGCGCGCCTCGGCCCTCGTATGCGGCGGCGTGTCGACTGGAAAGACCACGTTCCTGAACGTTATGAGCATGTTCATCCCGCCCGAAGACAAGATCGTTTCGATAGAGGATACGCGAGAATTGAACCTGCAGCACCAGAACTGGATACCGAGCGTTTCAAGGATCGGTTTCGGCGTGCCTGAAATAGGCGGCAGACGCTATGGCGAGGTTACGCTTTTCGAACTGCTCAAGGAATCTTTCAGGCAAAATCCGGATTATGTGATAGTCGGAGAGGTGAGGGGTAAAGAGGCATACGTCATGTTCCAGGGTATGGCAAGCGGCCACGCATCTTTGGGGACGATTCACGCAGGCTCAGTAGATGACGTGATAAAGCGCCTCGAAATGCCGCCAATCGAGCTATCGCCGACGCTGATAGAGACGCTGGACATGGTCTTGGTCATGATACACGCGAAGGAAAAGGGTAAATCCGCCAGACGATTGAAAGAAATAGACGAGATAGAGTCAATAGATCCGAAAACCGGAACGCCCCACACTGTAAAGGCGTTTGCGTGGAGCCCGTCATCCGATACTTATTCCTCAAATCTTGAGGAATCATACTTGCTTAAGAAAACTGCTTTCGAGAAGGGAATATCATACGACGACATGGTAAAGGAACTCAAGAAACGCCAGAAGATACTCGACTGGATGAGAAAATTCGGCGTGACGAATTTCGATGATGTTTCAAAGCTGATAAACCTGTATTACAAAGAACCGGGCATAATAACAGACTGGGTGGAAAAGGATGTGCCGCCGTTCAAAACGAAAATGAAAGAGGTAAAAAAGGTGCTTGAATCGTACACCGGCCTCAAAGTAATCGAATAAATGTTTAAACATAATCTTTTATAATTTATTCTCAATCTTTATGCAGGGTTTGATATGTTCTCGCTCAAAGAGATGGTAAAGGAAATTTCGCTCTCTTCCGGTCTCAGCGAAGGTGATGTGGAACTGAGAATAGAAGATAAACAGCTGGAGCTTTCCGGCCTTGTATCGCCTGAGGGGGCTGCATACATAGTCGGAAAGGAGTTGGGCGTCAGCCTGTTAAAAGAGTCACCGAAGAGGGGGCTTAAGATAAAAAACGTTGTCCCTGGCATGAGATCGGTCGACGTTGTCGGGCGTATAATACGAATTTCTCCCAGAAAGGATTTCCAGAGGGACGGACGCCTTAAAGGCGTTATAAACGTCACCCTGGGCGATGAAACCGGCGTTCTCAGGCTTTCATTATGGGACAGCGAAACAGAAATTGTCGAAAAAGCCGACATGAAGGAAAATGATGTAATGAGCATAATGAATGCCTACGTTAAGGAAAACAACCGCGGCGATATCGAGCTCCGCCTCGGCAGGAGCGGCAGGATAAACAAGTCCGACGAAAAAATACCCGAGATTAACGAGATAAGGAAGGACGTCGAGTCCGTGAATGCTAAGAGCATTGCCGACCTCAGAGAGGATGAGTTTAGCGAAATAAAAGCCTCGCTTATACAAGTGTTCAAAAGAAATCCATTCTACAGCGTCTGCCCGTTATGCGACTCGCGGCTGGAGAAGGATGGTAATGATTCAAAATGCAAGGATCACGGCAAGGTCGAACCTAAATACAATCTCGTGATTTCAGGCGTCGTTGACGATGGCACGGGAAACGTGCGCGTCGTGTTCTTCAGGGACATGGCCGAGAAGATTTGCGGTAAAAACGCTGACGAACTCAGAAAAATCGCATTAAGCCAGGACCCGTCATCTTTATGTGAAGACGTGAAGCTGGGCCGTGAATTTGTGATAAGAGGCCGCGTGAAGAAAAATGAATACGCCGACAAGATTGAACTTGTCGCCAGCAGCGTCGAAGACGTCAATCCCAGGAGAGAATCCGAGAAACTGGTGCAAAAAATAGAGACGTTGAATATTAAAAATACGAAATGAATATTTAAGCCCTAGTGAGGTGTTGGTATGGCAAAAGAAGTTGAAGTGAACAAAGAGAATAAGGATATTGAAAATCTTCCAGGAGTTGGGGAGAAAACCCTTGAAAAATTCATAGAAGCTGGTTATGATAATCTCATGGCTATAGCCGCAGCTTCTGCCAGCGAGCTTGTAGCTTCAACGGGCATAGGCGTCGAAACCGCCAATAAAATAATCGCTGGTGCGAGGCAGAAACTCAAGATGGGTTTCGAGACGGCAAAGGAAGTCCTTGTCAAGAGGGAAAACATTGGAAAGATAACAACATGCGCGAAAGAACTCGACAAGCTTCTTGGCGGCGGCGTGGAAACGCAGGCCATCACTGAGATGCACGGCGCTTATGGCTCCGGCAAATCGCAGCTTGCACACCAGCTTTCCGTTTCTGTGCAGTTGCCGAGGGATAAAGGCGGCTTAGACGGGAAAGTGATTTTCATCGACACCGAGCAGACGTTCAGGCCTGAAAGGATAATACAGATGGCTGAAGGCCTTGATCTGGATTCTGATAAAATTCTCGAGAACATATTCTTTGCCAGGGCTTACAACTCTGACCATCAGGTGCTTTTGATAGAAAAGGCCGAGGAAATCATAAAGAAGGAAAACGTCAAGCTTATAGTAGTCGACTCGCTTACATCGGCATTCAGGTCGGATTACACTGGCCGAGGCACGCTTGCTGACCGCCAGCAAAAGCTTAACAGGCATATGCACAAGCTTCAAAGGCTCGCCGACGTCTACAATCTGGCCGTTTACGTGACCAACCAGGTCATGTCAAGGCCCGACGTCATGTTTGGTGACCCGACCGCTCCAATCGGCGGGCACATTGTAGGCCACCAGGCGACATATCGCGTCTATCTGAGAAAGTCAAAAGAAGACAAGAGGATAGCCAAGCTTATAGACTCTCCTAACCTACCAGAAGGCGAGACTATCTTCAGGGTTCTGCTCGAGGGCGTGAGGGACGCAGAAGAGGGCTCTAAAAAGTGAGACTTCTAAGCTTCAAAAACCTCAACACGTGCTCTCTTGTCATGTTTTTGTTTTTCAGGCGCACGAATTTTATTTTCAGCCCCACATCGTCGAAGCCTTCAGGAACGGTAATTTCGACATAGGGCGACATATAGAGGTCCAAAGTCCGGGAAACCGTCCATTTGTGGAGACCAGTCGCCTTCGCTATTTTTGATACCGTAAGCAACTGCCCGTTCTCCGCGGTCTCTTTCAGCAGACTGAAGATCCGTATAACGTTTTTTACGGTATTCTTGTAGAATTCCCTTTCAGCCATGATAATATATTTGACCGGGTCAAATTTAAGCCTATGGCTAATGTAAAAAATGAAAATAAGAGAGAAAGGTATTTAGATTATATCTTTCTCTGAAACGATTACGAAATCGCCTACAGACTTGACCGCCGAGAAAGGCACAAGAGTTCTGCCCTTGTCGTCTTCCTGGAGATTAAGTTCGCCTGCATGCTTTGTGGGCTGAACCAGAACCAGATTTATTAACTCCCCAGATTCAACGATGTAATCAAGGTCGCCAACGACACCGAATTTCTTGCCACTTTCTTCTGAAATCAGGATCTTGCCTATAAGGTCCCTGCTTCTTACTCTTTCATCTGCCATAAAAACCCTCCCGCTAGTGATATTTATATTATGAAAGAATCTATTTAAAATTTATGCGTGGACCATTAACGTTCTTATTTTGTCAGATAAGACGTATTGGAAGCTCTTGCCGCGCCTTTTTCTGATGATTGTGCCGTCTTTCACCAGCCTTTTGAGTATGTTGTTTATCGATCTAATCGCGTTGTCCTTGCTCTTGTAATCTTCCATGTCCATCTTTTCAACAATCTCGGTTGGTGTCATCTCACCATATTTCCACAGTGTTTCGATTATGTGTTTCTGTTTCGATGGCAAATTGTCAAGCGAACCGAGTGAAATTCTTTTTGGTGAATGATGCATCACGTGTGAAAACTCGCTTTCTCTCAGGAAGTTGTGGTCTATTGTGGATACGTTATTTTCCATCGCCTTCTGAACAAGATCGTTGCACAGTCTTATGACTTCCCTCGGGAAGCCGCCGCTTTTTTCGTATATCTCTTCCACAGTTTCCGATGTGAATGGCTTTATATCTTCGCCGCCGGCCCATTCTATGCGTCTCTTTATCAGTTCTCTGGTTTCGGTTTTGGTGAGATTTGTGAGCTCAATTTTCGTGCTCATTCTACGAATGAATGTTTCAAGCTTGTCTCTCAGTACGTTCTCTAGAATAGGAAGGCCTGCAATGACCACTGTGAGGTTTTCTATCTGATCCGTCAGCGTCCGCAGCCATTCAAGCGTTTCTGTGCTGGCTTCGTGACTTTCATCGACAAAAAGCGCTATCTTTCTGTTCTTTGTTTTTTTGTTCACCCATTCACTAAGGTTGTATATGTTAACTTCACTTCTGCGTGAAAATAGCCTTTCGAACGTTCCTGTTCCTATGAAGTTGGTGAAGATCTTCACCCAGTCGTCCTGATTGCTCGGTGGCTTTGACAAATAGAAAACCTTTCTCTGTTTTTCGAAAGATTTTGCGAGAAATTTGAGAAGGGTCGTTTTGCCTGAGCCCGTGGGGCCTATAAGAAGGGACATTTTATCCTCGCTGCTTATGCTAGAAGCGAGTTTTTCCAGTTCCTTGCCATGTCCCACGTACAGACCGGGCATTATCTTGAAATTGAATGGATTTTCTTTCCACTTGAACATCTTCATGTATTTTTCATCCAAGTTCATGCTGAAGTTCATAATTTCATATAATTCGTGAATGAATTTAAAAGCTTTTCGTGAAGGTCGTGTAAATCGTGTGAAAATGTAGTGTGATATATGTGAAATGACAAACAATTTATATAATGGCGGCATATTCATCTAATGAGATGCTTTATATCAATAGATGTTGATGATCGCCTCAAAGAAAGCATTTTGCAGATTCAGAAAAATATTTTAAATTTGGGCGTTGATGTGAAAATGGTAGAACCACAAAACCTCCATTTCACCGTCAATTTTTTGGGTGAACTGGATGAAAATAAAATAAGCAACGTGAAGAAGCAACTTGACTACGTGAAGGGTGCATGTGAATTTGAAGTGAATGTCGCGGGTCTGGGATATTTTGGAAATGAAAATAACATAAGAACGCTTTGGTTGGGCCTGAAAGCTGGTGAACGTGAATTATCTGACTTGATGTCGGATGTAAATGAATGTGTGAAAATCGGCGAGAAATGCACAAAACCTCATCTTACAATAGGAAGGGTTAGAAGTGGTTCCGGCAGAAAGGATTTGCTCGACTTTATAAAAAATCACTCAGATGTGAACATAGGTGAAATGAACGTGAAGTGCGTGAAGTTGAAAAGAAGTGATCTTGGCGCCAGTGGGCCGATATACGATGTTTTGTACGATGTTAAGTTGGTTTCGCATGAATGAAAAGACGCTGACAAAAATATCAGTAGTTGGATCTGTGTTAAGTATAATTTTACTGTATTTTATGACTCTGAACATCATTCCTGAGGGAATGGCTATCGGTAATCTTGATCGATCATTAATTGGCAGAAGCGTTAGCATAACCGGAAAAATAACTTCACTCTACGTGAACAACGGTAACATGTTCATGAACGTCGCTGACGAAAGCGGTGAAATAAAGGCAGTGTTATGGAAAGATACTCTGGAGATGATCCGTATCAATGACATTAATCCTGATACATTCGAAGTCGGTAAAAAAATAGACATAACAGGTGAAATCCAGGAATATAAAGGGGAACTTGAAATAGTGCCTGTGAAAGGCGTTGTGAAGCTGGCTGATTGAATCATATGCTAGTGCTGGCGCTCTTCACGAGCTCGGTCACCAATATCACGGCATTCTTCACGTCATTCATGTCTGCTACCTCTGTTGGTGTGTGAAGGTAACGTGAAGGTGTCAATATTGCGATGGATGGTATGCCTTCCCTTATCATCGGTGTAACAGACGCGTCGGTCGCTCCTCCTGAAAGGATGTCGAACTGGATTTTTATTTTGTTCTTTTTAGCTACATCTTCAACCCATTCCTTCATCTCGCTTTGTATTATGCTGATAGCATCTTTCACTACAAGGACTGGACCCAAACCCATTCTGGCAGGGGCTTCGTATGGCTTTAACTCGGGCGTGTCGCCAGATGTGGTGGTATCGAGTGATATTACTACATCCGGATTTATGCTGAAAGCCGAACCCCTCACGCCAACAAGGCCTATTTCTTCCTTGACCGTGCCGACGGCGTAAACCGTGCCTTTGAATTTCTTCAGATTTTTCATGACTTCTATCATGACTAGGCAGCCAATTCTGTCATCAAAGCCGTGAGCTGTTATCCTAGAACCATTTAGTTTGTTGAACTCTCCATAAATCGTTATGAAGTCCCCCAATCTTATGCCAATTGCTGCAACTTCTTTTTTGTTTTTGGCGCCTATGTCTATGAACATGTCGTTCAACTTCACGATTTTGTTCACGTCTTCTCTGTCCTGCAGATGAATCGGTTTCGAGCCAATGACACCTATGACCGGGCCTTTCGTGCCATGTATTTTGAACTTCTGCGAAAGCAGAACTTTCGGGTCCCAGCCACCGACTGGCTCGAATTTTATGAAACCGTCTTCATCGATGTATTTGACCATCAGGCCAACTTCGTCCATGTGGGCGGTGAGCATGACTTTTGGCGAACCAGACCCCTTCTTGCAAATCAGGTTGCCTATCTTGTCAATCTTTATTTCATCAACATAAGGTTTGATTTCTTTCGATATCAAATCCCTTATATTTTTTTCGTAACCCGAAATAGATGCTGAATCGACAAGTCTTTTTAATAAATCTTCCATTTTCTCACCCACATAAGTCTAATAATAAAATATTGTAAGGCGTCCTATAAATCTGTTGTTTTAAACAATATCCTCTTTTGACAGGATGCCCACCGGCGTTGACTTTATCATTTCCTTTTCCATGCCTATGAGGAACTTCACGCCTTTCTTTCTGGCTATCATATCCAACCTGTAGTCGACTTTTCCGTCGAATATGACCGCATACGGGTTATCGAGCGTTTTCAGCGTGTTCTGCAGTTCCTTGGTAGGAACCTTTCCTAGCAGGTTGAATGATGAATCGAATATGCAAGCCGCCCTGGTGCCGATGAGCTCATCAAGTGTTTTTTTGAAATTCTTTTTCTGCTCGTCGGTTATCATCACTTTTCTCACAAGCGATGACTGCTGCGTTCTGAAGTCCCTTTCCCTGTTGTCATCGATACTCCTATCAATATTCCTTTCCTGTATGTGTTCCGGTCGCTCTTGCGGCCTGTCGCGCCTTTCGAAATTGTTATTGCTTTGGGGCCTGTCATTCTTGCCTTCTACCTTGAACTGCGAGGCCGATACTTTGTCCCTCAATGCCTTGAAAACTTCCTTCTTTGAAAGCTCCTCCACTTCCTTGCCTTCCGGGGCAATGGCGACAAAGTCGACTTCCGATGTTTCCAGTAGGCTCTTCAGGTTAAGGCTGCCGCCCCTGTCTCCGTCGAAGAACGCGGTTAACGTCTTCTCTCTGGAGAGGCTCACTATCTGAGGCGGTATTGAACTGCCCTCTATTGCTATTACATTTTTTATGCCGAATTTGATGAGGTTTATTACATCCGCTCGCCCTTCGACGACTATTATTTCCTCGGACTCCATTATGCCTGGACCGCATGGCAATCCCTGCCAAGTCGTTATTTCATAAGCCTTTATTTCCTGCTTTATTTCTTCCGCCATTCTGCTCGTGTCAGGAATGCCTTTTTCGAGAAGTTCTTTCAGTATCGCCTTCGCCTTTTCGATGACAAATTTCCTTTTAAGTTCTCTTGTGTCCTCAACTGATTTAAGTATAATTTTAGCTATGCACGGGCCTACCCTTTCTATAGTTTCCAGCGTAGCCGCTATCAGAGCGGTCTCGGCCGAATCAAGAGATGAAGGTATTATCACTTCACCGTGCGATTTGCCCTTTTCCGAGTTTATGTTGACTTCTATCCTGCCTATCCTGCCTGTCCTCTGCAACTCTCTCAAATCAAGGTCTGGACCGAGCAATCCTTCTGTCTGCCCAAAAATAGCTCCTATCACATCAGGCTTTTCTATTACTCCCTGAGCATCTATCTCTGCTTTTACCACGTATTTTATCGAAGTTGGTGCAAGTTTTGACATGAAAATCATCCTCCACTACTGACATCTTCTCCGGGCTGTTTAAAGCTCCGAAGTCTTCTATCTTGTTTTTGCCAAATTCCATTAGTTTACACCTTAGCTTTGTGTTTGGCTGTTTGCCAAATCTCTGGAGCAGGGTTTTCAGTTTCCTTTCCAGCATCCTGCCCTTTTTATCGAAATCCGTCAATATTACTATTGGCTTTTGTGAGTTCGACGCGACCTCTGCCACTTCGTAAAGTGGCCTGCCATTGATCGCAATAATATCTTTCAGGCCAAGGCTTTTTAAAGCTTTTTCATCCCAGCCACCCTCGACAATAACTAGCGCGTCTTTCAGGTCGTCCAGTATATTTTGCAGTCTCTCTTCATCGATTTTTGTTTTCATGCAAAAGCATCCACTATATCCCTTTGCGTTATTATGCCCACAAGCTCCTCGTCGTCTATCACCGGCAGCCCGCCCACGTTCATGCTAGTCATGAGGCTTACTGCATGCGCGACGTCCGCGCCGCCGCTGATAGTGACTGTTTTTCTCTTCATTATGTCTTCGATTCTTGTTTTATCCGAAAAGAAGCCTGAATATTTGCCCTTCAGCTTAAGGTATGACAGTATATCGACAGGCGTGACCACACCCAAAAGGATGTTATTCTCCACGACCGGAAGGCGCCTGGTTCCGCCTTTACACATCATCCTAGCCACGTCATAAACAGTGTAATCTCTCCTGACGAATGTTGGCCTCTCTACCATGACTTCACGCACTTTCACGCCGGTATTTTCTTTCACTAGCTTCATGAAATCCCATTCTGAAACTATCGAAACTAATTTTTTAGAGTCGACTACCGGGAAGAAACCCATTTTTTCATGCCTGAAAACATTCAGCGCCTTTCTTATGCTGGTCGTGTGATGGATCGTCCTGACGTGTCTGGTCATTATGTCGCTTATCTTCATGTCAATCCTTTCCCTGTTAATTTTGAAGATGCTGTGCTTTTCACCGCCGCCGAAGAGGTCGAGAATGTCAATCGAAGAGACGATACCCTTCAGATGGCCACTTTCGTCTATTACCGGCATTTTCCTTATGTTTTTGCTTATCATCGCCCCCAGGACATCGACAAGTTTGGCATTTTCATGAGTAGCCAGGGGTTTGGATGATATTTCGGTTACCGGCTTGCCGGAATCTATGATGTTTTCCAAACTTATTCTATTCCCACCCATGCGACCACCCACCAGACACTTTATTTTAAGCCGGCCTTAATAAATAATTTATATGGCATGCGAAAGTGTGATTGCGGCGGTTCTCTCGGAAATAACTCCAAGCCAAAAGGAAAGGGATGAGTTTTCGGACGTTCTGGGTCTGATAGAAAACGCAGCCGACGTGATCATAAAACCCCTACGACTAGAAAAAACAATAGCCGGCTCTTTCATACGCGATACGTGGCTTGCCGACAAAAAGGAAATGGACCTTTTCATCATGTTTCCTGTTTCATATTCAAGAGAGCGGCTGGAAAAGACGGGTCTTGAGGTGGGCAAAAAAATAATCAGGAAACTCAGAGGGAAATATGCGATTGCATATGCTGAGCATCCATACGTGAAAGGCGTCGTTAAAGGATTTTCTGTCGATATCGTTCCATGCTACAAAGTGGAGTCGGCAAGCAAGATAAAATCCGCGGTTGACCGCACTCCTTTTCATAACATGTATATATTGGAAAACCTGAAGCCTGCGATGGCGGCGGACGTGCGTTTACTAAAACAACTCTGCAAGGCGATGGATGTTTACGGCTCGGATATAAGAACGCTGGGTTTTTCCGGATATCTCTGCGAATTGCTTGTCATAAATTACAAAAACTTCACTGGCCTTGCAGCCGCGGCCAGCAAATGGAAATACGGCACATTCATCGACCTCCAGAAGCACGGCGCTCCGCCTTCGTCTGAGCGCTTCAAAGGTCAGCCACTGGTTGTCATAGACCCGACGGATCCTAAAAGAAACGTCGCTGCCTCTTTATCCGAGGAAAACTTCCTGAAATTCATTGATGGCTGCAGGAATTTCATAAAAAAGCCGTCGAAAAGCTTTTTCCAAATAAAAAAAATTCCGCTTAAACCATCGGAACTCGTAAGGGCGCTGAGAGCCAGGAACACTGAAGTCCTGATTGTAGAATTTAAAAGGCCGGACGTGGTGGATGACATACTCTGGTCCCAGATGAGGAAAACTGCATCGCGTCTAAAAAAACTCATGCAAGAGAATGATTTCAGCGTTACTGGTCATGACGTTTGGAGTGATGAGAAAAAATCGTATTTTATGTTCGAGCTGAATAAATGGGAACTGCCGGAACTGATGAATCTGGTTGGGCCGCCTGTGACGTCGGAACAGCATTCCGCAGAATTCAGGCGAAAATACAAGGCGCTCAACGTCTATGATGAAAACGGCAGATGGGCTGTCAATGTCCGGAGAAAATACAGGATACCGGACATGCTCATCAGAGTTTTCCTGAAAAAAAACAGGAAAATGCTGATTAATGAAGGCGTGAGGTCTTATGTAGCGAGCGGCATTTCAAAAGGCTTCAGGCTGCTTAAAAAAGACGAAGCGGTAAAACTGGCCGGAAAAAACGAGGGCTTCGCGGTTTTTCTAAAGAAATATTTCGAGCGTGAAGCATGAATCTGGCATTTCACTTCCTGTTCAATTACATTTTTCTAAATGCACTTTTTGGCGGCGCGTGGCAGTATCTGCCGGTCATATTGGTTTTTTCAGTGATTATCGATTTTGACCATCTACCATATATGTTAAAAACCGGTAGGGGTGTCGTCAAAAAAAGGTTTGGCTCTGCATGCAGGACCAGATTTCATGAGATATACGGCCTGGCCATCTTTTCGCTGGTTTCGTGCGCGCTTTACTTTTTTGCGGACGCCAGACTAGTCGCGTTTGCAATGGGATGTCTGGTACTGCATCTATCTATTGATTTCATTACCGGCAAATCCGTTCCTTTCAAACCATATTCCACCAAAGAGACGTTCCTTGACATAACACCTTCCGGCTACTGGAATAAGATATTGTTCGAAATAACAGCAACTGCTATAATGGGGGTGCTTTTCTGGCTGCAAATAGCAAGCTTGGTTTTGTGAACAGGATGAGAAACGGCATAGATAAGATAGGCATGGCCATGCCGTTGCCGAACGTCAGTCCCAATGCGCTCTCGGGCTTGTCCATAGTTTTCTCCCTGCTATTTGTTTTGATGCTTGGCCAGCCGTTCGTGGCGCTGGCGCTCTTGGCATGCGTCCTGCTGTTAGACTGGCTGGATGGCATGGTAGCCAGAAAATACAATAAAACGTCAGAAGAGGGGTATTTGATCGATGTCGCCAGCGACAGGCTCTCGGAGGCGGTTGTGTTTTTGCCGTTCTTCTTCCCGTGGTTCTTCCTGTTCAGCTTCAATTGCATGTTGGCGCTGCTGGCGGTTAAAAAAAACAAACACATAATACTCCCGCTGAGGCACGTTTTCCTGGTTTTTTACGCTTTTTTGGCCTTGACGGGCCAGGCCTGACGCCCGCTATATATTTAAATACTTTCACGAGTAAGAATAAAGAATCTCGACCGTTTACTGCGTAAGCAGGAGGTTGCAACAATGGAAGAAGAATTTTTAAAAGAAATCAGGGAAGCCAGGGAAAAATCCAAGAAAAGAAAGTTTTCACAGTCTTGGGATCTAATTATCAACCTCAAGAATCTTGACCTGAAGAAACCCGAAAACAAGCTCAACCTTGAGTTCTCGCTGCCTGAGAGCAGGGGCAAGGAAACCAAAGTCCTTTTCATAGTTGACACGCTTCTGCCTGAAGCAAAGAAGACTGACGGCATGGTCATAGGAAAGGGCGACCTAGAAAGGCTAGGCAAGGAAAAGAAAATACTGAAAGGCTACGCCGACACGTATGACTGGTGGTTCTGTGAGGCGCCTCTTATGCCTCTAGTGGGTAAGACGCTTGGCGTCGTGCTCGGTCCCAGAGGCAAAATGCCGAAGCCCATCCCGCCAAAGGGGAGCGTCATGCCGTTTGTCGAACTGGCCAAGAGGCTTGTGAAGATAAGGGTGAAAGATTCGCCTGTCATACAGGTGCCCGTAGGAACGGAGAACATGAAGGAAGAGCAGGTAATGAAGAACGTTATCGCTGTCATGAACTTCGTGAAGGAAAAACTACCGAAAGGTAAAATAAACATAAAGGATGCGTACATTAAGCTTACGATGGGTCCGCCCGTGAAGCTCAAGGTGTAAACATGGTATCAGAAAGAAAGAAGCTGGCTGTGGAGCAACTGAAGGCCGACTTTAAAAAATACCCGGTAGTGGGCATAGTAGACATGTATAAACTGCCCGCAAAACAGCTGCAGGAAATAAAGGACAGCCTTCGCGGCAAAGCCGTCATAAAAATGGCCAAGAAGAGCGTCATAAAGCTCGCCATGGAGGGCGCCGTAAGCGGCCTGGAGAAGCTCGAGGAAAAAATAAGAAACCAGCCGGCCATACTGCTTAGCGACGTAGACCCTTTCGAGCTCGCAAGGGTTATTGATGCTTCAAAATCCAGCGCCTCGGCAAAACCGGGCGACATAGCACTCAGGGATATCGTAATCAAAGAAGGCCCGACAAGCCTCAAGCCAGGCCCTGTGATAGGAGAGCTGCAGAGGGTCAAACTGCCTGCAGGCGTCGACGGCGATAAAATCGTCATAAAGAAAGACGCGGTCATAGTCAAAGAAGGCGAACACATAACAAAACCCGTCGCCGACGTGCTCATGAAGCTTGGAATCCAGCCAATGGAAATCGCGCTCACGCTCATGGCAGTTTACGACAGGGGCATGATATACGGCAGAGACATACTATTCATACCTAGGGAGAAGTATGAAAGCGACCTGATAAACGCTTACAGGTGCGCCTTCAACCTCGCCCTGACCATAGGCCTTCCGACAGAGGCAACGCTTCCGATATTAATAGGAAAGGCTTGCAGGGAGGCCATGAGCCTTGCTCTCGAAGCGAATATCATGACGAAAGACAACGTTGAAATCATGCTGGCAAAAGCCAACGCGCAGATGGTGGCGCTCAAGGACACAGTAGGCGATGTGAGCGCCGTTAATGCTTGAAAGAAGGAGGGATAACATGGAAATGCTATACGCGGCCTTGCTTCTTCATTCACTGGGCAAGGAAATAAACGAGGCACACGTAAAAAGAGTGATGGAAGCCGCAGGCGGCAGCGCAGACGAAGCGCAGATAAAGGCTCTTGTATCGAATCTGAAGAACGTCAACATAGCAGACGCGATAAAGGGCGCTTCATTCATGCAGGCTGCAGCACCGTCATCCGACAAACCCAAGGAAGAGAAGGCAGAAAGCAAGAAAGAAGAGAAGCAGGAAGATAAAGCAGAAGAAGCAGCAGCAGGGCTTGGCGCGCTTTTCGGTTAAGCCTTTCACTTTTTTTATTTTGTGAAAAGCGCGGCCCTTCCTAATTCTAATTAGGCCGGACGTCGGACTATCTAATTTAAAGCAACAGACGGAGAAATAATAAATTATGAAACCGGATAAGGAAATCAAAAAGGAGTTCAGGCCCAAATTCTGGGCAGATCCGGACAAATATTATGCGACTTCCGTTCTGAAAGAAGAGGGATTCGCCAGAAAAATCTGCCTCAAATGCAAAAAGCCCTTCTGGGCCATCGCTTCCGAGCGTAAGGTGTGCGGCGATCCCGCGTGCAGTGGCGAGGGATTCGCCTTCATAGGCAACACCCCGGCCAAGCGAAAGCTCGGCTATGTTGACGTCTGGATTGAATTCTCAAAGATGTTCCAGCGTCTGGGCTATACGCCGATAAAGCGTTATCCGGTCGTCGCGAGATGGAATCCCACCATGGAATACACGAACTCGTCAATCGCCGCGTTCCAGCCTTACGTCATTTCCGGTGAGGTCGAGCCGCCAGCCAACCCGCTGGTCATACCACAGTTCTGCCTCAGGTTTAACGACATAGACAACGTGGGCATCACACAATCGCATCACACGGGTTTTGTGATGATTGGCCAGCACATGTTCGTCAAGCCTGAGAATTGGGACCAGAACAAGGTATTCAGGGATATCTACACTTGGCTGTGCAAAGGCCTTGGCCTCGGCAAAGATGACATAATATTTCACGAGGACGCATGGGCGGGCGGCGGCAATTTCGGTCCGTGCATGGAGTTTTTCTCGCGTGGCTGCGAGCTTGGCAACCAGGTTTACATGCTATACGAGCAGACGCCTTCCGGCAATAAAGAGCTCGGCATAAAAGTCCTTGACATGGGCATGGGTCACGAGAGGAATGCATGGTTCTCGCAGGGATGCGAGACGATTTATGACGCAGCATTCCCTGACGTCGTCAGCAAGCTGATTGTGAAGACGAGAGTCAAAATAGACAAGCATCTCATGAAAAAATACATACCCCACGCCAGCCTGCTCAACATCGACGAGACTGACGATATCGAAAAGGCGTGGAAGACTGTAGCGGTGAATGTCGGCGTCGATGTCAACGAATTGCGAAATTTCATACTACCGCTGTCAGGCGTATATTCAATAGCCGAACACACCAGAACGCTGCTTTTCGCCTTGACGGATGGCGGATTGCCAAGCAACGTGGGAGGCGGATACAACCTGCGCATGCTAGCGCGACGAGCGATGGCCTTCAATACAGAATACGGATGGAATATCGACTTGCCAAAGGTCTGCGAATGGCACGCTTCTTACCTTAAACCCATATTTCCCGAGCTTTCCGAGAACATAGACGACGTTGTGAAAATACTGGAAGTCGAGCGCGTCAAATATGAAAGCACCAGGGTAAATTCAGTCAGAATAGTCGCGGATCTGCTGAAGAAAGGCGTGGACGAGCGCGAATTGCTCAAGCTCTACGACAGTCAGGGAATCCCTCCAGAAATAATAAAAGAAGAGTTTGAAAAACACGGCAAGAAAATAAAGATACCCGACGATTTCTACTCCAAGGTTTCCAGTATGCACGAAAAGCAAAAACAAATCGCAGAAACCGGAGCTGGCGAGAAGCTGCCGCTGAGCGGAATAGAAGACACGGAAATACTATACTACAACGATTACAGAGTTTCCGAGTTTGACGCTAAAATTGTGAAGATTGTCGGCGACAATGTCATCCTCGACCAGACTGCTTTCTACCCGACATCCGGTGGGCAGCTGCATGACAAGGGAAAAATAAACGGCAAAAACGTCATTGAAATTTTCAAGCAGGGTGGCGTTATTGTTCATAAGATGGAGCCGCACCACGGCCTGAAAGCTGGCGAGTCTGTTGTATGTGCGATTGACAAGACGAGACGTCTGAAACTGTCGCAGCAGCATACGGCGACGCACATATTGAATGCCGCCGCGCGAGCCATTCTTGGAAAGCACGTCAACCAGGCGGGCGCGAAAAAGACCGAGGATAAGTCTCATCTTGACATAACGCATTACCTGCCGATAACCAACGACGAGATAAAGAAGATGGAAGAGCTCGCGAATAGTATGGCTGCCAAAGGCATCGCAATAGAAAAGCTGCTGATACCGCGCAACGAGGCCGAGAAGAGGTTCGGCATGAGAATATACCAGGGCGGCGCCGTTCCCGGAAAGCTCCTGAGAATCGTGAACGTGCCCGGAATCGACGTGGAGGCATGCGGCGGGACGCACCTCAACAACACGAGCGAGGTCGGCAGGATAAAGATACTGAAAGTCACGAAAATACAGGACGGCATAGACCGGATAGAGTTCACTGCCGGTGCAGCTGCAGAAAAAGTCGGTGATATGGAAACCGCAATGCTGAATGACGTCGTTAAAGGCCTGCAGCGCTTCGCCAGTTTTAAACATGACAAAAACCCGTCCAAAGACCTCAGGGACTGCGCCGACGTTTTTTCTGTTTCAGTCGACCAAGTCGGCAAAACCGTTGAGAAATTTTCGGATGAAATAAACACTTACGGCAAAAAGCTCGGCAAGAAAATTGCGGTCAAACACGTTAAAGATATCAAAGAAGCGTGCGAACATGTTTTCGAACTGTACAAAACGATGAAAAAGGACTGCGAAAATTTGGCTAAAGAGAGAGCTGGCTCTGAAATTGAAGCCTTTCTGCTGAAAGCCAAGAGCAACGAAATAATTGAAAGTGTGAACATGGAGAGAAAAGAGATGATACAGCTTTGCGACTCGCTAGTCTCAAAGCATCCTGAAATCACCGTTATCCTCGTCAACAAACAAGGCGAAGTGGTCGGCGCAAGCGAGCGCAAGGACATTTCAAAGGAAGTCCGGCGCCTGTGCGAGCGCTGCTGCGGCTCGGGCGGCGGCAAGGGGCGAATGGCGCAGGGCAGGCTCGATATAGCCAAGTTTGAAAATGAAAAATAAGATAAAATAAGCGGAAAAAAATTAACCCGTGCAATAGACACTCGCTGACTGGGTTCTGCTGGCCACCACGAAGTCGTAATTGCATGTTTTGGCGACGCCTGGCGTTGTGCAACCGGTTATTATGACCTTTCCAAAACCACCAGCCGGTACCGCAGTTAATGTGTCCGAAGCGCATGTTTCATTGACCATGCACCAATTAAATGCTGCTGCAGCCACAGGAATTCCGTTTGAAAGAATCGTCACGTCGTTCGTCAGGCTGACGCTCTCCGTTCCCATGTTGTGGAGTATGATCATTACATTTGTGGCACCACTTGCGCCACTTATGCACTTCTGCGTGGGAATCTCGATGGTCTTTGCCGTGAGCGACGAGAAGAAGTTGCCCATGTATGTCCATGCCGCGGCTGCCAAACCCACGGTTATCAGCAAAAGTATTATGACGGATATTATTGGCGTTATTCCCTTTTTCATGTTTTACCTCCCTCAATATATTGACGTGTGAACATCGACTCAAACTCTGTATTCAGAGGATGGCGCTCTCATCGGCATGCCTGGCGACGGGGCCGGCGCGTAGAAGCGCTTGAGGCGCTTTTCGATTATGCCCAGCGTCGTAAGAACGGCCTGGTTGGTTTCGGAATCTTTCTTGTTCTGGTTTATCAGCTCGCTCAGCTTGTCGACAAGCGGTGACATTACTTCCTTTGAGACGTTGGATACTTCCTCTTCTTCCGCGGATATCTTGAGAAGTTTCATGAACTCCCTCATCTCGAGGATGAGATCGTCCATCTTCTTCGGCAGCTTCGAAACTTCTCCGATGAGGTCGTTGTTGGCCTTTATAGAGCTGTCTATGATCTTCTGGTTTGATTTTATAAGGTCCACTACCTGCTCTATGAGCCTGTTGACCTCGGAAGAATAGGAACCTCCCTCCACCTTTTCGATCCTTTTCTCGAGCCTTCTGAGAGGCGATGTTGGTATTATCTCGAATTCGTCATCTGAACCGGAACTTTCTGGTGTCATAATAAATAGTTGGCAGTCTCCATATAAATATTTTCACAGGAAAAAAGGGGGTAGGCCGTTGCCGGCCATTGCTATTCTAGTAGTCTTCAGGCATGCCGCCTGCGCCTGGCATGGGCGGCATTTTGCCGCCACCGGAACCCGATGATATGATGTCGTCTATTCTCAATATCATTTCCGCGACTTCGCCGGCGCTCTTTATTGCCTGTATCTTTATTTTAAGCGGCTCTATGACGCCGAGCGCGAGCATGTCGCTGACTTCGCCCGTCATGACGTTAAGGCCCATCGTAAGCTTGTTCTTGTCGTGCTCAGCCCTGAGCATCGCGAGTTTGTCTATCGGGTCTAGGCCTGCGTTCTCCGCAAGGCTTTTGGGCACGACTTCCATCGCGTTCGCGAAGGCGTTTATGGCCAACTGCTCGCGGCCTTTGAATGATTCTGCATATTTCCTGAGTTGCTTGGCCAGCTGAACCTCTATCGCTCCTCCGCCGGGCACTATCTTGCCGAGCTCGAGCGACGCGGCTATGCCTTTTACGGCGTCTTCCATCGCGCGTTCGACTTCGTCAATCACGTGTTCGCTGCCGCCGCGGATGAGTATCGTTACGGCTTTCGGGTCCTTGCATTTTTCGACGAATATCATTTCCTCGCCGGCGATTTTCTTTTCCTCAACCATGCCTGCAAAGCCGATGTCGTTTTTGCCTATGTCCTTGATGCTTGTGATTATCTTCGCTCCGGTCGCCCTGGCCAGTTTGTCCATGTCGGATTTTTTGACCCTGCGGGCCGCCATAACGCCCGCTTTAGCCAGGTAATGCTGGGCCATGTCGTCTATGCCCTTCTGGCAGAAAACGACGTTCGCCCCTGTTTTTATCACGATGTCTGTCATATCGCGTATGGTGCGCTCTTCTCCGTCCATGAATGCCTGAAGCTTCTCTGGCGAATCGATGCTTATCTTGGCGTCGCCTTCCAGCTCCTTAACCTCGAGTGCGGAATCCATGAGCAGTATCTTCGCCTTCTCGAATTTCTTGGGCATTGACGAATGGACAACTTCCTTGTCGAGCACGATGCCGTCGATGAGCTCGGTGTCCGACATGGAGCCGCCTGATTTTTTCTCGATTTTTATGTTTTCAGTGTCCACCGTGACTTTGCCGTCCTTCGCTTCGGCTATCCTCTTCACGGCCTTTACCGCGAGCTCGGAAAGCTTGTCTGAAGCGCGCTCGGCGGACTTGCCTGTCATGGCCGTGTTAGCGATGTTTCTCAGCGTCTCTTCGTTCTCGATTGTGACGCTCTTGGCGAGCTTCTCGACCAGTTCTAGCGCCTTGGTTTTAGCAAGCCTGTAGCCCTTCGTCACGACTGTCGGGTGTATCTGCTGCTCCAGAAGCTTTTCTGCCTCAAAAAGGAGTTCGCCCGCGAGTATGACTGCCGTCGTCGTGCCGTCGCCGACTGCTTCGTCCTGCGTTTTCGCGACCTCGACCATCATCTTCGCTGCGGGATGCTCTATCTGCATCTCTTTGAGTATGGTGGCACCATCGTTGGTTATCGTAATGTCTCCTAGCGAATCGACCAGCATCTTGTCCATGCCTTTTGGTCCAAGTGTGGTGCGAACCGCGTCAGCGACAAGCTTCGCCGCCGCTATGTTGTTTTTATGGGCTTCCCTGCCCTTCGTCCTGAGCGTTCCTTCAGGTAATATAAATATCGGCTGAATCGACTGCGCTCCGTTCATAAAATCACCTCATTCCTTCCCTTAAATTCATCATCAATCTATACCGGTTTATAATGAGTCAAGAGATATACTCTTTAATATAAGGGTTATTTATAAATTTTTCCCTTATACACTGTAACTATAAGTGGCATGCAAGCAATTTAAAAGGCCACCCCAATATACATAAATCGGCAGCTGTTTTGCGTATTTGGCTGTCGTTACGCGTGACACAGGTGTGACCTGTGTCTTTCGAACGCGGGCTCATAGCTCAGCTGGTTAGAGCGCCGGTCTTATAAGACCGTCAGGCGACATGCCTGATAGCTTTGAACCAACACTCATTGGTTATATGAAAGCCGGAGGTCTGGGGTTCGACTCCCCATGAGCCCATTATTTTAACACTTTTAATGACAATGGCGACTGTATTCTTATGAGAATCGTATCCGATCTTCACATCCATTCGCGCTATTCGAGGGCTACAAGCAGTGAGATGAACATAAACAACCTCGTCAAATATGCCAGAATCAAAGGCGTCACTCTTCTGGGAACCGGCGATTTCACCCATCCTTCATGGCTGGACGAGATAAGAAGTTCGCTTTCGGAAGACGCCAGCGGCATACTGAAGACGAATGACGGCTTCCCTTTCATTCTGAGCGGCGAGATATCGAGCATATACTCGCAAGATGGGAAGTTGCACAGAATCCATAACGTCGTGCTCGCGCCGGATCTGGAGACAGCGGAACAGATAAACTCGGCTCTCATGCGCAAAAAAGTCAAGATCGAGTCCGACGGCAGGCCCATATGCGGAATACCGGCGCCTGACCTGGTCGAAATGTTCAAGGCTATAAACACGAGGATCGAGATAATCCCCGCGCACATATGGACGCCGTGGTTCTCGCTGTTCGGCTCCAAATCAGGATTCGATCGCATCGAAGACTGTTTTCATGACCAGACGAAACACATCCATGCGCTTGAGACCGGGTTGTCTTCGGACCCGGCGATGAACTGGCGGCTATCGCAACTGGACAAATTTTCCATGGTTTCTTTCTCTGACTCGCACTCGTTTTGGCCATGGCGCATTGGAAGGGAGGCGACGCTTTTCGAGTTGAAAAGCCTGACGTATGATAATCTGTTAAAAGCGCTGCGCACGAAAGAAGGCCTTGTGGAAACGATAGAGGTCGACCCCTCTTATGGCAAATACCATTTCGACGGCCATCGCGTTTGCAACGTATCATTGGAACCGAGCGAAAGTAAAAAAATGAAAAACGTCTGCCCGGTGTGCAGGCGCGAGCTTACTATAGGTGTCCTTCACCGTGTGGAGGAGCTGGCAGACAGGGAGCACGGCTTCGTCCCGAAAGGAGCGAAACCCTTCCGCTCGCTTTTGCCGCTTTCCGAAATAATATCCGCTGCGACCGGCGCTAGCGTCAGTTCTAACAAAGTCTGGGAAGAATACAACAAACTCGTCGCAGCTTTCGGCTCAGAACTAAAAGTCCTGCTGGATGCAAGTGATGATCAGCTGAAAGTTTCGACTTCTGAAAGAGTTGCCAATTTGTTGTTATCTGTAAGAAACGGGAAGGTTAAAATAAAGCCGGGATATGACGGCGTATACGGCGAGATAGAAAATGCAAAAAAGAGTAAAACTGAAAATGCGCCCTTTAAGAAGCCGCAGAAAACCCTCGGCGAGTTCTGATATAAAATTTAATCTCTGCCGACGACCTCAATGCTGGTCGAGGCGTCCACGAAATAGTCATACCCGGCTTCGAAGCTGAGACTCTTTTGCACGAAGCCCGTCGTCTGCCCGACATTTATTCTGACCTCGCATGTCACGGTCCTGCTCTGCCCCTTCCACAAATCAACTTCCATCTTCCCTGTTTGAAGGTCGCACGATTCCAGTGTAGCTGTCCCTTTTTCGTTTTCGAACGTCAGTATTATTTTATTCCAGCTTTTGGGGTCGCTGCATTTGAGGCACGCTATGCCGCCGCCGTTATTCTGAAGGTTTATGTTTATGGGGAACGTTACTGTGTTTTCCCCCTCCCAGTATCTTATCGGGCCGTTGACCACGACGTCGAGCTGCACCGGACCTTCTGTCGTGCTTACTGTCTCGCTGGGTAACGCACCCCCCTGGGTTTGCAGTGCCCTGAGTTCGTTCTGCGATGCTATGTTTATTGATTTTATCGTGGTCGTCCTGTAAAGATAATAAAGTCTTAGGCTTGGATTGAATGTAACGCTGAGGCCTTTTGGTATGTCATCTGGCGCTTTGCAATTCCATATGCATGTTTTTGATTCGCCTTCGGTACCTCTGTCCGCGTCTTTGGCAAGCATTTTTATCGTCTCGCCGCAGCCGTTTGCGCACGATATGGCTATATTCACACCATTCAAATCTTTATCGATGTTGTAGAGTTCTGGCATGATAAAATCCGCATCCACGGAGCCGGTATTTTTGGCTTTCATCTGCAGCTTGAACGTCTCGCCTGCGTATATTTTCTGGAAATCCGATTCAAAATTTTCTATGACGATGCCCTGGCCGCTGGACGTCTGGCCACCGAAACTTGTGCAACCGGAAGAAAAAACGACGATGAACAAAGCTAATACTGGCACCAGAGCGCATATTTTGCTATTCATGATTATAACATACCGAAGAACACTTTTATTTGTTAGGACGTCGTTTTTGGTGTCATCGGTTCCGAAGACGGGTAAACAACCACGCCAGTTGTCTTGTCTATGAAATATCCGTATTCGGCGGTCGCCTCTATTTGTCTTTGCGAAATACCAACCTGGCCGGCAACATTCGCTTTAAGCTTGCATGAAAAAGTCTGCGGGTCGTTACCCACAAAAGTTATCGTAGTCTCAGCGCAAGACTGGTCGGAAAAGCTGAGCTGGTCATTCAGATATATTTTTACGATGACCGTGTTCCAGTTGTCATTTTCACCGAGGCCGGACGGGTTCTTCTTTTTGCAGTCGTAGCTGTTAAGCTTGCATACCGTTCCGCCGCCGATGTTTTTAACCGTGAAAACGACCGGGAATTCCACTTCATCGACGTATGTCCTGATGGGCGTCGCGGTTTCTATATCAACTGAAATCGGCGAGTTTGTTTTGGAATACGATTCTGATGGCACGGATTTACCCTGTTGCTCGAGCGCTTTCAACTCTTCCCTGGAAGCGATCGTGATGGTTTTGACTGTGGATGATTTGTATGAATAATAAAATCTCACCCTTGGGTTGGCGGTTATACTGAGTCCGGATTCGACATCCGGGGTCTTGTATTTCCAGGTGCATACCGTCTCGCCTCCAGTCGTCCCGCGTTCCGCGTCCGCTGGTAAGAGTGTGATTTTTCTCGTATCATAGCGGCAGTTCTGTTCGACCGGATAAACTTCACCCACATTCCCACGGTCGTCTGTCCAGACCTGGTCGATGCCAAGGACCTCGGCAAAGCCTTCTTGCAATGTGAGCGAACCAGTGTTCTTGACTTTCATTCTGAAAGTCACTTCCTCACCCGAATGCACGTTCGCATAGTCCGGGCTGAATTCTTCAATGATAGCTCCAGTCTGGGCAGGTGTGTTTGAGTTGAACGGGTCAGATCCCAAAAAAGGTATTGTGCAGCCAGATGCTGCTACGACAAGCAGAATTGGCAAAACAGCGATATAGTTTTTGTATTGCATGTTATATAATTTGAAAAAAACAAATAAAAAAGGATAAAGTCGGTTAAAACTCTTCCGTGCCCTTTACTGTCAGCTGCGTAACCCCATCTACGGAGTATATGTAGCCGATGTGGACTTTGAATTCTCCGGATGTCCTGCTGGAAGGCGGGTCGAGAATGCTGAACTCGCACGTGACGTCTGTCGACTTGCCGTTCCAAAGTGTCACGAACGTTCCTGCCGGCTGCTGTAGACCCATGGGCACGTCGTTGTAAAGAGGCGCTATCCACTGCGTCTGAGACGGGCAGTAACCGCCTACGGGTATGACCCACTGCGGCCACTCGACCGATATCGCTACCGGATAATCTTCTCCTCTCACCTGTCCGCCGCCCACGTTGTCGAGCTTTATCTGCAGCTGGAACTTCGAGTCCTTGAATTCATTAGCCTTCACGAAATTTCCTGTCGTAACTGTCACTGAGACCGGGCCGTTTGATTGTGTCTGCGCTTCGCTTGAAAGGGCATCTCCGGACTGGACTATCCTTCTGAGTTCTTCGGACGTGACGAACCAAACCGGCTTCCTCACGTTGGTCTCATATGGATAGAAGACTCTCGCCCTGAGCTCGTATGATTTGTCATTTCCTCTTTTGAGCATCGGTGCGATGAGCTGCCAGTTCGCCTTGCCAAGTCCGCCCTGTGTCTGGGAATCGGTATCGGGCATGAGCAGTGAACCGAGGTCCACGACCATCGAGGGCGTAACGCCCCATTCGACTGGGTCGATGGACATGAGCTCAGCAATTACGGGCACTCCGTTGCCCAGCTGGCCGTTGTAGCCGCCCTGGTTTCTGACTTCTAATTGCAGCCCAACTCTTTCTCCGGAATCTATACTATCAAGCGATGTTTTGAATGTTTCTATTGCTAATCCTGGCCCTCCTGTGCTGACGTTATTCCCTCCAATACAACCGGAAATTGGCACTATTGCTATTACGCATAACAGCAAAAGGAATTTCGCATATCTGAATGTGTCGGCCATATTTATTTTATGCAAGATTAGGCTTTTATACCTTTCAGAGCTTCACGGTCGGCTGAACCGTGAGCGTGAGCTCTTTTGTGAACTTGTAGAAATAGCCGATTTCTGCCTTTATCTGGTACGTGGTCTCCTGTTTGAGGTCCCCGGTATTAGCAAGCGTTATGGAGCAGGAGTATTTGGGCGTTTCTGTGCCTATGAAATTAAGGCTGTATTTAGCCGAGTCCGTAGCAGTCGCTATGTGTTTTTTTATACAATCCTCTATTGGCTTTTTTGATTCCGTTGCACCTGCGTTATCCTTGACAATAGCATCTATTCTTTCCTGCGCACCGCCTGATTGCATGCTTGTTATTTTGAGGCACATCTGCTGTGGTCCTATGGCATTACTTGCCGGTTTATCGGGGCATGATGCCGTTCCTGTAACCACATTAACGTTGCCGTCTTTGGATGCCTTCAGGTCCATTATACCGCCGCCCTTGTTTTCAACCCAGAAGCTCATGATGCCACCACCAACTGCTCTTATGTCATTTTTCGCTCCATCACTGGCGTCTATGATCAGCGGCTGGCTAAGGACTTCTATGTATGGTTTCACCGGACCCTCGCCAACCACAAGCGTTCCAGTCTCGGAGAAGCTTTTGCCCTCGTTGACCAGGCGCTCGACTTCAGCCTTGTTGACGAACGTCACCGAACCCGAAGCGTAAGTCTTGTAATAGTATCTTGCCATGACGCCTATCTTGCAGGGCGTTTCGACATTGATATCTTTCGCCGTAAGCTTCCATTCAACCAGCGTTGTCGACTGCGGGTACATCTTCACCGTGCAGGAGCTGTAGCCGTTAATGTCGCTGCTTTCCCAGCCATTTGTTTTTCCGCTGCACGATTCTCCTTGGACCGTGAACATGCCGCACGTGTTGTAAAGGCCTATCTCCACCTCGTCAATCGCGCTGTATTCCGGTTTTTGCAGGTCTTTCGCCACAGCTCGCAGGCGTATGGACTGGCCGGAGCGCACGGTCGCCGATGGTATCGCGTCCAGGCGCTCTATGGATATGACGTCATGCCTCTGTTCCTGCACGTTCATGCCTCCGCCGAAAAGGCTAAGTATGTCAGACAAGAAAGGTATATCGCTGCCGAGTCCGGATGACGTACATCCTGAGCTGAAAACTATCAGAAGCAGCGCAGCAATGGCAAAGGCCTGGTTTTTCATAATACTATATTTAACGGTCGAGCATTTATTTTTATTGACAGCGCTAAAAGTATAGATTATGAAGGGCCAGCTGGTTTTCGAGTTCATAATCGCGGGTCTTATATTTTTCATGATATTGATTTATACGATAAATTACCTCAGCGTCAACGTGTCGGACTACAGGAGCAAATTCTACCAGAGCAGGATGCAGAGCAAGGCTATCCAGGTTTCGGAGATTCTCATGGCCGGCCAGTCGAATCTTAGCATCGCTGACGGGAACGGATTCAATAAAACAAAAATCGGTTTTTTCAACTCGACATACTGCGGCCTTTACAATTACACAAAACTCGCCAAGGATTTTTACATGTATGAAAATCTGAATTATGCCATCGTGCCGAATGACATCAGGATAGAGCTGATGATTCCGTCGAGCGGCGAGATTATTCTTAACTGCGGCAGTGCCAATACACCGCGCAACGTGACGAGAGCTGAAATTGGCAGGGTTGGCATCTACGATGGACAGGCTGCAAAACTTAGCATTATCGTATGGTGACTGCCGACTGGACGGGTTTAAATTATAAGAGATAATGTATTATCATGAAAGTCATTGTGGTGGGCGGCGGCAGAATTGGCGAAGCGCTTTCCAGGGTTCTCGCCAAGGAGCGGCATGACGTGGTTCTCATAGAAAAAAACGAGCGCGTCGCCGAAGAGCTGGCCGATAATCTCGATGCGCTTGTGTTGCATGGCGACGGCTCGGATAAAAACCTGCTGAGAGATGCCAACATAAGCTCGACTGATGTTGTGATAGCAGCGACTAATGATGATCATGCGAATGTCATTGTGTGCACCACCGCGAAAGACGCGAAAGTCCCGACTGTCGTCGCCAGGATAAACCAGCGTGAAAACGAAAAGGATTTTTCAAAAGTTGGCGTGGAAAGCCTGGTTGACGCGACATCGACGGCTGTGCTCGCATTCAAAAAAGCCATTGAGAGGCCCGGCCGGCCAATAGTGGGCTTCGTCGCCGGCGGCAGGGCTGAAGTGTTCGAAATCGCCGTGAAAAAAGAATCGAAGTTGGCCGGCAAAGCCATTGGCGAAATCGCAAAAGACTTCTCAGTTGCATGCGTCTTCCGCGAAGATAAATTTCATCTTCCAAAATCAGACATGAAAATCAGGGAAGGCGACATCCTGACTGTTTGCGCGCCGGTTGATGAAGTCAAAAAAATAGAAGCTGTGTTTTAAATTTTGTTTTTGAAATTTTTGGTAAAACTTTTCATGACGTCCGTCAGGTCCGGCTTGCCTTTTTCTTCGAGGCGGTATGTTACACGGGCCACTGGCTTGTTTACCTTTATCAGTCTCGTGAGGTCGAACGGCGTCGCGATGATGACTGAGTCGCAGGGTATTTTGTTAATCGTTTCTTCCAGTTCGCTGGTCTGATGCTCGCCGTAGCCGAGCGCCGGCAGCACGTCGGAAATCTGTTTGTATTTCTCGTATGCCTCTTTTATGGTGCCGATGGCGTATTGCTTCGGCTTGACGATGGACTTCGCTCCGAATTTCCGGGCCGCGACCCAACCAGCGCCGTAGGCCATTTCTCCATGTGTGAGCGTCGGGCCGTCTTCCACGACGAGCACGTTCTTGCCCTTTATTTTCGCCGGGTCGTCAGTCGAGACTTCCGAGTCCGCGTGCATTATTTTAGCCGCGGGGTTGACTTTCTTTACGTCTTCAAGCACCTTTTGAATGTTTTCAGGCTTTGCCGTGTTTTCCTTGTTTATTATAACAATGTTTGCCATGCGCAGGTTGGTTTCGCCTGGGTAATACGCGAGCTCATGCCCCGCACGATGCGGGTCCGTTACGACGATGTGCAGGTCCGGCTTGTAAAAAGGCGTGTCGTTGTTGCCGCCGTCCCATAGTATGATGTCGGCTTCCTTCTCGGCCGCCCGCAGAATCGCTTCGTAGTCCACGCCGGCATAAACCACGATGCCGTTCGCGATGTGCTGCTCGTATTCTTCCCGCTCTTCGATGGTGCACTCGTTTTTTGCGAGGTCGTCATACGAAGCGAAGCGCTGGCATGCCTGTTTTCTCAGGTCGCCATAAGGCATTGGATGACGAATCACGACGACTTTGCGGCCCATGCCTTTCAGTATCATGGAAATTTTGCGCGTGGTCTGCGATTTGCCGCAGCCTGTCCTTACCGCGCATATGGAAATGACCGGTTTTCTGGACGGCAGCATCGTCTGTGACGCGCCAAGCATCATGAAATTGGCGCCGGACGCATTCGCAATGCTGGCCTTGTGCATCACTTCAACGAAAGACAGGTCGGAATAAGAAAGGACCACAGTGTCCGCGCTGTATTTTTTTATGAGATTCGGAAGGTCTTTCTCGTCGAATATCTGTATGCCTTTTGGATAAAGCCTTCCGGCGAGCTCTTTGGGGTACATTCTCCCAGATATGTCAGGTATCTGCGCTGCCGTAAAACAAACCACGTTGTATTTTTTGTTGTTGCGGAAGAAGACGTTGAAGTTGTGGAAGTCGCGGCCTGCGGCTCCCAATATTATTACGTTACTTCTTGCCATTTTTCTTGCGCTTTTTATCATTTTTCGTTTCTGTGCCGAATTCATAAAGAACCTTCATAGCTTTTGCAGCGCTCTGCGGGTATGAAAATGTCGGGATGCCTATGTCTTCCAGCGTTTTCTTCAGGACTTCCGTGTAGTCGCCTCCCGCTGAAATCACGAATATGGGCTTTTGGCTTGTTTTGAAAGCGTTTATTATCGTGTCCACGATTTCTCCACCGAGTCTCGGCACCTGGAGAAGGACTATGAGGCCTATCATATCGACATTCGGATCTTCTATCGCCGCGGTAATCGCATGCTGGTATCGCTCCGAATCCGCGTCTCCTGTGAGGTCGATCGGATTTTTCAGTACCACATAAGCCGGCATTTTTTTGCGCATCTCTTCTATTTTTTCTTCCGTCATCGCCGCCAGAGAAAGGCCGTCTTTTATGATGTTGTCCGTGAGCAGGACACCAAATCCGCCGCCGTCCGTTATTATCTGCACCCTGTGACCTTTAGGTTTCGGCAGCGTTGAAAGCGTGCGTGCATAATCGAAAAGTTCTTCCATATCATTCGCCTGTATGATGCCTGCCTGCTTGAAAGCGGCCGAATAAACTTCAAACGAGCCGGCGAGCGAGCCTGTGTGAGACGAGACGGCTTTCGTTCCAGCCGACGTGGTTCCGCCTTTTAGGACGATTATCGGTTTTATGCCGGCGAACTTGCGCGTTATTTCGAAGAACTTCCTACCCTCTTTCACGCCTTCGAAATATGCGCATATGACTTTCGTCTTCTTGTCGTTTATCAGGTATTCTATAAGATCCGCTTCGTCCACATCGGAAGCGTTGCCATAAGAGATGAACTTGGCCATCTTGTATCCCTTTCTGGCCATCCAGTCGATAACGACGGAGCCAACCGCGCCGGACTGCGTTATGAATGATATTTCTCCGCCTTTGGGCCTGGCGAGCTTATAACGGGGGAGGAATACCGTGTCGACTCCGCTGTCCGGATCGAAAACTCCAAGGCAGTTCGGGCCGATGACCCTTATCTTATGTTTTTTGGCGATGACGCTGAGCTTTTTCTCAAGTTCGACGTTGCCTATCTCCTTGAAACCGCCTGTGATTATTATCACGTTTTTTATACCTTTTCTGCCACATTCTTCCAGCGCCTTCGGAACGAGTTCGGCCGGGATTGAAATGACTGCCATGTCCACTCGCTCTCGTATTTTTGTGACGCTTGGGTAGCATTTGAGGCCGAGAATCTGGCTCGTGTTGGGGTTTACGGGGAACACTTTGCCCTTGTAATCGCCTTCGACCATGTTGCGCATGACCACGTGGCCTATTTTGCTCTGGTCCCTGGACGCGCCGATGATGGCGATTGATTTTGGAACGAAAAACCCGTCAAGACTTCCCACACTTTCCCCTCAGAGATATTATTGACGAAGATAATATATTATTATGCTAAGAAAAGTGATTTCACGCAAGATAATCGCCGAGCGCGAAGAAGAGCTGCCGCTTTCGACTATGGGCGAGCTCATAAAAATTGCCGAAGAGAACAAGGGAATAATTTCCCTGGGCCCGGGCGAGCCGGATTTTAGGACCCCAAAGCACATAATCGATTTCGCATGCAAGAAGCTGCGTGAAGGCTATACTCACTATTCGCCGCCGGCAGGCAGGCACAGCCTGCGCGAGGCAATAGCCAAAAAGCTCAGGAGGGACAACAAGATTGACGTTTCCCCAGACCAGGTCATAGTCACGGTCGGCTCCACCGAAGCGATATTGCTGGCTCTCATGTGCACGACCGATCCGGGCGAGGGTGTACTTCTGCCGGATCCCGGGTTCCTTGCATACAGGCCGATCGTCGAGACGCTCAGCGGCATGCCTCTCAACATTCCTCACCACGAAGATGCTGGATTCCAATTCGAGGTGGAGGAGGCAGAGAAAGCTATATTACCGGAAAAGACGAATGTTTTGATAATAAATTCGCCGTCGAACCCGACTGGTGTGGTTTACAGAAAGAAGACGCTCGAGAAGATAGCTGACTTTGCATGCGAACACGACCTGCTCATTGTATCAGATGAGGCGTATGAAAAGCTTGTTTACGGCGGCGAGAAACACGTGTCCATAGGCTCGTTTAACGGCATGGAAAACCGCGTTCTGACGCTGCACACGTTTTCGAAGACGTATGCCATGCCTGGTTTCAGGGTTGGTTATGCCGCCGGGCCTGAATGCCTGATAAACGCCATGAAGAAGCTGCATCTGTACACGACGGTCTGCGCGCCCACGGTTTCACAGGAGGCCGCCTTAGCCGCGCTCAAAGGACCGCAGGTTTGTGTTTCCAAAATGGTAAAGGAGTATGACCGCCGCAGGAAACTGATAACAGAACGCTTGAACAACATCCCGGGTATTTCATGCATCGAACCAAAGGGCGCGTTCTACGCGTTCCCCAATATAAGCAGTTTTGGTATGAAATCCTTTGATTTTACAATATGGTTGCTGAAAAACGCGCGCGTCGCTACCACACCCGGTACAGAATTTGGTAAGCTGGGCGAGGGTTATGTGCGTTGCTCTTTTGCAACATCTTATGAAAAAATAAACACCGCCATGGACCGGGTTGAAAAGGCAACCAAGGTACTGAATAAAAAGAAGAAAAAGACCCGGTGACCTTTCTTTCCTGTGGAGGTTTGTTTTTTTATACCAAAGCTAATTTTGTTCGTAACTATTGTTGTTATAACAATGTTATATATTTCCATAAGAAATCTAAAGGTCTTTCCATGAGAAATGATGGTGTCATGGTATTGGAAAAGAAAAGGCATTTAAACCCCAGTTTCAAATGGAAAAGCATGGCGCAAAAATCATTGGGGGAAATATTCCAAAATTATGTTGAAAAGAAGTCGGTTTTCAAACAAAAAGACACACTTTCCACCCATTTCACACCAGACACAATACCCCACAGGGGCGCGCAGATAAACCAGATCGGCCTTATCCTGGCGCCCGTCCTGCGCGGTGAAAAACCATCCAACATATTCATTTACGGCAAAACAGGCACGGGCAAATCGCTTTGCGTCCAGCACACCACAACAAAGCTGCTAGAGGTTGCCAAAAAGAATGCGAGCGAAAACATCAAAACCATATACGTGAACTGTAAGATGAGCAAGGTTTCGGACACGGAATACCGCATGCTCTCGCAGCTCATATCCAATTTTGGCGTCGAAGTCCCTTTCACCGGCCTGCCCACAAACCAGCTTTACAAACAGTTCTACAAACTGATTGACGAAAAAAAACAAAACATCATACTCGTTTTGGATGAAGTCGATGCTCTCGTCAGCAAGATAGGCGACGGCGTTCTGTACAACCTCACAAGGGTCAACCAGGACCTGAAAAACTCGAAGCTCACGGTCATAGGCATTTCGAACAACATATCATTCATAAACGATCTCGATCCGCGCGTCAAGTCGTCGCTCTCGGAAGAGGAAATCGTCTTCCCCCCGTACAACGCCAACGAAATAAAGGACATATTAACCGAGCGCGTGGGCATGGCATTCAACGATGGCGTCATTTCGCCTGCCGTCATAGCCAAATGCTCGGCGCTCGCAGCGCAGGAGCACGGCGACGCGAGGAAAGCCCTCGACCTGTTAAGGGTTTCCGGTGAGATAGCAGAGCGTCTCAACAACAGCATTGTTTCCGAAGACCACGTGGACATAGCCGAACGCAAGCTGGACGTAGATAAGACCATAGAAATCGTCCAGAACCAGCCGAAGCAGTCGCAATGCGTCCTCATGGCCATAATCAGGCTTTTCAAAAGCGGCAAAAACGGCGTGCAAACCGGCGACATATACGACGTTTACGTGGAGATATGCAGAAAGAACAACATGAAGCAGCTGACGCAACGGCGAATATCCGACCTCATATCAGAGCTGGATATGTTCGGCATCGTCAACGCGAAAGTCATATCAAAAGGCCGCTACGGCAGGACGCGTGAAATAAAGGTCGGGTTGTCCAGGGAAATAATAGAAAAAATAGAAAGGCTTTTCGGGTCCGATTTTGCCTGACTACCTGCTATAATTTGCTCATGAAGGAACTACTATGGAAAAAAGGGACATACTGGAGCTTTTTTTGAAGAGCGACGTCATGCTCTCACCGGAAGAGTTTGAAACTATCGATGAAAAAAATTACATGCGCATACTCGAGGAAAAGAAGAGCGCTTCCTCCAAAGACGACACGATAGTATCAAAGCCCAGAAACGGCAGGATATCATGCGACCAGTTCGTCAGGGCATCGGTCAATAAATTCGAATTTTTGCGGGGCATCATACTCAAAAAAACGGAAGCGGTTTCGATAAACAAGGCCAAGAAAGTCTTCTCCGAAGTCACCATAATAGGCCGTGTTAAGGAGACGTCGCAGCGCGGCTTCATCATCGAGGACGTTACCGGCGAAACTGAAGCGGTCTACGAAGGCAGGGACATAAGCGTTGGCGATGTCATCGGCTTGAAGGGGTATTTCAAGGAAAACAGTCTTTTTCCGGGCCAGGTCGTATGGCCTGACATACCATTGGATAACGTTCCGAAGCCGCCCGGCATCAGAATGACGCTGACCACGAAGGTAAAGGACGGCCGCATGCCGGGCCTGATAGTGTGCCCGGATTCTGAGAAGGCATGCAACGTGGTCACTGGTTTCGGCCGGTCAGGCTCGGTCAGCATAACAAAACACGGATCAAGCCTCCTTCTCACGGCATATTCCAGAACGAATGAAATCAAGGAGGAAGATGCTGTAAAAATTCTGAAAAAACGCTCGTTGCCTGCGGATGGGCCGGTAGAAAACGTTATTGAGGAAATACCGCACATAATCTGGCTCTTCGACAACAAAAGGAACTGGGTCAAAAACTACAGGGGCGTCATTATAATATCGACAGACAGCGAAAGCTTTGCCGACTACGACGGTCAGGAGGTCGGCTTCGGGAAGCTTTAGCACAACCGTATTTAATAAAAAACACACAAAGGATTATTATGCTGAAAATACTTGTGGTAGCAGACATACATGGTGAATTCGAGAAGTTTTCTAAGATGATCGACAAATTGAAGAGATGTGATTTCGACGTCGTCGTCTGCCCGGGCGATTTTACGGACATGTACAACATACCCGAAGGATTCAACCAGACAGACATCGCCGAGCTGATAATACAGAAGCTTCTGTCTTTAGGCAAGCCGGTTCTTTGCATACCGGGCAACCATGAACCATATGAAATAATAGACCTGTTTGAGGAATACGGGGTTAACGCGCACGGCATAATGAAAAAAATAAAGGATTATGAGTTCATAGGCTTCGGAGGCGCTGCGACGCCATTCAACACGAAGTTCGAACCTCCGGAAGAGGAAATAAAGGCGTCGCTGGAAGCGCAGGCAAAAAAAGCAAAGGGTGGTTTCATCCTGCTCGTTCACAACCCGCCGTTCAACACAAAAATGGACAAAGTCGAGACAGGCGAACACGTCGGCTCGAAAGTCATAAGGGAGTTCATAGAAAAAACCAAACCCATTTTAGTGATATCGGCGCACATACACGAGGCAGTAGGCACGGATAAAATAGGCAGGACGACGCTCTTCTACCCGGGCGTTTCTTATGAAGGCAATTACGGCATAGTGGAAATCGGAAATGAAGTTAAATGTGAAATGAAAAAAGCGTGAAAGCGGGTTTCACACGTTCATATTATTCATATCATTGTATTGTTTTCAGCTTGCCCAGTATTTCTTCTATTGATTCAATACGGCAAAGGGCGACCGGTATTGATTCGACTTCGGCTATGTTCATCGCGACCTCATTCACCTTGTCTATGCCGTGAAGCACGACAAGCCCGGGCTGCATGCCCGTGAGCTTGATGGCCACGAGCGGTGTTTTGCCTGTCGTCACACCCGTGAATAAAAGCGCCCGCTGCGTTGTGGCTCCATATAGCTGTATCAGCTGGTTATGAGAAAGCTCCAGTATCGCTTTCACGGAGTCGACGACCGTGTAGCCGTATATGAACCTGTCGGCTGGCGCGCCTTTGGTGATTATGGGCGCGTTTATTCTCCTGCAGAACTCATCGACGCGTATGCCGGCGGCGAACTCGCGTATGTCTATAATGGCTTTCGAGAGCCCGGCCGGGCCTGAAGGCTGTGTGAATGTCTTAAGTACGGTGCCGCCTCTCTTAATGTCTATCGAAATGAGCGCATTGACGTAACGTTTTATGACGTTTATGCCCGGCGATTTCCTACGGCCGGACTCGTAATCGGATATGACGGATGACGTAATGCCAATATGTCCAGCCAGCTTCTTCTGGGAGAAGCCGAATATGACCCTCCATTTTTTCAGAACCTGCTCTGGCGTTTCAGATAGTATAATCTCTCCTATTATATCCTTGGCCAGCTTATCCATTGAAAGGCGAAGTTCGTCAACCATAGAAACAATTTACGTTGAATTACTTAAAAACGTTTCTTCGATGTTTAAACGGATGTTTAAACATAACTTCTTAAGCCGCTATCGGAAAATTTTTAAAATGTTCATAGGATTGCTGCTGGCCGTGGCGTGCGGCCTGGCGCTCGGAATAGCGACGGGCCTGGTACCGGGCATACATCCGAACACCGTTTTTGCGCTGGTTCTGGCCGCTCCGCCAATTTTTACCATATTTTCACCTTATGCCGCCATGGCGTTCATAGTCAGTCTTGCCATCTCGAATACGTTTTTCGATTTCATCCCGTCCATCCTGTTTGGCGCGCCAGAAGAGGACGCGATACTTTCAGTCCTGCCCGGACACAAAATGCTCCTCGAAGGAAGGGGATATGAAGCCGTGTTTCTCACGGTCATGGGCGGCTTGGGCGTGGTTCTGCTAACGATAGCGACGCTGCCTTTGCTGTTCATGATGGTCCCGGCCATCCACTGGCTGCTGAGGCCGGTCATACACCTAATACTAATAGCCGCGGTCTCGTGGATGGTCCTGACAGAAAGACGCCGGTTAACGGCGCTGGCGGTGTTCCTGCTGGCCGGTCTGTTTGGGTTCATGTCACTCAACTCATTCCCGTCAGATTTCGCATTATTTCCCGCTTTGACGGGTCTGTTCGGCATTAGCACGATCCTGACAAGCCTGATGTCGAAAGCTACAATACCGGAACAAAAAATAGAAAGCAACATTAAAGGAAACTGGCTGAAGGGCAGCCTTACGGGATGGCTTGCTGGCCTGCTGTCGGGTTTCCTGCCGGGTCTCGGCTCTTCCCAGACAGGCATACTGGCATCACAGGTTCTGAAAACAAAGACTCAGGAATTCATGATCGCGCTTGGGGGCATAAACACATCGAACATTTTCTTCACGTTCATAGTTTTCTATTCCATTGGAAAAACCAGATCAGGCGCGGTCTGGGCCATATCCAGGGTAATGGAAACCCTGAGCGTAACAGACACCCTCCTCATCGTGGTGATAGGCGTTCTGGTGACATTGATTTCAGCGGTTTTGACACTCAAAATCAGCAAGTTCATGGTAATGAAACTGAAACACGTGAATTACATGAAGTTGTCGCTCACTGTCCTTTTTTTGCTGATTTTCCTTGTGATTTTACTGGGCGGCATATATGGCATAGTCATAGCAGTAGCCGGCACTTTCCTGGGTTTGCTGGCCACCCGGGTGGGTGTGAAAAGAACACATCTGATGGGTTTCCTCGTCCTGCCGACCATTCTATACTTTTCAGGGCTCGATCCATTTCTCATAGCAGCTTTATGGTGAATATAGCGGTGTTATGAAAATCACGTGAAACAAACAACCCCCCTGTTTCCTATGAAGATTCTAAAAACAGTTATATATAGACACTATGAACGAAATAAAATTCCATCGGAAATGAAGGATAAACCAACTTCACCGTGAAACACATAACGTCCGAATGAAGATTCTCTTCGGGAACTTCACACAAGATTCCATAAGAAACGAGGGGGTTCATGGCTGGACGTGAAGCTAGCACACAACGCTTTTGGCGGGGCCTAATGGCGACGAGAAAGAGAAGGAGCCGCCACATTCACATATGCCGGTGAGCGGTGGAAGCGTATACGTCCTGAAACACTTCTTGCATATGATGCCGGTAATCTGGTCTGCCGGTATTTCTTTCAGTTCATCAGTCTTTTTTGGCGCGCTCACGTTAAACGCCCCGAAAAGGCCAATCTGCTTGCCCTTTCCGAGAAGCTCTGTTTTCGATATGCCAAGCGCGTCGAATATCCTTTCCAGGGGCGGAAGAAGCTGGTTTTCCAGATAGTATTTCGAATCTATTTCCAGGCCGTGCTCCGTCACGTATGCCGGATCTTCAGACCTCCTGGACAAAAGGTCCAAACCCTTGATTATAACATAACCTATCCTGTCACCAACACCGGGCGCTTCGGCCGGACTGCGCTTTCTTATTTTTTTCACGAGTTCGGCATGCGGCTGTACGCCATCATAAAAGTCGGCCTTTTTCGTCATGGTTTTGGTTATTACCAGCTTCTGGATGGGTATTTTTCCGGCTACCATGTCATCGACTACGCCTTTGAAATGTTTCACCGCCTTCTTGATGTCATTGGTCTTCAGGATTGTGTCGAGGATGTGACCAATCGTTTCTGATGTCAGGCTGCACCAGTCCCTGCGGACAGTCTCGATTCCTTTCGTCTCGATGCGCTCTTTCCAGCCGCCGTTTGCAACTTCGAAAGACCATGCGGCATAGCGTTTCTTCGTGAGCGGTAAAAAGCGTTTGAAAACCTTCTCGAATTCGAGTTCCATAACACCTTTGAGTATTGCTGTCTTCGTGCCTTCCGTTACTTTCTCACCAGCTTTACGCATGTCCTCAAGGTCGTCGAAAGGGACTTTTATCATAACAGAATCCGTATCACCATAAACGACCCTGTAACCATACTCCCTTTCTATGAATTCCTTGGTGTTTTTTATCGTGTCCCTGCCGAACGCGGTCACGGAATTGGCTATTTCAAGCGAATAAAGCTTTGAGCGGGGATAGCCGAAATAGCCGTAGAAAGCATTTGACATTATCTTGAGCGCCAGCTGCTTTGCCTTGAGCTCCCTGGCGCGGGCGGGGTTGGTTTCCTTTTTCATGTCCCTTTTCACGATCTGCCGCTCTTTTGTGAGCCGCTCCAGTATTCTCGGTATTATGCCGCACTTCAGGCTCTCAGGCACGAACTTCACTCCGACCGGCGACACATTTTCGCCATCCACATCACCCTCGAGAAGGAGCGTCGTGGGGCACATGTTGTAGGTTCTCATGAGCGACGGATACATCGACTTGAAGTCCAGGACGATGATGTTGGAATGCAACCCCTTGTCGGGCTCCAGGACGAAACCGCCTTTTAGCTCGACTTTGCGCGCATTGTCCCTTTTCGCGACGTCGGAACTATTCGGCTTGCACGGAACTATGTAGCCGTCCTTGTTGAATTCGCGCAGGACGAGATTTTCGATGCGTGTAGTCTCGCCGGAATCCAGTATGTCCTGCAGCAGTATACCTGAAACCCTGGAAAGAGCTATGTATTTGTCAAGAAGGTTGAGCTTGATTATCAGGTCGAGCGCGAGCTTCGCATCTTTCCTTGAATAATTCACCAGAAGCCTGTAGTCCTCGTTATTGCCGTGCCACAATTTTTCAATCTGGGATTTTTTAACCGGCTCTTTGCACTCCTTCAGCAGCTCCGTGGAAACACTGTTGAGATCGTAACGTTTCATGGAGAAGCCCTTTTTCACGAGCTCGAACGAATCCACCACAATCCTGCCGGTTATGTTTACCCTGTGCCTGTTCATGACCTGGTTCGTGGTCACGCGCTTGTTGCACCGCCCGAAGCCCGGATACACGTCTTGGGACTTCATTCTTTCAAGGATGTACGGAATGTCGAAGTTGTTTATGTTGAAGCCCGTTATGAAGTCGGGGTCGTATTCCAATATTATTTCGTTCATGCCCTGCAGCATTTCCTTCTCGTCCTCGTAGTATGCGACATCCTTTTCGGAGCGCGTGCTCAGGACCATGTCCTTGCGGCCCTTGTAAGGCTCGCTGAAGGCGAGGGAAATCATGATTATCGGGTCTTTCGTGCTGACAGGCATTTCGCCTTCCTTTAGCGAGACGCATTCAATGTCGAGCGCGAGAAACTTGAGCGGAGCTAGCCCTTCCTTCTCGACGGGCTTGAAGGTTTTCATCTTTATTTTTTTGCCGGTGCTGACCGTCGCCGTCGACACGCCGTTCGTATCCTCGACTTCTATCCACCCCATCCCAAAGAGGCCTTGGTCCGCCATGAACCTGTATTTGAAGGGAATGTCGGCTTCGAATACGCGGCAACCCCTCGCAAAGAGCTTTTCGCGGAGTTCCGGAGTCTTGGCCGGATTTTTTGTTACGATTTTAATAACCTCTTTCTTCTCGGTCTGGTAGCCGGACGGTAAAAATCGCAGGACTTTATCGACTCTCGCTACGTTCGCCTCGTTTTTAACCAGCTCCTCTACGTTGTTGCCCGTGGCGTAGAAATAAGGTTCGAAGCCCTCGTAAAAACAGCAGACAGTCTCGCCTCGTTCGCTCTTGCCGAAAATCCTTATTATGGGCTTGTCCCCAACCAGCGTGTAGTCTGCATCGAGTATCTGCAAAAGCATAATGAGAATTGCCGACTTAATATTAAAACCATTTCGTTATCCAAAAGTATACTTTCCAAAATGAGTTTCAAAACAACACGTTTTTACGCACCAAACACATTTAAGAATGACCGCGACAATAACCATATTGGTTGGTCAGGCATGAACGTGAATCCTAAACAGATGGAAAAGATGATGAAGCAGATGGGCATGAACGTGACGAACATCGATGCAGAGGAAGTCATCATCCGCACGGCAGAAAAAGATATAATTATTATGGAGCCGCAGGTATCGAAGATAAAAGCCATGGGTCAGGAGACGTTCCAGATAAGCGGAGGCGAAATTTCGGAGCGCGCCCGCGACGACGAAGGCGACGACGATGTTGAGATGGTTGCCGACCAGGCCGGCGTCTCGAAAGAAGAGGCCAGATCAATGCTTAAAGAGACGGGCGATATCGCCGAGGCCATAATGCGCCTGAAAAAATAGTAACTTCAGCGACGATTATTTTTTATACAATAACAGCATAACTAACTTATGGATTCCACTGCCGAGTGGCACGAGCTGCATGCCAGCGACGCACTGAAAAAACTCGAAACTACTGAAAAAGGGCTCAGCCAAAGCGAGGCGGAAGCGCGCCTGAAACAATACGGCTATAACGAGCTGCAGAAGAAAAAAGGCATAAGCAAGCTGCAGATTTTTATCCAGCAATTCAAAAACATTTTGGTTCTCATACTTATCGCGGCGACGATTTTCTCGGCTTTCGTCGGCGAGTTCATCGATGCGGCCGCTATTATAATAATTGTAATATTAAATGCGATTTTCGGCTTCGTGCAGGAGTTCAAGGCCGAAAAAACCATAGAGGCGCTGAAGAAGCTCACATCACCCGAAACGGTCGTGATACGCGATGGCATTGAAAAAAAAATAGACAGCCACCTCGTCGTGCCTGGTGATATCGTCGTTCTCGATGAGGGAAGCCGCGTGCCGGCGGACATGCGCTTAATACGCATCGCAGAACTGAGAATCGATGAAGCAATGCTTACCGGGGAATCGCTCCCGGCAAGAAAACAGACTGAGCCGCTGAAGACTGCGTCCATTGCCGATAGGAGAAATCTCGCCTACATGGGAACGCTGGTCACTTACGGGCGAGGGACAGGCGTTGTGATAGGCACGGGCATGGCGACTGAAATGGGCAAGATAGCAGGCGCCGTCCAGGAGCAGGAGGAGCAATCAACACCTCTCCAGAAAAAACTGAGCGACTTCGGCAGAATTCTGGGCATTATAATTCTGGTCATATGCGCCATCGTGATAGTCATAGGCATAATCAGGGAAGGCCCTCTGGCAGGCCAGCCAATAACAGAGACGCTGCTAATAAACATGATTATCATGGGAATCGCCCTGGCAGTAGCGGCCATACCGGAAGGTCTCACAGCCGTCCTTACGATAACCCTGGCGCTAGGCCTGCAGAAGCTGGCGAAACAGAACGCCCTCATGCGCAAGCTGCCTGCGGTCGAAGCGCTGGGCTCGACGACTATAATATGTTCCGACAAGACAGGCACGCTGACAAAAAACGAGATGACCATCAGCGAGATATGGTGCTCCGAAAAGACGATAGATGTGACAGGCAACGGCTATGACCCTGACGGAAAGTTCATGTTCGAGGGCCGCGAAATAAGCGGCAAAACTTCGGAAGAGGTTGAATTTTTGTTCAGAACAGGAACATTATGCAACAATGCGAGCCTGGTCAAAAACGAAAACGACTATGGCATAATAGGCGACCCGACTGAAGCGGCGATTGTCGTGGCTGCAAAAAAGATCGGCATAGAAAAATCAGTAATAGAAAACAAAATGAAAAGAGAGCACGAGATACCTTTCTCTTCCGAGAGGAAGATGATGACCACGATAAACGCCAGCGATAAAAAATACATTTCATGTGTGAAAGGCGCTGCCGAGATCGTGCTCAATCGCTGTGATAGCATGCAGCTCGACGGCAAGCACGTGAAACTGACGAGTGCTCTCAGGGAAAAAATAATTCAGAAGACCACGGAGATGACGGGCAAGGCTTTACGCGTCCTTGCGGTCGCGTATAGAGACCTGGATTCGGTTGATATTGAAGCCGCGGAGAAAAACCTTATTTTAATCGGACTCGTCGGAATGATAGATCCGCCGAGGGACGAAGCAATAGAAAGCGTGAAAGTCTGCAAAGAGGCAGGCATACGCGTGATCATGATAACAGGCGACCACAAAAACACGGCTGCCGCCGTGGCGAAGCGTCTTGGCATACTCGACGAGCACGGAAAGGTGCTGGTGGGTGAGGAGCTCGATGCGCTGTCCGACACCGACTTTGAAAAAATCGTGGGCGAGGTCTCCGTGTATGCGAGGGTCAACCCATTGCACAAACTCAAGATTGTGGACGTGCTGAAGAAAAAGGGCGAGATAATAGCCATGACAGGCGACGGAGTGAACGACGCGCCGGCGCTTAAGAAGGCGGACATAGGCATAGCCATGGGCATAAAGGGAACGGACGTCTCGAAGGAGGCGTCCAACATGATACTGAGCGACGACAACTTCGCATCGATAGTCAGCGCCGTGCACGAGGGCCGCGTGATTTACGATAACATAAAGAAATTCATACAGTATCTGCTCTCATGCAACGTCGGGGAAGTCATGCTGATATTGTTTGCCATTATCATAGGCTTTACAGACCCTACAGTCAAAGATCCCGTGACCGGCCTGAGCCCGATCGTATTACCGCTTACGGCAATACAGCTTTTGTGGATAAACATACTAACCGACGGGCTGCCGGCGCTTGCGATAGGCGTCGACCCCGCGGCGCCGGGCATAATGAAGCGCCGCCCGCGCGACCCGAAGGAGGGCATACTCACAAAACACATGATGGTGGAAATCATGTTCTTCGGGTTTGTCATGTCTGTCGTGACGCTGGTCATGTTCAGCATCGACCTCCAGTTCGGCAGCACCAGGGCGATAACCACGGCCTTCACGACAGTTGTGATCATAGAAATGATACGGGCGCATCAAGTGCGCATGAAATACAAGATAAGCCTGTTTGCCAACAAAATGCTGCTGCTGGCGATAGCTTCGTCAATAGCGCTGCACCTGTTCATCGTCTACACGCCTTTCATGCAGCCGATATTCGGCACTTCGGCGATGGAGCTGTTCGACTGGATAGAAATTTTAATTGCATCATTCTTTGTACTGGTCGTCATGTGGCTTTTCAATAAAATATACAAGGGCCGCGGCTACGATTGATAAACAAAATCTTATTTAATCATGAAACCAACAAAATCACGAAGTGTATAGCATGCTCACCCTCATACTCGCCGTGATGATATCATTTTTTACAGTGTTCTTTCTAACGCCTTCCGTGAAAAAATTCCTTGAGCGCGCCGACATAGCAGGCGTCGACCAGCAGAAACCCACGAAACCAAAAATGGCTACATCAGCCGGCATACTCATCATGGTCAGCGTCTTACTGGGCGGCTTCTTTTTCATAGGCGCCAACACATTTCTCATACACGAACACGTGAATCTTACATATCTTCTGGCCGCATACTGCTCGATATTCATGGTTGCTTTCATAGGCTTCCTGGACGACCTGAACGTCGCCAAAAGGCCGAAAAAAGTCAAAGGAGTCGATGACATAAGAATCGGCCTGAAACAGTGGCAGAAGCCGCTCCTGACGCTTCCTGCAGCAATCCCTTTAATGGCCATCATGGCGGGCACGACAACAATGAGCGTACCATTTATTGGAATCGTGGATTTTGGCATACTATACCCGCTCGTCCTCATCCCCGTTGCAGTCGTGGCAGTGAGCAACGCGACCAACATGCTAGCGGGCATGAACGGCCTTGAAACGGGCATGGGCATCGTCTCGATGTTCTCGCTTGGCCTTTACACCTTCATGCTCGGCAGGACAGAAGCGAGCGTGATAGCATTCACATTATGTTTCGCACTTCTCGCGTTCCTTAAATGGAACTGGTTCCCGGCCAAATTCCTGCCAGGCGATTCGCTCACGTATCTGATAGGAGCGACTTTCGCCGCGGTCGTCATAATAGGCAACGTCGAGAAGTTCGGCATTTTCGTTTTCCTGCCGTGGATAATAGAGGCCTTCCTCAAGCTACGCTCTAAATTCAGGGCCAGGAGCCTCGGCAACCTTCAGAAAGACGGGACGCTCTCCCCGCCTTATGAGAAAGTTTATTCGCTTACGCATTTGGCCATGAAAATAAGGCCCATGAAAGAAAAACAAATTACAACGCTGCTGATACTTTTCGAGATAATAGTCTGCATGCTGGCTTTCATGCTGGTTTAAAATAGTCCAATTCATTCCCTTTTCATGACGTTGACATACTGGCCTGTCACGTTTGCAGGGAAGTTTTCGTATTTCACCTTGTATATTTTCATGCCAAGGTTGTCGTAAACTTTCTCGAAATAATTTTCCAGGCCGGAGCCGTCATAAAGATAAAGCCTTACAAACACGCAGTCCTGCACGGCTTCAGGCAGGAACAGCACGGCGTTGCCCGCGAAGTAAACCGTCCCTGGTATGGCGTTTGATTTGTTCGTGCTCACAATCCTCCCGCCGATTGCCACGTTCTTTATGTATGCCTGTCCCTGGGGCATCTTTATGACTGCAGTTATGTTTTCAAGCGTCGTTTCGTTCTCAGTCTGCGTTGCAGTGTAAGCCACCAGTATTGACTGGTCCGCGCCGCCATATTCCAAAAGGTATCTGTTGCCTTCCTGGTAGTTCTTGGCGAGATTGAACACAGGCAGCACGTCTATCTTTTCGCCCCAGTTGGCTATTTTCGACATGGCCCCGAATTTCGGCACGAGGTCAGACGAGACCATGACGTAGTCTATGCTGTAGTTTTTTATGAAATTAAGGCCGCTATAAGGCGAGTCGCCATCGGCAAACGGCTCGGTGTAGAATTTCGCGACGTCCCTTATGGGCGGGTCATCGTGCCATCCGCCATCCATGAGAGTCGTGCGCTTGGCGATATACTGGAACCACCATCCGAAATCCCACCATTCCAAAACTATCGAATCCGTTGGCGTGTTGTCGCGTATCCAGAAAAACGCTTCCTTCCAGTCGTCCGTGAGCGAGCTGGTTATGTTCTGCGCCATCACGTATGCTGCCAGCGCGTTGGTCACGACTATAAGCACGACCAGCGCCAGGCCTGCAATTTTCAAACCGGTATACAACTGGCCTTTGGCGTATTTGCCGCCATACTTCAAAACAAAATGGCCACCCCTGCATATGAAATACGCGGCCGTTATTGCAGCCGGGAAAGCGAATATGAAGGCGAGCCTAGCAGCGCCTACCGCAAGCACCATGAACGTGAAGAAAAGCACGCCGAGCATGAGGTATTCGAAACCCTTTTTTCTGAAAACGAATTCATAAAACAGCAGCAATCCGCCGAGCACGGCGAAATATATCGCGGAAAGGTAAATGAGCGGTTGCGGCAGTTGATACACATTTAAGGCATACTCGTTGCCGAAGCTGATGGTGCTGCCCCTGAAGAAATCACCGACCGTCTGGCCCTCGGCCACGGTCGAAGAAACAACTCCGACGCTAAGCGGGTTTGATATCCTTTGTATGCTGATAGAGACCCATGCGCCTACATCGACGAACATGTAGGACACTATGCCGACGAGTATAACGGCCACAACTACCAGTGCGGGGATAACGACCGGTATGTAGCTTTCTTTCACCAGTTTGAATCTTTCGACCGCGTATCTTATCGCCAGCAATCCAATAGCAATGAGCGACATTACAGTATCCTGCGATGCGAAGTCAGGGGAGACTGCAAACGCCCTTGATAAAATGAAA
>JAZDFI010000030.1:0-58371 GCA_043808015.1 Candidatus Aenigmatarchaeota archaeon
AATTCAGTGTCGGCGAATATGCTCTTTTCAATGCCCTTCTGCACGGGCCTGAACATGTGATATGTGAAAAGCGATGTCAGCGCGCTATCCGTGACAATCGTGACCGGTAACGAATACGACGTGTCGGCTCCGAGCGTGCGGTTCTTCATGTAAAGCGTTTTTTTCTTCGCGAGAGTTTTCAGCGCGTCCTCGATAAGCATATCGAAAGTCTCTGGTGTCATCGGATTGCTGTTAGGGGAATCCCAGTCGACCGTTTTTTTGGTGATGTCGTTTTTTACAATGTAAGTGTCTTTCGGGCTGCGGCCAGTCGATTCTGGCGGCGTCCACTTGGCGAGCGCGCCGTTCTCCGAAACGATGGCTTCCTTTTTCTGGATGACGTCCTGTATCAGGTCCTCGCGCCTCGTGTTCCTGCGTACATCTTTGTGCTTCGCAATCATCGCGTCGAGCGCCTTCCTGAAATCCGCCATAAGCAACACCATTTGACTCCCGTGGAATTTATTTATAACCGGTTCCAGATTTATAAGTTTTGGCTCGTTTGTCGCATCTTTAAAATTGATTATATAATATAGTTAGCATGGTTAAGATAAAACAGCTTCCGGAGGACTTTGTCGTCCGCGAGATCTTCGAGAAGCAGCCGCGCAGGGAAGGATGGAAAGGCGAGGAAGATGAAAGAGGAAGCTACATATGGTGCGACCTGACCAAGCGCAACTACGACCTTTTTCGCGCGTTAAAATTCCTGTCCGGCAGGCTCGGCGTCTCGCCGAAGCGCTTCGGCTACGCAGGCACCAAGGACAAGCGCGCCGTCACCACGCAGAAAATATCGGTGTGGAACATTCCTCTCGAACGGCTTCAGGCGGTTCGCCTAAGGGATATCGAACTCTCGAATTTTGAAGAGGCAAGGGAGCGTATCACCCTCGGCGACCTTAAAGCGAATGATTTCGAGATAACGGTGAGAGACGTCGAAGAGCATGCGCAGAAAGCGGCTGAGCACAATCTGGAAAAAATAAAGAAAAATGGTTTCATCAATCTCTTCGGCGGGCAGAGATTCGGTAACCGGAATAATACTCATCTGGTCGGCAGGGAAATCCTGCGCGGCAACCTGAAGGAAGCAGTCTGGCTATATCTCGCCGGCGAGGGCGATAACGACGAGGAAATACAGGCATTCAGGAAGCGCCTTCGCGAGAGCGGCGACGTGAAAGCCGGCCTTAGCGAATGTCCGCGCGTCCTGCGCAACGAACTCATCATGCTGAACCACCTCGTGCACGAACCGAGCGATTATGCGGGCGCGCTGAGGCGCCTTCCCAAAAAGATGCGCACGATGCTGGTCCACGCATACCAGTCTTACCTGTGGAATGAGATGGCCAGGGCATGCGACGAAGCGACAATTCCCATGGTAGGGATGGACACGGATTTTTCCAAATACAAGACTGCTGGAAAAATGCAGGAAATAATGGATAACGAAGGCGTCAAATGCGCCGATTTCAAGATAGATTCGATGCCCGAGCTTTCTTGTGAGGGCGCGGAACGCGAGCGCGTCGCCGTGGCTGAAAAAATGCAGTGGGCTTTCGCCAGCGACGAGCTGAACGCCGGAAAAATAAAATGCATCCTGCACTTCGCGATACCGAAGGGATCGTATGCGACAGTCCTGATCGATGAGGTGTTCGCATGAAGGAAAATTTCGTCTCAGTTATAGTCCCGACGTATAATGAGAGAGAGAACATAGCGATTCTCATCCCGCGCATTTTTTCGTCCCTCGAAAATAACGCCATGCACGGCGAAGTTATCGTCGTCGATGACGGCTCACCCGACGGCACCGCTGACGTTGCAGAGAAGCTGGGCGGCGAATATGCGGTCAGGGTCCTGCGCCGTCCGCGCAAGGCAGGCCTTTCGTCAGCGGTCATAGCCGGTTTCGAGAAGGCCGAAGGGGACGTGATAGGCGTGATAGACGCAGACTTATCACACCCGCCCGAGGAGATACCTCGAATGGCAAGGCCAATCATGGACGGCAGCACTGACATAACCGTTGCGAGCAGATACATCGCCGGCGGCGGCGTGGAAAACTGGCCGCTCAAGAGGCAGATCATCTCAAACGGCGCGCGGGCGCTTGCCAGGCCCATCACCGGCCTCAAGGACCCTCTCTCCGGATTTTTCTTTTTCAGGAAATCGGTCATAGAAGGTAAGAAGCTTAATACGACCGGCTACAAGATAGGCCTTGAAGTGATAGCGAAAAGCGGCGATGCCAGGATTGTCGAGATTCCCTACACGTTTTCCGACAGGGCGCGCGGAGAAAGCAAACTCGGCATTGGCGAATATGTCAATTACCTGCGGCACCTTTCGAAGCTATACCTCCACAAAATACGTCGCTAGGGATAGTTTAAATTATCCAGAACCAATTTATTCCCATGGACGACCCTGTGATGCTTTTTTCAGGTGCACTGTTTTTCCTGCTTTTCTTAATACTGGGTTTCATGTTCATGATCGTTACCATCGCGTTCTTCAAGAGAAAGAGATGGACGGATACGTATGAACCTTACGTTAGCATCATAATACCGGCCTTCAACGAGGAGAAAACCATAGGCCCGTGCCTGGAAGCGCTAAGAAAAAGCGACTATCCGCGTGAAAAAGTGGAGATAATTCTGGTGGATGACGGCTCGACGGACGGGACGATCGACGCAGCTGAAAAGTTCGGCGGGATTAAGATAGCGAAACAGCATCACTCCGGAAAGGTTGCCGCGCTCAATCTCGGTCTTTCGGAAGCGAAGAGCGGGATAATAATAACCATAGATTCCGATGTTAAAGTCGAACAAAACTTCATAAAAAACATAGTGCGCCCGTTTTCGGACAGCAATGTAGGCGCAGTCAGCGGTGCGGCGAAAGCGGCAAATGACAATAAAATGCTCACGGCTTTTCAGGCCATAGAATACGTATACCACTCGCTCGTCATGGACAGCTTCTCGGCGGTCTTCGGCACGTCGTTCTGGTTCTGGGGAGCCGTCGCTTCATACAGGAAGGAATCGCTGACCCGCGCAGGCGGCTTCAGCAGCAGCACGTCGAGCGAGGACCTGGACATGGTGGTCAACATAAAGAAGGCCGGCTACAAAACGCTAAGTGTCGGCAACGCTGCAGGCAGGACGTTCGTGCCATCGAGCGTTAAATCGCTGTTCAGGCAGAGGATACGCTGGTGGAAAGGCACGCTGCAGATGATGCGTAAAAACAAGGGAATGTTCACACCGAGCCAGGGCATGACTTTGATGTTCTTTTTCTTCTCCCAGTTGTTCTGGATCATCTTCTCGTTTCTCGCGATACCGCTGATAACGTATCAGGTATTTTACTGGCTGCCTTACAACATGGCCAGTGCTAGCGACCTGCTGCTTTACCTTTTCAGGTGGTTCAACATCACAGGCCCGCTGTACGCGCTTTACATGATACCGGAATGGGGCATAAACCCGCTGTCGATATTCGGCATACTCTCTGGCGTAATGTCGCTGGTCATGATGATTTTCGCTTTCGCTTTCTTCAGGGAGAAGGTCACGGTCAGAAAGGCGCTGGGGATATTTTTCTACTTCCCGTACACGCTGCTCATGAACGTCATGATAATGGCTGGGGCGATAGAATATGCTTTAAATAGAGGCAAAGGAACGTTTATAAAATAGGTGCATATTGATGATGTTCTGTTTGCCTGGTTTACCGTGCTGGGACAGCACTATAGTGGCAGAGTTCATAGACAACGTCATCAAGCCGCCGATATACTATTCCAGCGACCTAATCTTCAACACGATACTGGTTTTCGCGACAATTTTTTCAGCGCTTTTCTACATTCTGGCCATAAACGGCGTTTTCTCCAAGCCCAGAAAAGGCAAGGTGTATGCAGAAGTCCCGGAGAAAAAGCTACCTTTCGTCACTATACACATCCCGACTTTCAACGAACCCGTCGCGCTGCGCTGCGCGGAGAAATGCCTCGGATTCGACTACCCCAAGGACAAGTTCGAAATAATGATAGGCGACGACAGCAATGACGGGAAAACCAGCGACATGATAGACGCGTTCGCAGCAAAGCACAAGGACCTCGTCAGGGTGATGCGCAGGTCAGACAACAAAGGCTACAAGGCTGGCAATCTCAACAACATGCTGAAGCATTCGAAAGGCGAGATAATAGCGATATTCGACTCGGACTTCGTGCCGACTAGCGACTTCCTGAAGAAAATATCCGTGCCCTTCCAAGACGAGAAAGTCGCCGGCGTCCAGGCGCGCTGGGAATTCATGAACGCGGGTCAGAACCTCGTTTCGCGCCTGTCGTCAAGCATTCTCATCGTTTACCACCACCTGACGCTGCCGCTCATAAACAGATTCGGCGTTTCCTTCATATGCGGCTCCGCCGAAGCCGTCAGGAAGGACGTGCTGCTCAAGCTGGGCGGATGGCAGAACGGCAGCCTGACCGAAGACACTGAATTTTCGATAAGAATAATGGAGATGGGTTACAAGAACGTCTATCTTCCGGAACTGGTCACTCCCGGTGAGAGCCCGTTCACGTTTAAAGGTTTCGAGCGCCAGCAGATGCGCTGGGCTTACGGTACAATACGCGCTTTCATCGACCACAGGAAGCAGATATTCTTCAACAAGAACTTCAACATAAAGCAGCGACTGATGCTGTTCTTCGTGCTCCTAGGCTACGTCACCGCGCCGCTGCTGGCGCTGCTTTTCGTCTCCGGATGCATATCCTTCATAACCAACGTACCTGGGCCGATTGACTGGTTCGAATTCACCAGGTCGATGAGCAGGAATATCGCGCTCACTTCGGGCTTCATAGCCGCGAGCGTTGTGGCGCTAAAGAAGAACAACAGACTTTCCATGTTTCCCCAGTTGCTCGTATCGTCCTTCACGGTAGGCATACTTATCACATTCTCGGTGTCGCTAGCGATATTCAAGGCTGTCGTCAAAAGGCCCATGGAATGGTACATGATACAGAAAACAGGGAACCAGCAATACTCGCTGGTCAATGGCTCCGCTAGCACGATGCCGTCCATAAAAGGCACATTATCAAAATGAATGCGCTGCTATTTCATGTTATTTTAAAAAGCGCCAGCAAATTTATATCATGGAAGATTTTTCCAGGTATTTGATTCTCTCGCTGATTGCAGCCTCTTTCATCGCCAAGGTAGTACTTGTTTTTGCAAATCAGGGCTTGTGGTGGGATGAAGCGGTTTACATGGGCCTGGGCAGAGGAGTAGCAAACGGTTTCTACTCGCTTGATCAGGGCACCAACATAGAATCATTCAGACCTCCGCTGTTCCCGTTTCTGATTTTCCCGCTTTCAGAAAGCATACTCGCCGTCAGGTTTTTTGTCGTATTGATTTCAGCCATCTCAGTTTTAACGGCTTACTATCTGGCAAAGGGAATGTTCGGCAAGGACTGCGCGCTATGGACGTCGCTTTTCCTTTCGACGAGCCAGCTATTCGTTTTCTTCAGCACTAAAGCGCTTACAGAGCCGCTTTTCATATCGCTGGTTTCGTTTTCGCTCCTGTTTTTCATCAAAGGCGGAAAGGGATACAAAACTTACGCGCTGCTGTCGGGAGCGCTGGCGGGATTGGCGCTTATAACGCGCTACCTTGGCACGGTCCTTCTGGTAGCGTATGCGCTTTATCTCGTTTTCCTTCTATGGAAAAGGGACGATGTCAGGAAAACGCTGGTTAAATATGCGCTTTTTTGCATCGGTTTTTTGCTGGCTATTGCGCCGTGGCTTTCCCTCAGTTACGCTTATTACGGCAATCCGCTGGGCGCATACTTCACCAATATGGCGATATACGCTTCGTCGATGCCGTCCGGCCTGTTTGATTACCTAGCGGGATTTTACGAGTTTTCCGGGCCGATGGTAGTGTTTTACGCGCTCGGCGCGTATGCCATGCTAAAAGTAAAAAGAAAGGACAAAATCCTGCTATTTCTGCTGTTATGTCTGCCCATAATATTCTACGCGCTAGCGCCTCACAAGGAGCCCAGATATATGCTCTCGTATGCGCCTGTTTACGCGATTTTCTCGGGCCTGGCGCTGACGCACAAGTTCAAGTTTGCAGGCAAAAGCATGCAATATCTCGCTATTCTTGCGTGCGTTGTATGCCTCGTTACTGGCATAAGTTTCATATGGAATGACAGGCAGAACGGAGAGGGTCTGGTCACGGCTGCGAATTACCTGAAAGGCATCACGGGCGCGAAGGACATGGTGATGACGGAATCCTATCCCTACACGTATTATTTCTCGGAAAGAAGGGCCATAAGGTTCCCTGCAAACGCCGAAGATGTGAATAAAACGATAGAGGCTCAGGATATAAAATACGTCCTCCTCTACAAGTTTGAGCCCGGCAATCCGGCGTACGTGACGGGTTATTTCGAAAGCGATGCCAGGTTTTCCCGTCTTATGTCGTTCAGCCAGTGGGGCGACCAGGAAGCCGTGATCATCTACAAAGTCAACTTCTAGTTATTAAAAATCATTCAGTAGGGATAGACTCACGTCTGTAAGGAAAAAATAAAAGAAAAGGGAAAGGGGCAAATGCCCCAATTAACTGACTTCGGTTAAATTACGCTGCGCCTTTGTACTGAGCGACTGCGCCAAGCGCCTTGAACTCGGTCGGCTTAATAGCTTTGTTGGCTATCAAGTTTCTCGTGTCCTGAGCACTTGTACCAGCGACGATCAGTGCTTTCTTGCCGGAACCGAAGATGTTCTCAACAACCTGGATCAGACCCTTTCCGTTGTCTTTAAGGTCAGCGTCTGCAAGCCAAGCTGCACAAGAATCTGTCGAGCTCCACGCAGTGTCAAGCAAAGTCTTCACAAGCGCGTTCGCGCATGGACCACCCACAAGGATAAGATCCTTGTCGAGAGCGGCTGTCTGCGTTACCTCGCTCGGGAACTTCGCTATCGGGTTCGTTACAGGGACTGCCGCGTTGTATGTTCCGCCTGCAGCTCCTGCGCTTGTTGACAGCACTGGATTCGTTCCGATGGCTATGTTTGCCGGTGCAGGTCTCTGGCCAGCTCCGTATATGGAAACGCTGCTCTTGCCGTTGTTGTCTCCAGTTACGTCGACGTAGCTGCCGTAGCTTGTTATGTACTTCCACTCGTTCGCAGTTCCGACCTGGGTCGGGTTCGGCGTCATGCTGAACCTAATGCCCGTCGATGAACTGTACGTCGAGTTCACGAGGAACTTCTGCCTGGTCGGGTCGTTGCCGCCCGTAAGGGTGTACAGGATGACCTCGTCGATGTACATGCCTGTGTTGGCACTCGTTACGTCTATCTTTGCGCCGGATTCCGTGGTTATGTTGACATAACCTGCGTTTATTGTTCCGCCGTCAAGCGCTACGCAAACGTTTCTGTTGGTTCCCAAGAAGGGAGTCACGTCGAACGTCACCGAGCCGATTGTAAGGTCTTCCGAGCTTGGATAAACCTTGTAGTTGGTGTTCGATGACATATCCGTGAAGACCACGTAGTCTTTGGTGTCGTCGCTAGAGTCGTCATTGTAGTTTGTGTACTTCAGGATGTACGAGTAATCACCACTCGATACGACGAAGTAATCGTTCTTCGCTATCGTGTTGTTTTCACCCGTAGAGTTGTAGCACTCTCTTGTCCTGAAGAAATACGCGTTGTTGACCTTGCCGTATACTGGCTCTGTCGAAGAGTTCGCGTAGAACACTGGTATGTTCGTGTACTGCATGCCGTCTTTGTTCTTGAACGACAACTTGACATTCGAAGAGTCCGAAACTACCTTTATCAGGTCTCTGGACGCGTCCGTTATGCCAGGTGTCATTCCGCTAAGCACAGTCTTGAACGAACCGAATACCGGGTCCACAAATGGCATTCCGTCCTTCACAACCGCATCCTCGTCTGGATAGACGACGAATGTCAACGCGTTTATCTTGTTTGCGAGTGTGGAACTGAAATACACGAGTGTGTTCTTTGACAAGTCGTTCTTCTCGATGGCGCTGCCGTGCGTAAGTTTCAGCTTGTCCGTTCCTACGAAAAGCTTCACCATACCTGTCGAATCTGTGCCGCCAGTTTGTATCACGTCAACAGACTGCACGTAGAATTTAACGCCACCTATCGTGTAAGTGCCGCCTTCGTTCCACGTGTATGAGACACCGTTAACTACTACGTATGCCTTGTCTGTCGTTCCAGCGTACCAACCGTTCAGCTTTATGACGAACGATGTTCCGCCGACGTCGACGGTTCTCTCGTCTCCTGCTCCGCTAAGGTCAAGAACCTGCGCTCCTACCGAAGAGTACAATTCAAGCGTCGTGTTGGTGTGCGTGTTGCCGAACGTGTAGTCCTTGCCGAACAGTTTCATGGCGTATGTCGTGTCTACTGCCGACGGGTCAAGACCACCGATGAACGTCACTGTCAGGTTGTACGGGGTTGCTGACGATGATATCGGTACGTTCAGAACCGGGTCTGTCTCTCCGCTTGGGACGCTGAATGTCGCGTATGCCGCTGAGTTAAGCACTATCTTCTGCGTTATTGTCGAAGTCGTCGAGTTCGAGTCAGTGAATGTGCTCTTTACCAAAAGGTCCGGAAGGTCCGTCTCAGTTATGACGCTTTTGACAGCGCTAAGGTTGCCTGTGCTGCCTACGTATGTTTTCATAAGGTCGCTGTCTATCAGCACACCACCAGATACGCCTGTCGTCGCTCCTGTTGAAGGTATTTGCTTAACTTCGATGGCATAGTTCGAGACCAAGCTCGCTGCTATGTCCGCTGCACCAAGAACGTCGGTCGTGTCGACTCCAGCTCCGACCACTATGACCGGAGATGTAAGTGTACCGCCGCTCACGGTTACGAACTCGCCCATGCCTTTATCGAAAGTTGTCGCTGCCAATGCTCCTCCTGCAATTATTGTCGCTCCTATCGCTGCAGTTATTCCTCCTGCAATCAATCTCTTTATTTTCATAATTTCCTCCTAGTTTTAAACATCAAACCCCAAATGAAAGTCTATTGCTAGACCTTCTTGGGTTCGAGTCTTGAAATTACTTTGCCGAAGGGGGTATATATAAGTTGCATGAAACGGTTGCGAAACAATGAAAACACTATCTTTAAACCGTTTTTATGGTTCCAAATATGATAAAAACATACTTTTATCGTTCCAAAAGGTCTAAAAATGCTTTATTTTTAAAAATAAGTCATTTAAACGAATAAAAATATAAGATCTCCCCAGAATACCGTTATGACTATGGTGATTACGAATACGGGGGCGAATCTCACGCCTTCCTTTATCCACACGTGCTTGCTTCGCTTCCTGAGCGCGGCTATATCTTTCTTGCTCAGGCCTTTCCATCTTCCGTCGAGCGCGACATCGCCTTCCCTGAGCTCTGAAGTCCTGACTTTTTTCTTGAAAAGGTGCTTCTCGACGACTTTTGCGTAGTATGAGAACAACAAAACGAAAGTGAGCAGGAACGGCAGGAAGACGAATTGGTTCATGCTGACCGGATTCGTGACTGAAGGCAGTGTTGTCATGAAGAAGGCGAAGGACCAGGAGAACGCGAAGAAAAATGCCACCATCGCTATCAGCTTTATCTTCTGTTCCTTCAGATGCTGCAGGTATTTGCTGTTCACGGATGTGTGCCTCAGGCCCAGGTAAACGGAGTATGCTATAAGATATACAAGCGAGACCAGCAGGAAGTTGAAAAGCATCGCTAACGGGAAGGGGAGCGCGGTCGTGACGCCGAATTCCAGTTGTTCTGGTAAAAGAAAGCCCATTGCACCGAGCAGCCAGGCATCGCCGTCGCCCCATTGCCTGGCGAAATACATCAAAAGGCCTATTCCCAGGAATGCGAGGCCTATGAATATCGAGCTGGCCAGTATCATCCAGTCCCCCGTGATGAAAGAGAACACACCTCTCGCACCCAGAGACAATATTATTATAGAATATGGCAGCCAGTCCGGGAATTCCGTCGTCTTTATATCCCAGTAGGCGCCCAGGCCGAAGCCGATGATGCCTATGGCCAGAAGTATTACACTCAACATATATGGGGTCGCTGAGATTCGAACTCAGGTCGCAGGCTCCCGAAGCCTGAATGCTAGACCACTGCAGAGCCCTTTTCACGTTTTTCTGGAAAGGGCTTAGCTACACCACGACCCCGTATTTGACGAATGACGCAGGCTACGCCTGCGCCTGTGTGCCAGGCCGACGCAAGCGCCGGCCTGCCTTTGACGTGCTGATAGATAGTATTATTGAAATTATAATATTAAAAATAAAAGGGAAGAAAAGGCTTTTTATTGTTTTTAAGCCGCGTCCGTTATGCCCTTTCTCTGCTTTATCTGGCCTATGACTCTCGGCTCGAGCTCCCTGGGCATCGGTTCGTAGATGATGTCTATTAGCCAGTAGAAGCCTTTGCCGCCAGTCGATGACTTGAGGGCGGAGTTGAAGCCGAACATATCTGCGACGGGAAGCTTTGCGGTAATCGTCGTCGTGCCGCGCTCCTCGCTCATCTCTAGTATTTGCCCGCGGCGGTTCTGGACTTCTTTCATGGCCCCGCTCATCTGCTCCGAAGGGACGTCTATCCTTATCACCTGCTTGGGTTCAAGTATGAAAGCCTTCGCGGCGACCATCGAATCCCTTACAGCCGCACGGACAGCTGGTATGACCTGCGCCGGGCCCCTGTGTATGGCGTCCTCGTGAAGCTTCGCGTCGACAATCTTTATCTTCACAGCGTCGCACGGCTCTTTCGCCAGCGGGCCCTCGTCCATCGCTTCCACAAATGATTCTTTAAGCATTTCCATGATTTCAAGGATCGAGTGAACTCCTCGCGTCGCGTCCACGAACATGTTCCTGTTATGTATGAGCTTGACCTTCTTCGCTTCGTCGCGGTCCAGACCGAGGTTTATGAGCTTTTCCACAACCTCGACATCCTTTTTCTTGAACTCAAACGTCGATGGTACATCGCCTCTCACCATGGCCTCGTGTATCTTCGGGTCGAGCGGCTCTGCCACGAGATAGAATCTGTTGTGCTTGTTGGGCGACTTGCCTTCGATCGCCTCAGGGCTCGTGCTCCTCACGGATTCCCTGTAGATCACGATTGGAGGCGAAACGTCGACTTCTATTTCAGCTTCCTTTAGCGGGCGCTCTATCTTCGCGTCGATGTGCAGCTCACCCAATCCCGAAACGAGATACTCTCCAGTCTCCTCGTTAATCTTGACTCTGAGCGTCGGATCTTCTTTGGCGACGCGCCTCAGGAAATCGATGAGCTTTGTCAGTTGCTGCGGCTTCTTGGGTTCTATCGCCTTGACCACAACCGGCTCGAATATGTGCGATATCGACTCGAAACCCGGTATGGGATTTTCAGGGTCGCAGATGGTTTCGCCGGAGAACGAGTCCTTAAGACCAACGATTCCGACGATGTTGCCTGCATCGACCTCATCCATGCTTATCCTCTGCGCTCCCTTGTAAACGGAAACCTGCTGTACCTTCTGCGATTTGGCCATGCCGACCAGATAGACTTCCTGGCCGACCTTCATCTTGCCCGAGAATATCCTGACCGTCGCGACGTAACCTGCATGCGGGTCAGGGTAGAGTTTCGTGACAATCGCCGCCAGTTTGCCGTTGGGGTTGCAGCTTGCCATGTCCTTCCCCACTTCAGAATCCTTCTCGCCCGGCCATATCCTCGGTATCCTGTACTTCTGCGCGTTGAGCGGGTTTGGTAAATGCGTGATTATCATATCAAGGACAACGCCGTGCAGCGGCGCTAGTTTCGCCAGCTCTTTCTCGCCTTCAGCACCCCTTTCGGTGAAGTCTATTATGTCCTTGAACGTCATTTTCGACGTCATCATGAATGGGACGGAAATCGCCCAGTTCTTGACGGCCGAGCCGAATGCGACGCTCCCGTCGTTTACGCTGATAATGCACCTCTCAGCGAATTCTTTCTCAGCGTATTTCTGGATGAGAGCATTGACGTCAGTGATTATTTTTTTGAACCTATCCTGCATCTGCTCTGGCGTGAGTTTCAATTCTTTTATCAGCCTGTCGACCTTGTTGACGAAAAGAACCGGTTTTACGCGCTCTTTTAGCGCTTGTCGTATTACGGTCTCGGTCTGCGGCATGACAGCTTCGACTGCGTCGATAAGCACGATTACGCCGTCTACCGCGCGCATCGCTCTCGTCACGTCGCCGCCGAAGTCCACGTGACCTGGCGTGTCAATAAGGTTGATGAGGTAGTCCTCGCCGTGGAAATCGTGAATCATGCTCGCGTTCGCGGCGAATATAGTGATGCCACGCTCCTGCTCCTGCGCGTCGAAGTCCATCGCCAGCTGCTTGCCTGCAAGTTCCTGCGATATCATGCCGGCGCCTGCGAGCAGGTTGTCTGAGAACGTCGTCTTGCCGTGGTCTATGTGGGCGACGATGCCTATGTTGCGGATTTTTTCCGGCTTAAGCATAAGGTCCCTGATTGTTGAAGTCACATCTTTTGTTGCCATAAAAAACACCTGCCTATAGAAAAATTTTACCTGGCACCTTCCGCTTCCTTCTCGAGCCTCTGGCGCTCTCGGATGACGTTGCTTCTCTGGTCGTTCGCGGCTATCTCAATCAGCGAATCCGCAAGCACATTGGCAAAAGTCTTTTTGTTGTGGAAGGATTTGAAGAAAATTTCCTGAGCAATCAGCCTTAGCGCCATGTCCAGTCGCCTTTGAGGCGATACGACGACCGCTTTTCGCGATATCATGCCGCCGACCCTGTAGCCCATTACTTCCTCGTACATGGCGCCGTTTTCTATCGCATCGATGAGAACCTGTATCGGGTTCTTTTTCGTCTTGGTCTCTATTATAGCGAAGCCGTCCCTGACGGAGCCGGCGATGTTCTGGTAGGTTCCAACCACATGACCCGAAGTCAGCTTGTGCTTCTTGCCCTTGTGACCCGGGACGAAAAGCTTCGTGATTAAGCGCTCCACGATGCTCATCTTGACCTTGTGAATCGACATTGTGCCGTATTTGCCGTTTGTCTTCGGCACCACAATAGGCACGAGATTGATGTATTTCTTGAGGCCCTGGTCTTTAACCTGGACCGAGGAGAAATCCCACCTGTTGAAAAGAAGAATTGCCATGTTTATCCGCTTCCCTTACCTTTTTCCTTCTTGCCCTTGAGAATCTCCGGCAAAGAAACGCCGTTGACTGCTATGACCCTGAACTGCACGCCGTGCATCGAACCGATTGCGCCGCCCTGCGACGCTCCCAGTCCCTCTATGGTGACTTCGTCGTGCTCGTCTATGTGCTTTATGGAGCCGGTCTTCGGCGTGAACGCCGTTACCTGGATGCCGTTCTTTATGAGCTGGCACCTGACGGCCTTGATTATGCCCGAGTGCGGCTGCTTCTGCTCTATGCCTTTCTTCTTTAGGACCAGCGCGCGTCCCATGGGCGCTCCCTTGAGAGGGCCTTTCCTCCACAGCTGCAAAAGCTTGCGCTTTTTGTGGTCAGCCTTCCATCTAAAGCGCTTCCTATTTTTCTTCAGATTCCTTGCAGCGAATGTTCCTGGCATAGTTATCTCACGTATTAATCCTTAGATATATTATTTGAGCCTTAAATTCTTGATGGCGAAGTGCCTGTCTAGGAACAGCCTTATTATCTTTATGTTCTTGCCGCTTTTGCCTATGACAGCCGACCGTTCGGATGCGGGCACCGAGACCGTCACGACGCCGTTGCTTATGTCAAGCGAGTTTATGCTCGGTATGAGGCTCCTGACGAGCTTCTCGGGCGTGTCGGCGTATTCGAATATCTTGACCTTCTTGCCGAGCGTTCCTGATATGTTCTTTATGTTCGCTCCATTCCTGCCTATGGCAAGACCCATCTTGCCCGGTTCTATCAGGAAATATACAGTATCATCATCGACGATGCAGTCCCTTACGTGCACGCCTATGAGGCGCTCGAAAGTTCCGACTATGCGCACGTCCTCAGTTGTAAGTTTGATGGTCATATGTGTGTCAGCTCACTTTTTCACGCCGAGCAGCATTATATTGAACGGCTTTCCGCATATTTCTCCGAGCTGCCTCGAATTGCCAGTGAACTTCTTTACATCAAGACCGAAGTTCCTGTTGTAGTAATCCAGGTCGCTTCTGACTTCCTGGCTGCAGTTCTCGGGGCAGATGACGTATTTTATCGCCTCGTCCTTTATGCCCTTCATGACCATCCTGGTGCCGATTATTAATTTCTCCTCTCTCATCGCGTCCTTGACTTCTTTTTCTATGGTCATACGATCACATGCAACATCAATATATGAATCCCAGCAGCGCGCCGCCGACTCCTTCTTTTTTCGCGGTCCTGTGGTCCAGCAAACCCTTCGACGTCGTGATGAAAAGTATGCCTACGCTCACAGACGGAAGGTATCTCTTCTCCCAGGTTATGAACTCCTGCTTGTTTATGTAGAATCTCGGCCTTATCGAGCCGCAGTCGTTTATCCTGCCGAGCAGCTCTATTTTGAAATGCCCGCTCTTGCCGTCGTCCATGAACTCGAACGAGCCGATGTATTTGTTCTTCTGCATTATCTTGAGTACGTCCTTCACAGTCTTTGAGCTCGGGACTATGCACTCCTTCAGGCCAATCATCTCCGCGTTCTTTACGATGGCAAAAATGTCGGATAAAGTATCATGTCTCATAATCAAACCTCTCACTGGTATTTTTCAAAGCCAAGCTCCCTGGCAATCTCCCTGAAGCACTGCCTGCAGTAGCTGAGGCCGTACTTGTGCACGACTCCTTCAGTCTTCCCGCATCTCCTGCATGGCTTCATTGCCTTGCCGAATTTTCTGGGTTTTGAACTGTTGAACTTCATGAACCTCGCCAGTTTTACTGGATTCGACTCAATCTGTTTCTTGGCATTTTCGAAACTCATATGAACACCTTTTGAATATGACTTATTCCTCCACCATCATTGTTATCTTCACATTGAACTCTTTCTGTAACCATTCCTTCGCCTCTTCCGGAGTGATCCTGTGAGCCTTGCCTATCTTGCTCGGGCGGATTTTTTTCCTGCTCACCCTGTATCCCGGCCTTGTGAGCGTCGCGCAGACGTCCATGCCCATTATGCCTATCTCCGGGTCGTATTTGATGCCCGGGAGGTCTATGTATTCCTTTATGCCGAATGAAAAATTGCCGTGCCTGTCGAACTGCGTCGGCTTGATTTTATTCTCGATTGCCTTGAGCGCGTTGATGAGGAACGTTCTCGCATTCTCGCCGCGCATCGTGGTCTTGACTCCTATGGGTTTGTTCTTGGCGCCGCCGAAAGTCGAGCGTTTATGAGTGGTGGTTATAACGATTTTCGTGCCTGCGAGCTTTTCGATGAGCCTTTTGGCCATTTCGAGCTTCGGGCCTGCCTCTCCAGCGCCTATGTTAATCGTGATCTTCTCCAAGCGTATCTTTCTCATGGGATTCATTTGAACTCACCAACAAGCAAATATTCCTTTACTGTTTCTATATCGCCATCTTTCGTTTCCAGCACTATCCTGTTCCTGCCTATCATGGTCTTGCGGTCGAATATTTCCTTGACCTTGCCGTGCAGGCCGACGTTCTTGCCGGACATAACCATGGCGGATGAATTTTTCTCGAACTTGAAGTGCTGCAGGATTTTCTGGCTCGGCAGCTCTATGAGCAGCGAATCGTTCGGCCTGAACTCGTTCTTGTCGGTCAGGATATTCCTGCCGTCGTGCAGGTTCAGCTGGAAGCCGCCGCCTTTGACGATTGTCTTGTCCTGTATCCTGCAGAGTTTTTTGTCAGCTTCCTCGGCCGTTATCTCGTTGAGAAAAAGCCCGCTCTTGTTGACCATGACCCTGTAATGTTTGCCTATGCTCGGTATCTCGACGACGTCCATCAAGCCGACCGGGTAATTCGGGTCCTTCCTGGCTTTCTTGTCGACGAGAATCTCGCCTTTCTTTATGACCATCGACGCCTCTTTGGCGTTCCTGCAGACCTTGAGGACGTCCCTCAGAACGACCAGAAGCGGTATGCACTCGAACTTTTTGTGAGGTCCCGGCCTGGGAGCTATGACGAACTTGCGCTCCTTTTTTGACACGTGCCAGTATTTCGGAATCGAGTATCTCTTGAGATGCATAATCATTCACCTTTCTTCTCGGCTTTGTTATCTTTTGTATCCTTCGCTTCTTTTGTTTTTTCAGGTTTGCTCTTAGCTCTCGAACGCTCTACAATCATCTGCCTTCTCTTGTCGTCCATCTTGGGATCGACCAGCAGCAGGTTCGAAGGATGCACGGATTTCATGATTTCGGAGCCGTCGACTTTCTTGACGTTGTAACCCTCGATGTAGATCTTGCTGTGTTTTAGATCGACCCTGTCGACCTTGCCTTTGTAACCGGCGTTGGAGCCGCGCATTACCTTTACCTCATCGCCCTTCCTGATAGGAAGCGAACGCTTGCCGAACCTGTTTCTGAGCGCTTCGGAAAGATGGGCCGAGACGAACTTCTGCCTGATGTGCAGGGGGGCGTTGTACACATATTTCCTCTGCTTCCTCGGCTGCGTGCTCGAGACCCACTTGTTTGACCATGCTTTTTTCATATCATACCACTATCGTTGCGATTTTGCCGACGGATGGGAAGCGCTCGACCGCTTCTTTAGCGACCGGTCCCTTGATTTGCGTTCCCTTCGGCTCGCCTTTTTCATCGATTATGACCGCGGCATTGTCCTCGAACTGGATGCGTATGCCGTCTGCTCTGGCGAACTCTCTTCGCTGGCGGATAATCACCGCTCGGAAGACCTGATGGCGGACCTTTTCATCGCCGCTGTAAACCCTGCAGAATATGAGGTTTCCTACGCCGGCTTTCGGACGCATTCGCCTGCGGCCCTTGTAGCCGCTGGCTGCTATCATTTCCAGTATCTTCGCGCCGCTGTTGTCAGCGCATTTGAGTTGCGTCTTAGTGAAGACGCCGTAAGTCATCTTGGATGTTAAGCCTTTCATTTCATTCCCCTTTCGCTTTCTGGACGTTGACTATGACGAAGTTTTTGGTTTTAGAGAGCGGCCTGCATTCCGCGACCGTGACTAAGTCGCCTTCGCGCGCTTTCATGCAAGGTGGGTTGTGGGCGACTATGCTGGACCGTCTCCTCTCGAATCTCTGGTATTTTTTGACGAACCTGTGGTAGCCCCATTCGACGATAGCGCTGTTCTTCGCCTTCGTCGATTTTACCTCGCCTTCAAAAATCCTGCCGCGCACCGGAAGCTTTCCGTGCCACGCGCATTTTACGTCAGAACATGATTCCTTTGGCTGGGGCAAACCGAGGCCGATATCCCTCTCTCTCGCTTTGGTGGTCATAATATTCACATAGACGGATGTATTATTTAAATATTATATATTAATAGTTTTGACATATTCTTACTGATTATATAGGTTTATGGATTATACTAATAGCGTGAAATACTTATAAAGCCAGTAGCTTACGACTACCACTGTCTGAGTTTCTTTTTTATCCTGTCTTCGGGCCGGCCGATGATGATTCTTCCATCCACTTTTACCCAAACAGAATCGACGCAGAAAGAGAAAACACCTGTTTCTTTCGCGACTGAGATTTCTTTGCCCGCGGTTGTCTCGATGACCAGCATGTTCCGCGTCTCGTCTATCACTTTTCCGTTCAACCCGGCCAGCTTTTTATCGGCGTCGCTGACGATTCTTATCTTGAGGCCTATGAGTTCGTGCCTGACCAGATTTTCCGGGGTTATCATAAATAGAATATGTTCTCCTGTTTGTAAAAAACTTCCTGTGCGTTACACCAGCGGCTGCTCAGGAGACTTCTATTTTTTCCACCGGGAAACCGATTCTTACGAGCAGGTCCTTTATTTTCCTCCGGTGGTCTCCCTGCAGCTCTATGACGCCGTCCTTCATCGTGCCGCCGCATGCCAGCTTCATTTTAAGCTCTTTCAGGACATTCCTTATGTCCACGTCCTTGCTTATGCCCATGACAGTCGTGACGCTTTTGCCGAATCTCTTCTTTATCGAGGAGATGCGTATTTTCTCCTCTTCTTTGGCGATTGTCTGGCATGCGCATATGTCCTTTGGCAGGCCGCAATTGGGGCAAATTTCTGTCATTCCCTTAATCCACCCTCCGCTATTGAGAAAATGATGCTTTTGTCCGAGAGAATAAGGCTGTTCGCAGCGCTGGAATAAGCCATCATTTATTTCTTCCTTTTCTCTCTTTTAATAGTTTTTATCCTGGCAAGGGTTCTGCGCACTTCCCTAATCCTGCCGGGCGACGTGACGGATGCGCCGATGTGTATGCTGGCGCGCTCCTTTGCGAGCTCGAGATGAAGATCCCTCGTCTGCTTTTCGAGCTCCTTTTCGTCCATTTTCCTGATGTCTTTCGGTCTGAGAATTGCCATAAGCATTACCTACTCTTTCTTCGCTTCTTCTTCCGCTTTCGCCTCTTCCTTGGGTTTTGTCTCGTGCTTTTTGACTTTTTCTTTCTTCTTTTCCACGACGTCAGTCGCCAATATCGGCACGGACTTCATTATCTTGACCTTGACGCCTATCTTGCCGGGCCTGGTCTGCGCTTCCTCGAACGCGGAATCTACCAGCTCCTTCGCCGGCTGGCCGCAGTGTTTCAGGTAGCCCTGAAGGAACTTGCCCGTTCTCGACTTCGAGCCGCCCAGCTTGCCCGCTATGACGATCTCGACGCCTACCGCTCCAGCATCCATGATCCTCTTGAGCATGATGTTGCCGATTTTCTTGTAGTTGTATCCCTTCTCGAGCGCGGTCGTTATTTTCTTCGCCATGATTTTCGCGTCGAGGTCCGGCCTGTTTATCGACTTGACGTCGACCTGCGGGTTCTCCAGCTTGAATTCGGCCTTCAGCCTGTCGGTCATCTCGTTTATCTTCCTGCCGCCGGCGCCGATTATCCTGCCCGGCCTGTCGGTGTGTATTATTATTTTTATGCCGAGCGGCGTGCGCTCGAGCTCGATCTTCGAATAGCTCTCCTCGGGGAAGTATTTCTTGATGAACGCCTCTATTTTCATCTTCCTTACAGAGTAGTCCACGAAGAATTTTTTCATCAACATAACATCATGACCTTATTTCTGGTGCAGGACAATCTGCACGTTCGTCACCTTTTTCTGCATCCTCTTCATCTTGGTTCGCCTTGGCCTGTAGAATGTGAAGCCCTGGTGCGCCGATGCGTAGATTATCATCCTCGTCGTGTCGAGGCCCTTGAACTCGGCGTTAGATTCCGCTGATTTAAGCAGGCTGAGAATCTCCTTGGTCGTGTTCGTGTAGAACTTGCCCTCGAGATTCCGCTTTCCGGTCAGCAGGTCATCCAAAAGACTCTTGCCCTTGATGAGATTCATGCCGGAAATCACCCTGCAGATTATGACGGAGCTTTTCGTCGATATGGAGAGCGACCTGCCATAGGCTCTGGACGACTTCTTCGGATTCAGTTCAAGAGCGTATTTTAACATGCAATATCACTTTACTTGAGCGGCACGAACTTCGAGGATCTGGTCGCGCCGAAACCGGGGGCAGAGTGCTTTACCTGCTTCCTGGTGGGCGAAAATTCTCCGAGCCTGTGGCCCAGCATGTCCGCCTTCATCTCGAGTATCACGTACTCGCGTCCGTTGTAAACGCCTATCTTTGTGCCTATCATTTCAGGCAGTATGACCATGTCTCTCTCTCGGGTGCGGTGGAATTTATTGTGATTCTTCCTTATCTTCTCGAGCAGCTTTTTCTGCCTATCAGTCATGCCCCTCTTAAGGCTTCGCCTTTGTCTCGACTTCAGCATGTTGCTGAACTCTTCCATTGTGAGCTTGCTTATTTCATCGAAGCTTTTCCCGCGGAATTCAAATTTCGCCATACAGCATCACATTAAGTTATCCTTATCCTACTTTTATATCTTACCTCTCCTGCGGCCCGTTCTCCTCGCGCCCCATGCGCCGACCTTCTGCCCCGGCGGAGCGTGCCTGCTGACTGTCTTGGGTCTTCCGGGTCTCGTCGCGCCACCGAACGGATGGCACAGCGGAGTCATGGCGCCTCCTGACGTTCTCGGGTACTTTTTTCCGCGCGGGCGCATGGCCTTGAATCTCTTGCCTGCCTTCAGCCACGGCTTGTCTTTAAGGCCGTCTCCCGCAGGCGTTCCGATGCTGGCCCTGCAGTTGAGGTCGAATTCTTTAGTCTTTTTCGAAGGCATCTGGACAATGCACCTGTCTTTCGCCTTCGTGAGAAGTACTGCGAACGTTCCCGGCGTGTTGCAGAGTTTCGGTCCGGAGTGCGGGAACAGTTCGAGGCCGAATATCTGGGAACCCAGCGGAATGTTGGAAAGCGTCTGGATGTAGTTGGTTGTGCTGTCGCCGACCTTTATGCCGTGGGGTGCGATAAGGTAGCTTATTTTACCGTCGGAATATTTCACCTTGGCGACGGGCGCGTTCCTCCCGGGGTCGTCGACAATATCGACGACGGTGCCGCCGAAGTTCCTGTATTCAACGTTTATCCACTCGCCTCTTCTGGGGACTCTGTAAGTCGACGTGCCTCGCCCCTTCCTTTGCGACCTTATCCTTTTTCCCATGTTAAACCAACATAATTTATATCATGCCAAGCTTTGAGGCGATGTCCGCCGCCGAGAACTCGGGGCTTATCTTGATATACGCCTTCTTCTGGCCGCGGGTCGTTATCTCCGTCTTGACCCATTTGACCTTGACGCCGAACTCGCTTTCAATCGCTTCCTTTATCTCCTTCTTGTCGGCGTCTTTGCTGACTATGAAAACAAGCTTGTTCTCAAGCTCGACCATGTTCATCGACTTTTCAGTGAGATGCGGGTAGCTTATGATTGACCATGCATCTTTCGTCTTAGTAACTGGCTTCGCTGTCTCTGCCTTAATCTTCGCTTCCGCTTTCGGCTTAGCGGCTTTACTTTGACTTTGCTTTGCCATAAGTACCAAGTTCCTTCATGTCGTTTATAGCTGATTTCGTGTAAATCGCAAGCCTTCCGGGCTGCGTTCCTGGCGCGAGCATGCTGACTTTAAGCTCCTTCGCCAGCGAGACATCCACGCCTCGTATGTTGCTTATCGCCTTCATCACGCCTTCGTCCTTTCCTATGATTATGACCGGGCCTTTCTTGCCCCTGTAGCGTCGGCCGCGCATCTTGCCCCTGCCGGCGCGCACTTTCTTCTGCGAGCATCGCGTCAGTTCCTGCGCAAGCCCGAGCTTCATGAGGAGCGCGATGACTTCGGAAGTCTTGTTTATCTTCTGGAAGTCGTCCTCGAGAACGATGGGAACATGCTTCGCTTCGGTTATTATGTGGCCCCTCTGCGTGACCAGCTCCTTCACGAGCGTCGCGGAGAGCGCGGACATGAGCGCCTTCATGTGCTCCTTCTGGTTCATCTTCATCGCCCAGACCCTCTCGATTTTCGGCGGGTGCGCCCTTCGTCCCTTTCGGGTGCGCGGGTTGAACCTTGCCGTCATGTTAAGATTGCCCTGGCTGTGGATTCTTTTCTGCCTGGCCATTTCCCTGTTCATCTGTGAGTAGCGCGAATGCCTCATTCCATGGTAATGCGCAGAAGTGCGATGGCCTGCAAGCGGGTCGCTCGCATACGGCTGACGAGTTTTGCTCGCCTCGACGACGACTGCTTTCTGGATAAGGTCCTTGCGCACCTTCTCGTCGAAAGCCTTGGGTAAGGAAATCTTCTCCTTCTCCTTCCCTGCCATGTCGAATACGGGCAACGAGTGCATAAAGCGTCTCTTATTTTATTATTATCCTATATATACGGTCAATGTAATGACACTTATTTATGTTAAACTAATTTAAATATATATAGTAAGCTCTTTTCAGGAAAGAGCTTAAGCAGAAAGGAGCATCGCTCCACTGCGTTTCGCTCGCTTCCTGTTGTCCAAAATCCGTCTTAAAGGCGGTGTTGGCAAAATGGTTTAAGGAAGCCGATATATAAACCTTGTGGTCACCTTGGCATTCAAGAAAGACGAGATTCATGTGAAGGAGCTGAGCAGGAAGACCAAGGTCATAGTCGCGCTTCTCTGCTTTGCCGCAATCCTGTTGCTTGTTTACCTGACCGTATATGCGTATAACAACGTGAGCCCGTTCATTGCCATATTGCTGATGATTGTCCTGCTTATCGTCGCAGCCGTCGCGATTTTCGCGCTGGATATCGCGCTTTACAGGGAAATCAGCTAAAATTAAAATTACACGGGCTTGTCTAGCGTGTCTAGGAACTCCTTTTCAAGAAAGTGCAGCTTGCCAGGGATTATTATGACTGCCGGTGCAGGAAGCTCTATATCGAGAAGGTCGCTGGTCCTGCCGTAAATGACGCGCTCGTTCTCCGAGCCTAGCGCGGAGCATATGACAGCTTCTTTCAGTGCGCTGGCTTTTTTCTTTTTTTCGATGGCGAGCAGGATATCGAAAGCCTGTTTCGTCCCCATGTTAACGTCCAGCAGCAGCAATGTGTGCAGCCCATGTTTATGATTCTCGGCAAGCGCGTCGTAAAAACTCTCGCTCTCGTATCCCTTAGCCGGGGTTATGACAGTCGCCGTCCGTCCAAACTTGTACAGCTGTAGTCCGCTCTTCGCGATGGCAGTGTATATCGATGACGCATGCACGACTTCGTAATCAATCCCTTTTTGTCTGCATTCCATCACCAGATGGACGTGCGTCGTCGCCGTCAGCGGGTCCCCAGGCGCTAGTAACGCGATGCGTTTCGTCTTCGCCTCTTCAACAAGCTTGTCTGAATCGTCCTCTACGTCGGAGCGCTCGACGACCTGTATTTTCTTGCCCACCAGCTTCTCCAGCTTCGCGATGTCTCCGCCCCACGCGGCCGTGTAGAGCTCACAGTAGAGCTTGTCCGCGCGCTTGCACGCGTCGACGCCGCGCAGCGATAAGTCACGCTCGTCCCATATGCCCAGTCCTATCAGCGAAAGCATGAATAGAATTTCATTCGCGATTTTAATAGTTTTAAACCTTCGGGCGAAATCTGAATATGGTGCGCAACGACCTCTTCATGGCGACGCTCGACAACGACGCGGGCTTCGACTTGGGCGACTTCGCCAGGAAGAGCGGCAAGAAAGCTTATTTTACGTGGCACATGGAAGAGGGCGGAGGCAGCATAAACTCTTCACCCGTGATAAAGGATGAACATATATACATAGCCGCGCTCGACGGATATCTTTACAAAATCAAGAAATCCAGCGCAGAACTTGCATGGAAGTTCAAGGCGGGCGGCATGTTCAGCGACGCTTACCCTGTCATAAAGGACGGCATAATCTATCTCGGCTGCTACAACCACAACGTGTATGCCATCGACGAAATGACGGGCAAAGAACTCTGGCGCTTCAGGACCGGCGGCAGGATAGAAGGCTCTGCAGTCCTCCCGCTCGATGACATGGTTATTTTCACATCCGGTGATTATTATGTTTACGCCATCCACCAGAAAACAGGAAAAATGTGCTGGGCTTTCAGGACAGGCGGCTGGTCGTATTGCTGCCCCACTGAACACGAAGGGAAAATAATAGTCAGCTCTTCCGACGGAAACCTTTATCTTCTCGGCAAGGATGGCAGGGAGATATGGAGGTTCAAGACCGGTGGCAACATATTCACACAGAACAGGTTCTGCATACATGATGGGGTTGTATATTTCGGCTCGGACGATTTCAACGTGTACGGCGTGCGGCTTTCTGATGGCATGGAAGTCTGGAGATACAGAACCGGCAGTTACGTGAATGTAGTGCCTACGATACACGAAGGCATGATTTACATATCATCCGACGACGAGAATCTTTACGCAGTCGACCTGGCCACAACAAGAACAATCTGGAAATTCAGGATGGGCGAGCGCGCGGCCGGCAGCATGCCGGTTATACTTGGAAATAACGTGATATTCGGCTCCGCCGACCACAACGTGTATTGTCTTGACGCAAAGACCGGCAAAGAAGTCTGGCGCTTCAAAACTTACGGCCACATTTTCGGCGAGACGCTCATCGACGGCAACAGGATATACGTGCCTTCATACGACTGCCATCTTTACTGCATAACTACCGATGGCGAGCTGGTGTGGAAGTTCCGCACTTCCACCAGCAGGCAGAGCACATACAAATACGAAGAGGAGACCGTCATCGAATTCAACGCGCCCAAATTCGATGAAACGAAAGGCGAAAAAGACGACAGGTATGCGGTCAGCGCTGAAAACGTCGTAAGCCACGACTACGCCTTCAAGAGCGAGTACAGTTTCAAAAGTGAATACCAGTCGAAAAGCGAGTATCGATAACGTCTATTTGCTGAAAAGAATTTCTATCACGTCGCCGTCATTCACTGCGTGTTCCGCGCCGAGCTTGCGTTTCGTCGCGAAGTCGATGCCTCCGATGAACTTGTCCGCCATTTCGCTATGGACTTTCGCTGCAAAATCCCTGAGTTTCGTCCCTTTTGGCACGAGCAGCGCGTCGGGAAGGACGGTCCCCTTTTTATCCGTCATTTTATTAACATTCGCTACCGGATAGACGACGATGTGGTCGAGCAGCTCGAATACCGCTTTGTCCACGCATTCCTGCACGCCGGTCGAGCCGAACTTTTCCAGTATGTTGTGCTTCACGAATTCCAGCGCTTTCTTCTGCCTGTCACTGAGTTTGTCCGGCTCGAGAATTTCAAAGCTATTGCAGCCCGGAAGGTATTTTATCAGGCTGTGCTTATCGGCTTCGCGTAAGGCGAGCTCGCTTTCAGCAGAACAAGGTATTATGGTATAATCAGGGAATTCGCTTTTCAGGCGCTCTATGTTTTTGTCCGCGCCGGGCATATCGATTTTGTTGGCCGCGATTATCATGCGCTTCGAAAGGCGCCTCAGCTCGAAGGCGAATTTGCGGAGGTCTTCGTCGCTCCATCTGGTAGGAGAAGTTTCATATAGAGTGAATTTTTCAAGCACCTTCAGTATCTGGTCCTCGGTTATCTTCAGGCCGGAAAACTGCTGGAAAAGCGATTCGAGTATGTTCTTCTTGTTCATCTCCACGTCTTTCGAGAATTTAGACCAGTTCTTTTTCAGCATGCCGTAAAACCAGTAGCCAATTTCCTCCTCGAGAAAACGCACGTCATTCGCCGGGTCATAGCTGCCGCAGGCGACGGATTCGCCGTTCTCGTTTGTCGAGCCTGACGCATCTATAACATGAATGAATGCGTCCGCCTGTCTCAGGTCATCGAGAAATTTCAGGCCAAGGCCTTTGCCGGTGTGCGCGCCCGGGACGAGGCCCGCGACGTCGAGCAGCTCGACAGGCACGAAGCGCATGTTCTGTTTGCAGTAGCCGACCTTCGGTTTGCACGGCGTCCCGACCTTGACGGCCGGGCATTTGACCTTGACGTAGCCCATGGCGTGATTTGGTTCGATCGTCGTGAAAACGCGGTTCGATATTTCCACGTCCACGAGCGTGAGCGCTTTGAGCATGCAACTTTTTCCTACATTCGTTTTTCCTACCAAAGCAATTAGGACCATTCGGAAAATACTCCTTGTAAAGTATTTATTTATCTCAATTCATATATTTATTATGGAAGAGATTCACGTAAATGATTTGAAAGGAGTAAATATAAACATTCTATTAAGAGAAAAATTTGAAATTGAATTTTTTAGAAAAATAAAAGAAAGCAAAATCAAATCACCAAAACTCTACAGAGAAATCAGATCGGAAATGCCATTTTCTACATTCAAAGCAATATTGAAACCATCTTATAAAAATTTCAGACCGTTATGGCTTATTCTCGACGTGTGCGAAAGAATAAAAATAAATACAAATGAACTTGAAAAAAACATAATTTCCTATAGGACAAAAAAGAGCAGAAATATAGTCATTAAACCAAAATTTCCTATAACAATAACGCCTGCGTTCGATATGATAGTGGCGCATATTATGGGTGATGGTCACTGTTTTAACATAGAAGGAAGAGATCCGTATTTTGGTTACAAACAGAACAACATCGATTTGTTGATGAATTTTTTAGAAAAGACGGAAAGTGTTTTTGGAAAAATTCAATATGAAAATGAATATTTCACTAGATCAAAAACTATACATCTACCTTCGGCAATCAGCTGCATTATGATGAAACACTACAAACTTAATCCTGAAAATTTTCTCGAAGAAAATTCCAGGTTGACAACAAAAATGCTAAATAGTAATAAAGAGAATTTACTTGGAATTTTGATAGCCTTTATAATAGATGAGGGACATGTTGATTCTTCCAACATTGTGATAGGAATGTATAACAGTGGCCTGCTTGAGGATTTGCAGAAAATTTGCAGAAATCTTAATTATGAAAACAAAATAACAAGCGACGGTAAAAGAAGTTTTCTTTACATTTTGTCTGATGGTGTCAAAAAATTATGGCATGACTATCTCATACTGAAGAAAAAGTATCCAGAAATAAAAATGGGATATAAAGAGGATTTGATACATGATTTCATACTTAGAAAAGAGAAACTGTGGCGAACAAAAGGACACGGCGAGAGCAAGAATTCAATAGTTGAACTTTTGAATGAAAAACCAAGAACAGTCATTGAAATATCGAAGATATTGAGAATATCACGGCAGGGCGTGAAATATCATTTATCATTTCTTAGAAAAAAAGGAATAGTCGATATTGCAGGAGTTGGATATGCCGGCGGTCACATATACAAATTAAAAAAATATATTAAATTTGCCGTAATAAAGAAAGGCATTAGTAGACAAAACGGTGCGACCCAGAATTTTATAATAGAAATGCTGAAAAACAAAAATATGACAACTACAGAAATTGCCAAAAAAACTGAGATAACACGAGCTACGGTTCTGCACTTTCTATATAATTTGGAAAAAATAGGTATTATTGAGAGAAAAGGCAAAGAAATTCATAGGACACATCCTTCTATAGTCTGGTCTTTGTTTAATGAAAAAGTGATTAATCGGATTCGGGTTTAAAATGGTTTTCAGATGCCGGTCATAAGCGCTTGTCTAGTCCGGCACTATGGTAAGCTTCGGGAAAACGAAGAAGCTGAAATACTCGTATGAATTTATAACACCTTTGAAAGCGATTATCATGTCGTTCATCATTTTAAGCAGTTCGTCCATGTCTTTGACGATAACTTCCAGTTCCAGGTCAGCGCCTCCGATGGAATCGTTTATCTGGTATATGTTGTAAAGGTTCTTGCAATAATCAAACAGTTCTTCCCTCCGCTCGTTGGAATTGAGATAAAGGTCCAGTCTGTATCCCTGATAGCCCATCCTGCTCTGGTCCATGTCCACTTTGCAGCCGACTATTATTTTTTTCTTCCTGAGAATCTTTATGCGGTTCGCCACCGTGTTTGGAGTCGTTTTCAGTTTTTTGGCTACGTCTTTAAGCGACTGCCGGACATCGGCGCCCCATATGTTTATTATCGCCAGATCGAGCTCGTCCGCTTTCTCCTCGATGCTGACGCCAGTCGTCCTTTCGGTGATTTTCGCTCCCTTTTGCATGAAAAACCTTTTGTTGAAGTTGTGAATCGGCGAATAAAGGGCTATCTTGCTTTCCTTTATATTTTTCTTGAAATTTAGAAGGAAGCCTTTCCATATCTTGTGAAATTCCGGTATTTTTTTGACGCCGACGAAAAATGCGTAATCCCATTTGCCATGCAACTTTGCTACCGTCCAGACCCTATCCTCTTTTTTCAGATATTCCACCATTTCCATTATTTTTGCATCGTCGGTGTCCTGGAACCTGAGATATACCCTGAAAGTGAAGAAGCCCAACCTCGACATGTCCACTATCGCCGTATAGCCGTTTATGACTTTCCCTTCCTCGAGCTTTTTTATCCTGTAGGCGACAAACTCTTTCGAACGCCTTATAGTTCTGGAAAGATTGCTGAGACTTATGCTCGCGTCCTTGTCAAGCTCGTAAAGTATTTTCCTGTCCCAGTCGTCCAGTTTCACTTCCATTTTTAATATTTTGTAATTATGTATATAAATATTTCTATTTGTCAAAAATAATAAGAATTATTTTTATATATATTAAATACCACTCATTAGTAGCGATAACAGGTATTATTATGATTGATAAAACAAACATCAGGGATATACCGGAGATTTACTCAGGGAATTTCCCACAGGATTACGTCAATGGTATCGATGGCTGGAATTTCAGCAGAGAGGAGCTGGAAAAAAACAAGGGCAAGCTTCTGACCATGGACATTGACTTCGGCAACGACTGCAATTTCATTTCATGCCCCCATTGTTTCAGGCGGGGAGGCAAGCTCGAAAAAGAGTCTGGTCCACCGCTCACATACAAAGAAACAACCAGTTTAATAGAGCAGGCAAAAGTTTTGGGCCTGCGCTCTGTAAAGTTTCTAGGCGCAGGTGAACCTTTCGAAGAGCGCAATCTGCTTGAGTTCCTAGAATTCCTTAAAAACAATGAAGTCAAGCCGCTGATATTCACGAAGGGTCATATAATAGGAGACAATCTTTTTGCCCATGGCTTTCACAGATATCACGGAGGGAATGACAGCCAAAAACTGGCAGAGAGGCTTTACGAGTTGGACGCGAAAATCCTTCTTGGCTTTAGGTCATTCAATCATGCGAAAGAAGATAGAAACGTCGGTATGCAAGGTTATTCTGAGAAAAGAGACAGGGCCCTCAGAGTTCTTGTTGAAACCGGGTTCAACAAAACAAACCCGACGAGCATGGGTCTGATGCCACTGCCTATAACAAAAGAAAATTATGATGAGGCCTTTGAAATATACGAATTCGGCAAAAGAAGGAATATGGGCATCATAGTCACTCCTACGATGGTCAGCGGAAGATGTGCCAAAAAAAGTTATAGAAAAGTCATAGACATAACAGACGAGCAGAAAATCGAGCTTTACAGGAAAATATACGCGTGGAACATAAAAAACGGCATTCAAACACCGGATGATTTGAAGAGAGATGGGTTATCTGCATACGCTGGAGAATTTCCTTGCCAGCAAGTCGGCTGCGGATTGTATGTGACTCTCGACGGGACCGTTTTAAGATGTCCGGGAGATGATGTCACTGTTTTCGGGAACGTGAGGGAAAAACCGCTGAAGGATATATGGGAAGGCAGCGAGAACTATGCAAGAGCAGGCACGTATAATTGCAGATGCCCGCCAAAAGACGGCGTGACCATTCCCAATAATCTTTACACAGAAGTTATCAGAAGATTGGAAATCTCTTAATTATTTGACTTTGCCTTCTATCTTCTTGTCGACCTGTACATCGCCTTCGCCAGTCCTGAGCGTCCTGTCCTTATAATACGCTTTCCCGTCTTTCGCGACGAGCTCGAATTTCGCGAAGTCCTTGATGGTCAGCTCTTTCGCCGGCCGCTTTTCGACGCCGTCGATGACGACATGCGTGCCCGGCTTGTCTTTTGAGAAAAGAACTCCGACATCCTTGCCGTCGTCAGCCGCCAGAAGCATACCCTCGGATTCGACGCCTTTAAGATTCGCTTTCTTCAGGTTGCACACGACGACGATGTGCTTGCCTTTCAGGTCGCTTTTCGAGTACTTGTCTTTCAGGCCCGCGACTAACGTACGTTTTTCGTCGCCCAGGTCGATTGATAGGACGTATAGTTTCTCCGAATCAGCGATATCGTCGACTTTCTCGACTTTTGCCACGCGCAGGTCGAGCGTCGAGAACGCGTCGGAAAATTCGACTCTCTCGATTTTCTGGAAAAGAATTTCCGGTTTGTGTACCTTGTGGTTTTCCAGTGTCTCCCTGAAATCGTCCCATTTCACATCCTTGAGATTCAGGGACTTGAATATTTTCTCTGAGAATATGGGAAGTATGGGATTGAGCGTGATGGCGAGCTTCTTGACGAGGTTCGCGGCTATCGCTAGCACCTCAGCCATGCGCACAGGGTCCTCTTTCGCGAGCTTCCATGGTGCGTTCTCCTGGAAATAGCGGTTGCCCACGTTGCTGATTTCGAGTGCGTTCTTAACCGCTTCGCGCAGGGCGAAGCCATGGTAATTTTTCTCGGCCTTTCTGACAAGATCGTCTGCGCGTTCTAGCGCCATGAGGTCAGCGTTTCTCGCGCCGGTCTTGCCTATCTTACCTTCCGCATATTTATCGATGAAGCTCAGCGTGCGATAGCAGAAATTCGCAATGTTCCCTATGAGCTCGTTGTTGGCCCTGTTCTTGAAATCCTCGAAGCTCAGGTCGATGTCGCCGGTCGTATGGGTAAGATTCGAAGCATAATGGTAACGCAGGAATTCGGGATCGAGAATCTGCAGGTATTCGCGCGCGGTTATGAACGTCCCTCTCGATTTTGACATCTTCTCCCCGTTCACTGTGAGGAATCCATGAACTACGACGTTGTCCGGCGTCTTGAATCCCGAGCCCATCAGAACTGCGGGCCAGAATATGAGATGGAAGTAGGCTATATCCTTCCCGATGAAATGGATTATCTGAGAATTTTTCGACTTCCAGTACGCGCCTTCAGCAGAACATTTGTGATCCTTGCAGTAATTCTCCGTAGATGCGATATACCCTATCGGCGCGTCCAGCCAGACGTAGAAATACTTGTCCTCTTCGCCCGGGATTTTGAAGCCGAAGTAAGGCGCGTCCCTTGAGACGCACCAATCCTCAAGGCCCTTGTCGATCCATGAGAGCACGTAATTCTTTATGTCGCTCTGGAGCGCTTTGTTGTCGTTGAGCCACGCGCGCAGCCGCTCGGAGAAGTCGCCAAGCCTGAAAAAATATTGCTCCGAATCTTTCATGACCGGCGTCGACTTGCATATGCCGCAGAAAGGCGATTTCAAATCGATGGGCTTGTAAGTCGAGCCGCACGCCTCGCACACGTCGCCGTACTGGTCCTGCGCGCCGCATTTGGGGCACGTGCCTTTCACGAACCTGTCCGGGAGGAAGCGCTTGCATTTATCGCAGTAGAGCTGCCTGAGCGTTTTCTTGTAGATGTGGCCGTTGTCCTTCAGCGCCTTGAAAATCGTGCGCGTGAACGCTTCGTTTTCTTTCGAATGGGTTGTGTAATAGCTGTCAAAATGTATGAGAAAATCTGAAAAGTCTTTCACGTGCTGGTCATACCATGTTTTGATGAATTCCTCGGACGTCACGCCTGCCTTGAGCGCGGAAATCTCGATTGGCGTGCCGTGCGTATCGTCGGCGCAGCAGTATATCGCGTCGTGGCCGCTGAACTTCAGGAAGCGCGTGTAGATGTCCGTCTCTATGTATTCCACCAGATGGCCCAGATGGACGGGACCGTTCGCGTATATCAGGGCCGCGGTTATCAGCGTCTTGTCAGTCATATCAAATAGTTTTCGTTGTTTACTTAAAAAATGATTTGCGCGCGAAATGCGCGCGAAAGCGTTCCGTAAGGATAAATAACTAAATAATTATTATTATTCTGGCGAAAGCGGTTTGATTTTATGACAGACGAGATACAGAAAATTGTGATGGAAGCGGAGAGGGCGAAAGTCTGGCTGAAAGAAGCGGACCACGTGCGCGTCGTGTCGCATTATGATGCCGACGGCATCACGTCCGCGTCGATAATGACTAAAACGCTCGTCCGCATGGGCAAGGACTTCCATTTGTCGATGGTCAAGCAGCTTAGCAGTCGCGTTCTCGAATCACTGGCAAGCGAGAAGCGGAGCCTCTACGTATTCCTTGACATGGGCTCCGGCCAGATAGAGGGGATAAAGACGGCTCTAGCGCACGCGAAGGTCATAATCTGCGACCATCACCAGCCCGGTGGCGTCGCTAACGAGAGCGTTGTCCACATAAACTCGACGCTCGCCGGCATAGAGAACAGCATTTCCGGCTCTGGGGTGACGTATCTTTTCAGCAAGACGCTCAACCCTATAAACGAGGACCTCAGCCCGCTTGCGGTCATAGGCGCGATAGGCGATTCGCAGATAGACGCCATAGGCCTCAACTGGGGCCTGAGCGGTCCGAACAAGATAATTCTCAAAAGCGCAGAGGCGCAGAAAAAGATTCGCGTCTCGAAAGGCCTGCGGCTATGGGGACGTTATACGCGGCCGCTGCACAAAGCGCTTGCATACTCCATCGATCCGCACATTCCTGGGATAAGCGGCTCCGAGTCGGCGAGCATACAATTCCTCACGGACCTGGGCATCCCGACGAAGAAAGGCGATGACTGGAGGACTATCGCCGACCTGACGACGGATGAGCAGAAAACGCTCGCGAGCGGCATGATAAAGGAGCGCGTCCGAGCAAACCAGGAGAACCCCGAATACATATTCGGCGACGTTTACGACCTGCTCGACAAGGAAGGCGATTTCCGGGACGCGAATGAATTTGCCACTATACTCAACGCCTGCGGCAAGATGGGCCAGGCGAGCCTCGGCGTGGCGCTGTGCCTCAATGTCAAAGACGCTTTCGTGAAAGTGAAGGATATATTCGAAAGCTATCGCCGGGAGATTGGCAAAGGCGTGAGCTGGATCGAAACAAACCTTAAAAACTCTGACATAGTAAAAGATATGAACGGCGTTTACGTTTTCGCCGGCGACAACGTTTCGGAACACATGATTTCGAACGTCATTTCGGTCATAAGCCATTCCGGCCTGCTGCCCGTAAAGCCGCTGTTCGGCATAGCGAACGCGGAGGACGGGATAAAAATATCGGCCAGGGCGCACAACTCGCTAGTGGATAACGGCCTCAAGCTCAACGAGATAATGAGTTCCGTCGCTGGTCAGCTCGGCGGCGAAGGGGGCGGCCACATGGGAGCCGCGGCGGCCGTCATACCTCGGGAAAGGCAGGAGGAATTTATAAATATGACCGAACTAATACTAACATCTATTATTGGTGAAAATAATGGGCATGAAGAACAAGCCAAAACTGAAGGAAGATGCGGAAGTCCAGAAGAAAGAAGCGACTCTCGAGAAGGAAGCCACTCCGGACCAGGTGGAAGAGAAGATACAACTCAAAAAATGGAAAGGAAAGGACTGGTTCAATATATTGGCTCCTAGGGAGCTCGGATCGAAGCTTCTCGGACAGTCGCCAGCGACGGATTCCAAGACACTCATAGGCAGGACCATGGAATTCGGCGCTGCAGAAATCACGGGCGACAATTCCAAGTATTACATGAAACTCAACGTCAGGATTATCAACGTCGAGGGCAGGACATGCAACACGTCGTTCAACGGCTTCGAATGCACCCGCGACCACCTGCTCAGGATGGTCAGGAAGAGAAACCAGAAAGTAGAGACGGTCATAGACGTCTCGACGAAAGACGGCTGGATTCTCAGAATGAAGCCGTGGACAATCCTTAATGGCAAACCGCCCACGAAGGTCGAAACGAAGGTGCGACACTTCGTAATGAACTTCTTCAACGACGTCGCCTCCAAGAGCAACATGAACGACATGCTGAGGAAGATACTCACGACCGAGATGCAGATGATGCTCAAGAAATCGGGCAGCAAGATTTACCCGATTCGTTTTTCTGAAGTGGCCAGGATAAAGGTGATCAAGTCGCCTGAGTTCGTGCCTGAGACGATAGCGCCAGCCGAGGAAGTTAAGGCAGAAGCAGCAGAAGCCAATGAAAAACCGGCCAAGAAGGAAAAGAAAAAGGTACCCAAAAAAGAGAAAGCCGAGAAGGCCGAAGAAAAGGAAAGCAAGAAAAAGCCTGAAGCCGAATAAATAACATGGCTGATTCATCCGTTCTGAAAAAAGGCGTTGTCCTGATAGACAAACCTGCAGGCATGACCAGCTTCGACGTCGTCGAGGAAACGTGCAAACTTCTGGGAGCCAGCCGCGGCGGCCACACGGGCACTCTGGACCCGAACGTAACGGGCCTCATGCTCGTCGCCCTCGAGGAAGCGAGGAAGGCGATGCCCGTTCTTTTCGGCATGGACAAGGCGTACGTTGGTAAAATGCTGCTGCATCAGGACGTGGATCGTGAGGCGCTGGTTGCTGCGTTCGAGAAGTTCACAGGCGAGATTTTGCAGATGCCGCCCGTCAAGTCGCGCGTCGCGCGCGTCGAGCGCAAGCGGACGGTGCGCTCGCTAGAACTATTGAAACTCGAAGGCCGCGAAGCCGAGTTTCACGTCGTGTGCGAGGCGGGGACGTACATCCGCAAGCTGGTCCACGACATCGGCCAGTCGCTAGCATGCGGCGCGCACATGACCGAGCTGCGCAGGACGAAGATTGGCCCTTTCGATATAAGCGAGGCCGTGCATCTTTCCATGCTGACCGAAAAGAACGTCATGCCGCTGGAAAAGATTCTGGAGCGCCTGAAGCTGAAAAAAGTCGTCGTCAAAGACGAAGCACTCGCTAAAATAAGGAACGGCAGCCCTGTTTTCAGCGACATGATAGTTAAGAGCGACATCCTCGCCGAAAACGAGATGGCAGGCATTTTCGACAAAAACGGTTCCATAATAGCGCTGGCTAAGAACGCTGGCGATAAGATAAAGACGGAAAGAGTATTCCTCCTTTAGGTTTCGCCCGTCATCTAACAAATAAAAAGAATCACTAGTATTATTATCACATCAAGCCTCGGTGGCTCAGTGGTAATTTCGAAGGAAGCAGGTTTTACCTGCTTCAGTCGCTAAAGAGCGTTCGCTTGGTAAGCGAAAGGTCGCGAGTTCAATTCTCGCCCGGGGCTTTCCATTTTTAATTTTCAAAATTCTCATAAAACCAATTACCAATATAAGAGAGTCACGCCAAATATTAATTGGGGTGTTTTTATGTGTCCTTGTGGTAGAAAGCGCAAGAAAAAGAAAATCAAAAAACACAAGCTCAAGAAGAGACGAAAAAAGATGCGCCACCGAAAGAAGTGATGTTTTTAACTACTTACTGAAGATAAAAACATTTAAATACTGAAATCAACACTAAACCATGCAATACAGGCCAGAACTTATACTGCTGGTCAATTTCGGGGAATACAACCAAGGCAGAAAAACTTCGCCCGCAGTAGACTTGATACCACTTCTCGATTTCGGCGGATTAGGCTATGCCGCCGATTTTTTAGCTAATCCGGAAGGCCTGAAAAATCTCGCTCCTTACGACAGAAGACAGATAGATAATGTCATCGACGCTTACAAAAAATTCGACGTCAAAATAAAATGCGTGGGCAAATACGGCGAATGCAAGGAGCCAGCCCAGAAAGTCGCTCTCGCTTGGGAGCATGTTCACAAGCATGAAAAACAAAGTGGCCCTGAAATAAGAGTCCAGCTTGACGTTAAGGACAGGCCTTTTTATTGTGGCGATTGTGCTGAAGAATTCAAATACAACATATCAGATGGCAATACAATGGAGTTCCCTATAAATTTCGGCATACTTGGTTCACATCCGCAAGACTGGAATCTAGACAGGACTCGCTTGCACATGGCTCTCAAAAAAATAGCATACCAGCTCATAGAGCAGACGGCCGATGATTTGATAGACACTTCAAGGATGAAGAAACCTGAAAGAATGGAAATAAGCAATCAGCAGGCCAAGAAAATAGTCAACAGACTTCTGCGTGCTCCTGTGAACATGAGTCTTTTTGGAAAAGAAGAATACACGGAAAGGCCACTTTATCGCATAACCAGAAACCCACGTTGCGGATGAAAAGATTTAAAGCACCTTCTGACAACTTTATAGAATGAACGACCTTAATGTTTCGAGAATATCGCTGAGCGTCCACACCGTTGCCGGCATACTGGCCGGATACGCTTCTCACGTTCTGGTCAGCAGCTACTATGCATTCGGCGCCATGCTGGCAATACTGCTCATCACCGGATACGGGACTGAGTTCGTATTGAAGAAGAAAGGCATCAAGTGGTGGATGGCGAACGGCGGCGCGCTTTACATAATGGTCTGGCTCATAAGCTGGATTTTCCTTTTCAACATGTAATTCGCTGGAGGGGTTTAATGGTGCACCTTGGCAAGAAGGAAACGCAGTTCTATCTTTTCGCAGGCAAAGGCGGCGTCGGCAAGACCAGCATCGCCGCTGCGACGGCTCTTTATTTTGCAGGGAAGAAAAAGAAGACGCTGATAATATCGACTGACCCGGCGCATTCGCTCACAGATTCTTTCGAGAAGAAGATAGGCGGGGATATCGTCGATGTGAGCAGGAACCTCTCTGCGGTGGAAATTGATCCGAAGAAAGCGATGGAGGAATACAAGCAGAAAATAGCTCCCAAGATGGACAAACTCGATTTTCTCAAAGGCCTGGACCTTGGCGACGCTTTCGACTTCGCAGGCAACACTCCGGGCATAGACGAGCTCGCCGCTTTCGACAAGTTCATGCAGTACATGCAGTCGAAAGAGTACGACGTCATCGTTTTCGATACCGCGCCCTTCGGGCATACGCTGCGCTTCCTCTCGCTTCCCGACCTGCTCGACTCCTGGGTGGGCAAGATGATAAACATCCGGCTGAAACTGTCCGGCATGATGAACATGTTCAAGAAGTTCGTGCCCTTCGGCGACGCCGGTGACGACTCAAAACTGGGCACAGAGCAGCTGGAGCTGGTCAAAACGCGCATCGCTGAGGCGAGAAAGATACTCGGCGACAAAAAACGCACGCGTTTCAACCTGGTTTTGATTCCCGAGGCGATGAGCATTTACGAATCCGAGCGCTCCGTCAAGACGCTCGCCGAATACGGCATACCTGTCAATTCGATTTACGTGAACCAGCTCATCCCGGAGAACACGAAATGCGCGTTCTGCAGCGAACGGCGAAAGATGCAGCAAGAGCGGCTGAAGGAGATTCGCTCGAAGTTCAAAGGCCTCAGCGTCGCGCAGGTTCCGCTCTACAACAGGGAAGTCAAAGGCATGAGCATGCTGGCGACCGTCGGGAAGGAACTTTACAGCAAGCAGTGAATATGAGATTGAAATTACTTTATAAATGCTACTTTTAGATAGTAAAATATGATTATAAATATACGCGATGTGCCGGAGTCAAAATACGTTAATACAATGATGTTTCTGACCGAAACCGGGAGCAATTATGAAAAATACATGAGTGATTATCACCCTGAAATCAGAATCGGCTCCGCCATGCTATATTCAAACGTGTTCATAAAAATGCTCGGCCTTCTCGGAAGCTCCGAAGGTAAAAGCTTCATTGAAATCGGCTGCGGTCCGGCTTATTTCTTGCACGCACTGAAAAAAATGGGAGCGGAAGTGTACGGGTTGGACATGAACGAAAACGGCGGAAATCAGCAAAAATACGGTGTAAATTTTGCCTTAAAAAACATTCTTGAATTTCCGGATGATGCTGTTCTTTCACCGCAAGACTTGTTTCCTCAAAGCCGCGTAAAAAAGTTTGATGCCCTGCTGACGAGGGATTTTCTGGAAAAATATCTATATTTTGGCATGCAGGGTTTCAGCGAGGAAGATGTTGAAAAAATGCTTAAAATGACTAGAAATCTTTCGGACCTGCAGATACATGAGACAGGATTAAATACGTCGCTTTTGCGCGGCATTGACGTTGGTAAACTTGGGTATGACGTCTTGGATTTTGAGGAGACCTACCACCCTAATTGTGATTTACATGTATTAAAGGTGAAGACTTAAGTTCCCTCTTTCCAGTCAGACAGGTAGCGCTTCTGCTCGGGAGTGAGCGAATCGATCTTCACGTTCATCGATTCGAGTTTCAGCCTCGCGACGTTCATGTCTATGTCCTCCGGGACGGTGTACACTTTCGCTGCGAGCTTGCCCCTGTTCTTCGTTATGTATTCGGCCGAAAGCGCCTGGTTGGCGAAGCTCATGTCCATCACTTCGCTCGGATTGCCTTCTGCCGCCGCCAGATTTACAAGCCTTCCTTCAGCGAGCAGGTAGATTTTGCGGCCGCTCTTCAGCGTGTGCTCGTCTACGTTGGGCCTTATGGTTTTCTTCGATTTCGTAAGCGAATCGAGGTCCTTCTTGTTTATCTCCGCGTCGAAGTGGCCTGAATTCGCGAGAATCGCGCCGGACTTCATTTTTGCGATGTGCTCCTTTCTCACGATGTCCTTGCAGCCGGTCGCCGTCACGAATATGTCGCCGATTTCCGCTGCGCTGATGAGCGGCATGACAGAGAAGCCGTCCATCACGGCTTCCAGCGCCTTAAGCGGGTCGACTTCCGTCACAATCACGTTCGCTCCCATGCCTTTCGCGCGCATCGCTATGCCGCGCGAGCACCATCCATAGCCTGAAACGACGAAATTCTTGCCGGTTATGAGAACGGACGTCGCGCGCAGAATGCCGTCGATGGTTGACTGGCCCGTGCCGTAGCGGTTGTCGAAAAGATGCTTCGTGTAAGCGTCGTTTATGGCAATGACAGGATATTTCAGGACGCCGTCCTTTTCCATGGCGCGGAAACGGATTACGCCCGTAGTCGTCTCTTCAGTGCCGGCCACTATGCTTTTGAGAAGCTCCGGCCTCTTGGTGATTATCCTGGTGACCAGATCGCCTCCGTCGTCCATGGTTATGTTCGGCTTCGCGTCAAGGACCTGGTCGATGCACCAGTAGTATTCGTCATTTGTCACCCCTCTCCACGCGAAGACGTTTATTCCATCGTCAGCGAGCGCCGCAGAGACGTCGTCCTGCGTGCTCAGGGGGTTGGAACCGCATATGTAAACATTAGCTCCGCCTGCTTTCAGTGTCTTCATAAGAACCGCAGTCTCTTTCGTGACGTGTAAACAGCAGGCCAGCGTAAGGCCTTTCAGCGGCTTCTCTTTCTCGAAGCGCTTCTTGATGTTCATGAGAACGGGCATGTGATCCTCAGCCCACATTATTTTCATCGCACCTTCTTTGGCCAGATTCATATCCTTTACCTTGCTCATAAGTCCACCCCTCTGAAATTAAAATGACCATCAGGTTTTATCCTTTTTTGCTTCAGCCTGATGTCCTACATTTAAAGTCCATAATATAAAAAATAATACTATGCCAGCACATGTGGAAGAGATGCTCGAGGCGATGCAAAAGCCCGGCACGTATGACGAGCGAGTCGACGCGATCAGCATGGTGCAGACGCACATATCATGGGTTTTTCTCATTGGCAAGTTCGCATACAAGATAAAGAAGCCGGTCAACTTCGGCTTCCTCGATTTCACCACGCTAGATAATCGCAAGAAGTTCTGCGACCTGGAGATGCGCATAAACAGCATGTTCTCGCCTGATATTTATCTCGGCGTCGTGCCTCTCAAAAAGTCCGGTAACAATCTTAAGTTTTCAGGCATCGGTGAAACGATAGAATACGCCATAAAGATGCGCCAGCTGCCGCAGGAGGGACTGATGAACAGGCTCCTCGACCAGAACGAGATAAAAACCGATATCATAGACAAGATAGTAGCCAAGCTCGCGGATTTTTATTCCAAGACGCAGACATACACAAAAAAAGACGCCATCGGTTCGCTCGATACGGTCGCGTTCAACTGGAAGGAGAATTTCGACCAGACGCTCCCGTTCGTCGGCAAGACGCTCAGTCAGGAAACCTTCGACTCCATAAAGCAAAAAGTCGAAGCCTTCATGGCGGACAATGAGCGGCTTTTCGCGCACAGGGTGCGCAACGGCAACGTCAAGTGGTGCCATGGCGATTTGCACTCGGGCAACATTTTCGTCATCAATGGCGACGTGTACATATTCGACGCCATCGAGTTCAACGAGCGCTTCGCCTGCTCCGACGTGGCCAGCGATATAGCGTTTCTCTGCATGGACCTGGATTTCCGCCACAGGTCATACCTGTCGGATTATTTCGTCAAAAAATACATCGAGGAAAGCGGCGACAGCGAAATGCTGCGTTTGCTTGATTTCTACAAGTGCTACCGCGCGTACGTCCGCGGGAAGGTCATCGGCTTCCGTCTCAACGACCCTCACATACCGGAAAAAGAAAAGCAGGAAGCAGCCGGCACAGCGAGGCTGTACTTCCAGCTGGCTCTGCAATACGCGAAGAATTTCTGAAAATTAATTTTAAAAGAAAAGATAGCGGGGGATGGAACTTCAGAAGGAAACAGATTTTCTATTTCTTTCTTTTGAACCATCGACCTCTGGGTGTCCCACTGGAACTAGTTCCAGCGATTCTAGAGCCGCTATGGGCCCAGCGAGCACTCCAGGCGTTGAGAGCAACCGAATAATTCGATATGCTTTGCTCCACCCCGCTATTGTTTGGCTTTAATTGAATTATTACTTGTCTTTATAAATTTAAATGAAATGTAAAGAGCGTAAGATGGGAGTTTATCTTTTTTTGATTTCACTCTTTTAGCCAAAGTAGAATCGAGATCGAAATTTTTTAATAAAGATTTTATCTTCTCAAGAAGCTTTTTGTCTGTATTGATTATTTGAATATAACTTTTTTTCCAACTTACGTAACCATCAGAATCTATAAGACCAGAAATCACTCCCATATTAAAATTTTTATTTTTTGTGAATCTGAAACTGGAAATATACGAAAACAATTCTTTTGATCTGACTCTTATCTTATTACAATTATATCTTTTATCTTTTGTCACCGTTGGGGCTAAATTTATTTTTTCAAGAATTTTAATTAGGTATTTTTGTATTTCTCTATCTTTCACGGAGTTTAGATAAAATTCTACATCGTAATGTCTGTTTTTAATATCGTGATAGATATACCCATCACCTAAAAATAAACCTATCAAATAACCCGTATCTTTGTCACTTAATTTTGAAAATATTTCTCCACTCCGCATAATTACTATATCTATCTAAAATATTTAAATATTTCTCCACCCCGCTGTGCTATAATGTATGAAGAATAATGTTTATAAATAACTTTTACGAGCGCGGCTGAAGGTTTACTTTTTCCTGGCGGGCTTTTCCTTATCCTCTTTTTTGCATTCCGCAGCCTTGTGTTTGTGACCAGCGAAGCGGTCATAGAAAATGCCCAGTATGTATCCATACGCCACGAAGAATGCCGCGCTGATGGGTGCGAGCAGGATGAAGCGCGTCTGCACCATGAACAGGCCGCCTATGAAGCCGGGGTATGCAAGCTCGCCCAGTATTATGCCGACAAGCAGCAGCAGGCAGAGGAAAATTCCCTTCCTCTTCGAACTACTGCCCATAAGGCTTTCGTACATGAGGGCGAATATGAATGTCATTATTATACCCGCTATGATGCCGCCGACTATCGAGCCCGGTATGGCGGCCATCATGCCTATGTCGGCAAGCTGGTCCATGGTCATGGGTATGTTTGTGCTGGATGGTATCGATGCCCGGATAATCGCCTTTATCTCTTCCCTGTAGAAAACGTACGAGAGAACGCTGGTTATGCCCTGCATCACACCATAGATGATGCCTGAAACCAGACCGGTCTTAAGCACCCTGGAAAAGTCCATGAATATACATGGTCTTGCGTGTTTTTATTGGTTCATACCCCATAAAATAAATATGAGCAAAAAAGGCATCATGCCGAAATGGACCACGGCCATGCTTGGCTTCCTGCTTTTGGTCATCGGGATTTACCTTGCAATAACTTTCTTCGCGGCACCAGCATTCTTCTGGACAGGCGTGATTCTGGTAATAATAGGCATAGTGATGATATTCATCACTGCGGTTCTACCCTAGCGTTTACTCTTCCACGCGCGGCGCCAGGATGAAGGACAGGTGTATCTTGTCTATGTCCTTGAACACCATCTTCAGCGGGTAGTCGTTAGAGAATTCGAGAAGGACCTTGTCCGCGAACTTCGACGCCTTTATCATCTTCTTCAGGTACTCGATGGGGTAGCGGGATTTCAGCGCCTCCGGAATCTCGATTTTATCGAGGCCGTGCTCGCCCCTCTTGAGTTCCATCTGTGACGAGTTCACGTCACCCTTTGCCCATATTTTGAAGGAGTGCGGCTCACCTTCAAACACAATCGAGTCGTCGACTATGTCCGCGTCCGTTATGCCTTCTTCAAGGACGTTAGAATCAAGTTCTATCCTGGCCTTGAATTTGAGCTGATCGAGAGGGGGCTTCTCTGCTGTGATGTTGAGCAGGGGAATTTCGAATTTCCTCGTGCCTTTGCCTTTCATGACGATCTCCAGGTTGTTGGAGTCGTCGTTCTTTGAAAGAGTGACCTTATCGCCGGATTTTATTCTCTTTATGACGGCCACGAGGTTCGCCAGGTTGAGGCCGAGAAGATTTTCGCCCGTCACCTTGAAATCCTCGAACGCCGTAGAGAGCAGCTGGAAATCGACAAGCGCTATCATGCTCCTGTCAGGCGAGACCAGCGACAGCCCCTTCGCGTCGACCTTGAATACGCCTTCGTCAATTATCTCCGATATTATCGGTATGGAATTCTTAATCAGATCCGCATTACCCAAAGTTATCTTGAACATATCACGCACCTCCACTCAAAGACGGTTTCAATATAAACTCTAAACTCAACTAGTCAGCCAAGTTTTTTATAGGCCTTTTTCCAGTTCCACGGCCTTTTTGTAGAGGCTGACATCGACGTTTCCCATATCCTGCAGGATCTCTCCCTCAATTTCATACCCGTCCTCTGCGGGCATGACCTTGCCGAATATCCTCACGGTCCTGCCGGGCTTCGCTTCCACGGGGTCTCTGAAGTTCACGCTTATCTTGCCCGTGCCGTCGTCTAGGATGACGAGATTGTCGCTGTTGTGTATCACGGTGCCGAAAAGCCTGACACGCATGTCTTCCTTGGTTATCTCGGATATTTTTTTTTCGTGTGCGGCGAGCCTTCTCGGCGCGGCAAAACCCTCAAGACCTTCTGGCATTATTTCAATTTAAAAACAAAATTTATAAGCTTAACTTCATCTCGTCGCTAGCGGCGTCAAACAGGTATTACGTCTTCTTTGGCCTTGCACTTTCCCGGGTCTTCATAATAGTTGAAAATGTAAGTCAGCTTCTGTCCAAATACGCCAGGGTCTATTTCCACGGCATAGCTGCCTTCCGGCGGCTTTCCCTGACCGCAAAGGAAATTGCTTATGGTGTATGATTCAAAATACTCACCGTAAACTTCTATGGTGTTTTCGCAAAACTTCTGCGAGCCGGGGCCCCTGATTGTAATGTTATCAATTCCGAACCTGGAAAGGCCGTTATAATATATATCTATGGTCGTCTGGTTGCCGCATACGTTTGCGCCGTCGATGAAAAGGCGGTCATTGACATAGAACCTGAGCTCTGCCCTCCCAGGGGAACTGGACGGATTAACAAACGCCTTCGTCTCTTCCAGCTTTTTCCAGCAGTTCTTGAAGTCGCGCTTTTCCAGGCAGTCTATTATCTTTACTTTTTTCATGACGAAAAAATTCGGGTTCAGGACCTGATCCATTTCGTTTCCTATTTTGACGCAGCTGCTTTCCACGTCATTATTTAGATTCTCGAATATCTCACCGCCGATGTAACCCTCGTTAAGGTTGAATATTATCTGGTTTATGTACGCGCCCGTCATCATTCCATGCGTTATGAAGTTGTTCAGTGCAGTCGCTAGGAATGCATCACCGTTCTCTGCGTATGCTGATGCCAGCAGGCTCGAATTGGTCAGAAGCCCGGTAGCTTTGCCAGCGGGACTGCTTGTCTGCATAATAGCGCCGCCGAGCTTATAGAACTCGCTTTCGTATGAGTCAAGCTCGCTCTCAAAGCCGGTTCCGAGATAAGAGCATACGCCCAGATTAAAGGCAGACTCCTTGTCAAAGTTCTTTACCTGAACGAAGTCGGATGCCAGCTTTTTCTTCTGGTTTGCAATGCTCAGCGCGTTGTTCTCAAAGACGGGTGTTATCATGATTTTGCCGTCGTATTTGTCGCTGCCTACGGACTGGTTTGAAAACTTCCTGTAAAAATACAGGTTCAGGTCGCATTCGAGCGGATTGGCGCTCTGCAGCTTTACCAGAGGGTCTATAATGAAGTAGCACGTGTGAAGGTTCTCGTCGCGCGTGCAAACATCGTTGTACGTTTTTATTTCTGCCTTGCCGCATGAAAGCTCAAGGTCGGCTTCGATCTCGTTTGCCTCGCTCCTCACTGTGACGTAGAACTGGTTATTCACCATCTGGCATTCGGGCGCCGTGTTTATTATCTGGCACGCGAAACTGGTCTTGGAAACTTCTATGATCTTGAAATCTTCCGCCATAGCGCTGGCGCTGAACAACAACACGAACATTGCCACCATTAAGATTATCTTTTTCATGTCATACACACGGAACTGTTACACTCTGCGCCTGTTCGCTCACTATATCCATGCCGCATTTCTGCAGGGCGGCCTCCAGCTTGTATATATCTCCGGGGCTTAGCGACGTGAGCTGGCCCTCCACTATTGGCACATACACATACAATTCCTTCTCGCCGCCGGACATGTAGCTGCCGTCGGCGTATCCCGCAGCATTGCCGTTGCCCGTGTCTGTCGCCGCGATGAAAATATCAAAAACCTCTGATCTCAGGGTTGCGTTCGAAAATCCATTGAAGCCGTTCGCGCCGATGTTGTAAAGCATTATGCTTTCGCCGTTGCCCTGCTTGATGTAAGCAAGCACGAAATACTTTTTGGAAAATAAATCAATTGATTTGGGCTGGCCCGTGACAGTATAGTCCTTGTAGCTGCCTCCACTCATAAGCTCCCCGGGTTTCATGGGCACGCCATAGAAGTGAACCGTTATTTCACCGGCACCCTTATCCAAAACAGCAGCGTAATCCCTGAGATCGGAAGACTTTACCAGTTTTTTGTATTCCATGTAGCCTTCCTTTTGAGCTGCCATTTCACCTATCATGCAGGGCACTTTTGAACTGACAAAACCCAGGCTGTTCGTTTCGCCCAGCGTGCAGCCGCCGAAAGTCACGAGCGCGCCGTTAATCCCCATGCCTTTACCATCTTTTATCTGGACGTGCGCTTCGCAGGCGCTTTCTGCAGTGCATCTCTCAAAATATGCGTTTTCGCCAGGTGACGAAAAACCGCAGCCCGGCTTGTTGTCGTTTATGCTGACCATAATGGCGAAAGTGAAAAGCTGGCCGAGGGCTTCGTCTTTTATGGCGACGACTGCCGGATAACGCATCGAATATCTGACGTTCATGGTCTCTATGCATTCCGACGAGAAATCCAGTATATGCCGCGGGTAGAATGCCGCCGGGCTGGGATTGACCGTGAGCTTTGATGCAAGGTTCCAGCCGTCCGGGTATACGAAGGCGACGTCCATCGGCACGTCAGAAATGCCCATTACGTAAAACGGGTTCCCGTTCAGGTTCATGACATCCCTGTTGAATACCGTGTGGCTCGTGGTGTACTTTACAATTTCCTCCATGGAGCTGGTTATCTCGCTATCTGTTTTGAAAAAAGCACCGGAACATCCGGTTTTCAGGTCAGCGGTGGGCAGCCACATATTCTCGGGATTCGAATGAAGCAGCGTGTTTATGGTCGCTGTCTCAAGGAATTGCGATGCATTGTTCTGGCTTACTATCTGCTGTGCGGTTGCCATTATGTTTTTGAGCGCAGTCTGCATGAAAATGCTGTATGGCTGGGGAATGGCCGAATTCTCCACGGACGTCGGCATGGCAACGTCAATCTTTATGCCGTTGCCCTGAAGGCTCACAGTAACGTCAATCTTTTTGACGTCAAAGCGCGCGGTCTTGCCTGCAAAATCCATCTCGGATTTGAAGGTTTCCTTGAGCTTTTTTTCAAGTCGCGTTTCGAGAGTTTTCTCCACGTTTGGGATCGCGATGTCGCCGCAGTCATACCATACTCCCACATCTCTCGCGCCGTATTTCACGGTGTAACCGGTCGTGTTCAGGACCCCGCCGCTTTTGTAAATTTCGAGCAGTTCGTCTCTTGCGTATGCCCTGATGGCGTTAGTGACGGAATCGCTCACGGTTTTCTTTTCCTGTTCGAGTCCCGTGACTGCTGGATTGGCCTCCGGGATCACGGCAGAGCGCGAGGCAACGACCACCACGACTATGCCAATCAGAACGAGCGCGATTATGACTATGAACTCGACCTGTGCCTTCATGGTTTTTTTCTTCATAATCCAATACATTTATAGTTTGCCTTGTTAAGTAATTAATATGAAATCGGGATTCTTCGTCTTAGTTTTATCTGTCATCTTCATTTCCTCTTTTTTGTCCGTTTCTGTTCACGCTGACAGAACAAGAAACATAATAGACGATTTGAATACCGGGCTGACTTCGACCAATGCCGAAGCGCTGATATCGGATGCCGAAAACCAAATCGGCGTCAAGATAAAGGTTTATATCGCGGGCGCGGGCGAACACATGACTTACAAAGAATTTACCGATGCCGGCAGAGAGCTTTTTTACGATACCTACAATCTTGATGAGGAGGGACTCCCCGCGTACAACGTTCTTATATATGCGGTCGTTGTTGAAGGAAAACAGACCGTGGGCTATTTCCACAACGGGAAGTGTGAGAGTTTTGATTATTTCCTCAACAACGAAATATATGATCCTGAAGGCGCATCTTTGGACGATGGCACAATTGTGGAAAAAATACAGCGGATAATCGATTTCATAAAAAAGGCCAAAAGCCAATACGGGCCGGAATGCGCTGCCAAGACCGTGAAAGGCGAGACTGACATCATCATAGGCACGTTCGTCTACCTTATAGATGACACTGATTGGAAAAACGTCCTCAGCCTGATACCTCTCACAACCTGGCACGACGTTCCTAATGCAATGCTGTCATTGTCAGACGAAGAAAAGATGAAGGAAAGGAAAAACCACATAAAATATAAACCAACATTAGTGTATCACAGGGAAGGCGAAAACCTAGACTTGGAGTCGATCAACCTTTTCCTGCAGCAATTCGGAAAAGCCACTAAGATTATCGCCGTTTATGGCGATACAGTGCCTAAAAAACTGTCAGGCGTCGCCAATGACAAACTGTCGGTCGAAGATTATAAAACGGAATGGAAGAAGTGGGGTTACGAATACCTGGTTTTGTCCGAGGATAATTACAAGACAGGCCTGATGGCAAGCGTTTTTGCCTCATACCTGCACGCTCCATTGATATTCTCGTCTTCTGAGCTGAAGGATTACCCGGATGCCAAAGAAATATATTGCATAGGCAATGTACAAAACGATAAGTGCAAAAAGAATTTCACCCTGGGAGAACTTCAAAAGTACTACAGCGGAATAACAGGAACCGACAAGAACATGCTCGTTAACCCCAATGACATATACGACAAAAACTGCGAAAACTTCATATATTACCGAGAAACCGGAAAGCTGACGAAAGCGTATTGCAAGGACTCGCTCGTCGCCCCGATACTGGCCAGCGTGAAGAACGAGCTTATCATCTTCACCGATGCCGAGCCACTAAGCGAGGGCCTGAGATTTACGAATCCTGAATATTCCGAAGGCTTCTATGTCGAGCAACCAGATTCGAACAACTACGATGACATTTACTTCTATTTTTTCTATAAGAACAATATTGAGAAAGTTAACTTCGGCAAAAAGACAAAGGAAATACTGGAATACGGCTTGCAAAAATACCCCACGACCAGTTTTGAAAAGAAAGAATATTATAGAAATTTATTCGAAAACAATAAGCTTAAGCAAACTCCGTCGATAAAGGACATTTTCCTTGACGAAAAAACCGAAACTGTCTATGTTTTGTATAAAAACGGAGCCATAGAGCTAATCAAAAACATAAAAACCGACCCTAATACGGAATCATTTTCAAGTTCAATAAAATTGTTTAATTCCAGGCACACTTGTTATGGAATTTATAATGATTTGTCAATGCAGGGAATAAATGAGGAGAAGTCGAGTTTTGAAGCGGAATTGGAAGATAAACATGTTTCAGTCATTTTAGACATGACAAAGCAAACCGATATGCTGCTGAACAACTATCTTACCATAATTGCTTCTCCCAGGGCAATACCTAACAGCGGATATTCATATTGCATAGTGAACTCATTGAAAGGCGAGTTTGTGGATTTCAGATATACCTTCGACATTCAATACTCCCAAGGCAAGGCCGTTGGAAGGATATTCGGCATAACGGTTTCAGACACGTCCAGCTACATAAACAGGGTAATAGTTTTCTCAAAAAACGGCTATTCATACGTTACACAAAAAGGGGAAACGAAATCGTTCACAAACATCGGCCTGCTCGCGGCTTATAATCCTACCTATCAGGGCTACATAAACCAGCTGGAAGAGCAATTGACCGATAACGACTATGAAACATCGTGTTTTGTGAGCAATCCGGGGCTTGCGGAAAACGGCTGCGAAGAGACGCAAACTTTCACAGACACAATGAAAAAAGACCTGTTCCAGAATAATGACATAATAATATACGACGACCACGGGGACGTATTTTCTTGGGTTTATCCAGGAATCACTAAAACTGATTTAGAAAAGTACAACATCAGCTCAGCAATTGTCATCGCAGCCACATGCTCCGGCCTGGATTATTACTCATCATTAGGTTATGATTTACTGGCTTCCAATTTCATAAAAAACGGCGGCCTGGGCTATTACGGATCCGTGAGCGCAACGCTGTGGAGCTATATTTCAAGAGAAGTGTCGACAAGAATCCTGGCAACGAACCTGGGCGAGGACAAGATACTGAGCGTCAGAACCGGCCTTCAGGGATATGACTTGGGCAACGCTTTGTCGTCTGCCCTCAGGGACGCAGATATAAAAACAACTTTCGATATCAAAAAAGTCGACCCCAACTATGCACTTCTCGGCGACCCGACCATTCTTCTGGCACTGCCTCAAAAAATCGACCTGGCGTTCCAGGAGCAGCAGAAAGCCCAGAGGGAATATTATTGCGGAGTAAACGGGTGCGAGAGAACAGCAAAATGTGTATATTTAAACGAAGCGGAAGGAGCAACAACGTGCAAAAAAGAATACTGCAATGAATGCAATTCAAAAAGCACGAATGCTGAGATTAAAAAATGCTGCGATAGCGGCAGGATTGACAAAAATATGGATTGCTGCTTTGTTGATGAGGGGATAGATGCCGTAAAGGCCAAAAAAGATGCTGAAAAAGCCAAATGCATCACCATCCAGAACGCCGAATGGATAACCGGAAAGACAGCGGCAAATAGCTATTGCGTTTGCAAAAACGAATATGATTGGTGCAATGGCAAGTACCTTACGGGCTGCTGCGTAATCAACAACAAATGCTCGAAAGAAAAGGAAGGCACTCCGTGCCCGCTGAACAAGGGAAAAGGCAAAGTGTGGACAACCGTTGGTTATAACTGCCTTTGCGAATGTCCTTATGGCTCAGAAGAGGACCCATTCACTGAGGATTGCACTAAGATTCAATGTCCAACCGGAAAGAAGCTGGGCGACTCTTGCGATCAGGGCAGTGATTATAAAAATGTCGTATACGGGATATGCTCAGGTTTAGAAGGCAAGGTATGCGATTGTTGCGAATGCAAAAAAGGATGCATCAGAAATAACGCTTATGATGCGAGCTACAGAACCGGATGCAAGTGTAATTGATAGGTGAATTCAATGACCAGAAAAGCGATATTTATCAGCGCAATTGCAGTCTTTATTTTATTTTCCGTGCCGGTTTACTCCATCGAAATCGCAAGTTTTGAGAACAATGAAGGCAGGACGTTCTACCCGGGCGATGTCATTGACCTTGGCGTGGTGCTTATCAACAACGAGAGCGGGCAAGTCAACCTTATTGTCGAGCAAGACGTTTCTATCCCAGACACCGTCCCGATGCCGCTTTATGAAATTTTTGTTATAGGGCCGGGTAATAACACGATGATTGCCGACTTGAGTTTTGCAGTTTCGGATAATTCCAGACCGGGTGAGTATGCCCACATGGTAAGAGTTTATGTGGGAGATGACTTGATCGGAGAAAAAATAACTTTGTTTTACATCAATGGGACGACGATAAGATTCAGCGATTATGGCATGGTCATCTGCGCGGACGAGAAATGCGATGACGTAAAGTCCAGTTTTAATGTCGGGGAAACAGTTTACATAAAGGTAGAATCGGCCCAGAATCCAATTATGGAAGGATTTCTTGACATGCCTGACGGCAATCACACGGTCATGCAAATCTCAGGCGGCATGGCTCAATTCATTCCTGTTTCAGCCGGAACGTACAAGATAAACGTTGTTCTCTCCAAAGACGGCTTCGCGCCGGAAACGATAGAGAAGGAGATAACCGTCACTGGTGAAATGACAGGCGAATCGCTTACCGGAGAAGTTCCCCAAAATCCTTTTGTGTGGTTAATCGTAGGCTTTGCTGCGGCTGTTGTCATTGCCGTTATAGCCGCGCTTTTGCGAAGGCATAAAGGCAAATAGTATTTATTCTGTCCGCGCAAATTAGATTATATGAAAGGGTTTTTGATAGCGTCAATAACTTTTCTGCTGGCAGTTTCTTTTGCAGCTCATTTTGCTAATGCGCTTGAGAGCGGCACCGTTTTCTCCGTGGGTCCGGACACGGGATACAAATGCGTTTACGTGAACCTGCCGCAGGACCTTGGCATCGGCGCGGTTAACCAGAAATCAGAGACAATCATAGAGTCGAACAAGGACAGCAGCCCGTGGGTCGATACGACATACAGCAAGGTCGTCATAGAACCGGGCGTGCAGAACAAGAACCCGGTGTGCTTCTATTATTCAGGCAGGGAGGAAGGCGAGTTTTCCTTTTACAGCATAAAGCTGTCGTCGCTCGGTCTGGGGGTCAAGAATACGATTTCTGGCGGACTCTGCATCTCAAATTATGCGGACGTTGACACGGGCGTGGACACTGAAAATGCAAACGATGTTTGCAAACTGCTAAATGACAACGCCGACATAATAGACCTGAGCTTTGCAGAGGACGTGACGCAGGCGAAACCGGGCGAAGTCGTGAGCAAGACGCTTTACGTCACATCTTATGCGAACCTGCGCATGAGACTTTCCATAAGTTCCGACATGCAGAACGATTTTGGAGAGCCTGTCGTGACAACATCGCCTTCTAAGCCCATGCTGAGCAGGACGTTCAAGATAAAGGCGCCTGACCATGAGGGTGATTTCGGGTTCACGGTACAGGCCCAGGTAGAAGGATGCACCATAAACGCCTGTACCAAGCAGAAGCAGGGCACGATATCCGTAAGCCAGGACGCAAAGGAAGGATTTTCAGTTTCTGTCATACCACGGAACATAAACCTGAAAGACGCTGAGGAAATGCTCTTCAGGGTCGTCATCACTAACAAAGAGGATACCAAAAATTTCACCATAGAGGCAACCTCGGACCCGTCGCTAGCGATGGAGCCGGAAACCAAGGACGTGAGCGTCGAGAAAGACGAGGAAAAGACGACGCTTTTCAAAGTCACGCCGGGCAGCGAAAAGCTTTACAGGCTTGACTTCAAGATAAGCACGGCTACCGAGGAAACTACAACTAGCGCCTACGTAACCATAGGCGAGCTGCTGACCGACGCCCTAAGATACTCGGAAGAAGTTGAGAAAAACGCTCCGCCAAGCCTACTGGAAGAAATAACAAAGGCCAAGGAAGATTACAAAAAGAAATACAACCAGACGTCTTATGGCAACGAACTGAAAGACTACGAGGACTTCCAGAAGACGCTCGAAGATGCGGAAATGGAGATTAGCGGCGGCGAGGGAAATAACACGATTACTCCACCAAAACCGGACAATGGCGGGGGATTCAACTTCATGTTCATTGCCATACCGCTAGTGATTGTCGCAGCCGTCGTGCTGATTTTCATAGCGTTCAAGAAGGCGAAGACATCGGATGCGGGCGGCTATCAGTCCGGCTACGGCCCCAGAGACGAGCGTTACTAAGGCGAAGGCATAAATATTAATTCTGATGCGAAATAATTCAGATACCAAATAATATTCAGGGAGGTCATTGACATGAAAGAGGTATTTTTCATACACATGGAGAATTACTCGAAAGCGAAGAACGTAGTCTTCACGGACGACGTGGTCGCCAGGCAGACTGTCAACTTCAGGGAGGCGCGAGCGTTGGGCATGCAAAAGGACGGCTATTACCTGGAGATAGACGGCCCGCAGGAGGCGATACACCGGGCAAAAGAGCTCCTCGCAGAGATAGCGAAGGTAGTCGAGCACAAGGAGAAGGAAGAAGTTCTGCAGAAGATAAAGGCAGAGGAAGACAAGGCAGCAGAAGGCTTCGGCAGCCTTTTCGGCTGAGCAGGAAGCATTTAAATTTAAGCTCGGCAAAGAAATAATACATCTTTGATTCGTTGTTGCGTCGGTAGTCTAGCCTGGTAGGACACAGGCTTGCCAAGCCTGTAACCCGGGTTCAAATCCCGGCCGACGCATGTTGCAAAACCGGCAGCCAACGCCTGTAAAAGCAGAAAACAGTGACCCGAAAAACCTATTTATTGTCTAAAGGGGATATTATAAACATGAAGTTTCTCAAAATGCGCTCCAAAGAAGTAAAGGAGCTGCAGCCCGAAACCCAGGAAAGCGCTAGCGAAGAGAACATCCAAGCCCCCGAGCGAGCAGAAGATGATAATTACGGTCCGCCATCAAAGCTGCCTGAGATAAAGAGGGCGCTTCCAAGACCGGCGCCGAGGGTCGCTTCATCCGGTTCGCCGCCGCTTTTCATAAAAGTCGACAAGTACAGGGAGATCGTCAAGGGCATACGCGAACTCAGATCTTACATTCTCAACCTCAAGGACACGCTGGACGTCCTCAGCGATATGCAGCGCGAAGTCGGGAACGGCGTCCAGATAGCGCACAAATCACTCGACGAACTCAATTCGCTGGTTTCCGACCTTGACTCTTTCTTCATGAAGCCGCAGACCATGAGCGGCGGCAGGGCGCAGGAATACGACGCTGACGACATAGAGGAAGAAGCGGACACGCACGCGAACGAAATACGCAGTTCCATGAAAGACGTCTATGGCCAGCTGGAGAAATTGCGCTCCCAGCTCAGGTCCATACAGTAATTTAAATAAATAGCTCCACTTCTAAATTCTATATGCGGGGGTAGCCAAGCGGTTAAAGGCGATAGAACGGTCTTGAACTCTGATTCAAGATGATGTCGACGCTCAAGACCTATTCACTTAGAGTGCCTTTCGCGGACAGGAACCGCGAAGAACGCGAGGAGTGTGTTCCAGGGTTCGAATCCCTGCCCCCGCATTAAAGCTTTTTAGAAAAAAGCTTTAGCAAAAAACGGGACTTAGAAAAAGGCTTTAGCGAAAAACGGCGAACTGTTTTACGAAAGTCGGTTTTCCGCGGGCGCTTTTTTCAAAAGAGCCCCTTTTCACGTTTTTAAAGCGGTTTTTCAACTTTAAAACATGAGCGACAAGAAGCTCGTGGGAAAGGTAAGGCATTACTTCAGCAACATAAGCGTCGCGGTCATCGACCTGAGCTCGACGCTCAAGGTCGGCGACGAAATATCGATAGAAGGCTCTTCTACGAACGTTACGCAGAAAGTCGATTCAATGCAGATCGAGCACAAGAACGTCGAGGAAGCGAAGAAGGGGCAGTCCATCGGTATGAAGGTCGCGGACAGGGTGAGGGAAGGCGACGTCGTATTCAGGATGTAGCGAGACGATTGCAGCAAACCTTTTAAACATGAGCACGGTTTAATAACTAATATGCCTTACACCCTGATAATATCCGAAAAGCCCAGCGCAGCGCAGAGGATAGCGCAGGCCCTAGCCGAAGGCAAGGTCGAAAAAGTCGGCAAGGCTACTTATTATTTCAAGTTCAAGCGCGGCGGCAAGGACATGATAGTCGTTCCGGCCGTAGGGCATCTGTTCGTTCTTGACGAGAAAGGCAAGAAGGCCAAATGGACGTATCCAGTATTCGACGTCGAATGGAGACCGACTTTCGCGGATAAAAACAGCCAGTGGGCAGAAAAGTATTATGAAGCGATTGCGAAGCTTGCTAAAGGAGCGAGTGAATACGTCTCGGCATGCGACTACGACATCGAGGGCTCGACCATCGCCTTCAACATCATCCGCTTCATATGCGGCGCCAAAGACGGCAGGCGCATGAAATTCTCGACTCTTACAGACGAGGACATAGTGGAAGCCTTCAAGAACGCGTCGCCTCACCTCGACTTTCCGCAGATAGAGGCCGGACTCACGCGACACACGCTGGACTTCATGTGGGGCATTAACATGTCACGAGCGTTAACGCTGGCCCTGGAGAAAGCGAACGGCTACTGGACGCTCTCAATCGGCCGCGTGCAGGGACCGACGCTCAAGATTCTGGAGGACAGGGAGCGCGAAATCGAAAGCTTCGTGTCAGAGCTTTTCTGGACGCTTGAAATGCACGGGACGGTAAAGGGAAACAAGATAATCGCATTCCACGCGACGGACAGGTTCTGGGAAAAAGAGCAGGCCGCCGAAGTTTTCAGCAGGTGCAGCGGTAAAAAGGCGCATGTTGAATCCCTGGAGAAGAAGATGGTAAAGCAGATGCCGCCCACGCCTTTCGATCTTACAACGCTGCAGCGCGAAGCGTTCAACTGCTTCGGCTACTCGCCGAAAATGACCCTTGATGTGGCTCAGACGCTTTACGAGCAGGCGCTCATATCATACCCCCGCACGTCGAGCCAGAAGCTGCCGCAGAAACTCGGTCTCAAGGCCATCATAGAGAAGCTGGCGGGCCAGAGCGCGTATGCGGCCGTCTGCAGCAAGCTGGTGAAAAAGACGGAACTCGTCCCGAGGGAAGGCGAGAAGGAAGACATGGCGCACCCTTCGATATTCCCGACAGGCCAGGCGCCGTCGAAACTCAATGGTTACCAGCACAACATTTATGATTTGGTCGTCCGGCGCTTTCTTTCGACGTTCGGCAACCCCGCGATAAGGGAGCGCATAACCGTCGTTATCGATTCGAACGGGGAAAAATTCAAGTCCTTCGGAGTCAGAACGATAAAGCCCGAATGGATGGAATTCTATGGACGTTTCGCTAAGTTCAAGGAGCAGCTGCTGCCCGCGATGGAGAAAGGCGACACCGTCGATGGTCCGGACATAAAAATGAACGAGAAGGAGACGACCCCGCCCGACCGCTTTTCGCAGGCTTCGATACTCAAGAACATGGAGGATAGAAATCTTGGGACGAAGGCGACGCGCGCCCAGATACTGCAGACGCTTTACGACAGGGATTACATAAAGGACAAGTCGATACGCGTCACGCCGCTCGGCTCAGCGGTCATAGAATCGCTGGAGAAACACTGCCCTGAAATCATCTCCGAGGAAATGACCAAGACACTCGACGCCGAGATAGAGCTGATACAGAAGGGCAAGAAGAAGCGCGAGGAAATAGTGGAGCACTCAAAAAATGACCTGGAAAAAATACTGGTTAAATTCAAGGAGCACGAGCTGCACATAGGCAACGAGTTGAAAGAGGGCGTCAAAGAGTTCCAGGAAATAGCCCATTACGTGGGCGTGTGCCCGACCTGCGGCGGCGAGCTGCGCATCATACGCTCCCACATGACCAAGAAATACTTCGTCGGCTGCTCGGGCTACCCGAAATGCAGGCAGAGCTACCCGCTGCCGCAGAAAGGGCAAGTCGTAGCGAGTGACGAGAAATGCGAGAAGTGCGGCCTCAACATCGTGCTTATCCGTCAGTTCAAGCGGAGACCATGGAAATTGTGCGTAAAAGACGGATTCGTCGGCATGAAATTCGACAAGAAAAAGAAGGACGAGCAAGCGAAAGGGAAGGAAGGAGAAAAGGCTCCCGCGCAGGCAAACGCGCCGCAGAAGCCGGCTGAATCGGTCCAAAAAGCCGCGAAGGAAGCGCCAAAGGCACAGCCACCGAAGAGGAAGCATGCTGCAAAAACCAAGGTTTAGTTATCTCAGATGTATTTTGTAGTGTCTAGTATTCTGTTGCGATTGTCAAAAACCACGAAGTACTTGTCCATGTGCTTGAATAACGCCACAGCGTCTTCGTGGCCGTTCACACCGCTGCCGCAGTTTATTATGTACTGAGATTGCTGGTCGCGTCCGTTTCTCTTGACGTCTATTTTCCTGACATATGGCAGATTTTCTATTTTGTTTGAAACCATGCACTCCCCATCCCTGCTGATCTGCTCGAAATAAGTGTCGTGGGTGTGGCCGAGTACAAGGAACCTGACATTGCGTCTGCTGGACAGCGACTGCTCCACGTTCTTGTAGAACTTGTCTTTGTGCTTGTATTCCTTTCCGTTTTTCTTTTCCGTCAGGTGTTCGAACCACACGTCTATGTCCTTGTTAAAATACCTTTCAAGAAGACCCAAAAATCTCAGCGCGGGCTCCTCTATTTTGGGGTTGCCTATTACCAGATTCGGCGCAGAGTATAAGTGGCCGTGTTCCGCTTCGAGGTTGTTGCCGCCATACATCGGGACAAAAAGCCTGCTCTCGGGTTTGAACCTTTTCCATAACTTTGCAAGCTTAACGTCGTGGTTGCCGCGTACGTATCTGGCTTTTCCGCTTGCCAGCATCTCCTCAACCTTTGATATCGTCTGAGGATGAGCGTCTTTTATGAATTTATAGAGGTCGCAGGAATCCAGCCTGAATATGTCAAATATGGAGTTTCTTTTTACATCGTATGCCTGGTTGAGGTCGACGATGTCGCCTACGAGGAAAAGCTCGGCTTCATTGTCCCTGTCTATTTTTTCGAGAAATTCCGGCAACTGCTTTGGGTTTGTGGTGTCCTCTGCCTTGCTCCCGTCAACCAGATGCCAGTCGCTGGTGAATATGCGCTTCTTCATGTTTTAATGTTAAAAACAAGCTTTAAATTCACTACTTTTTGGTTATTTATAAAATATAAAATGGCCTGAAGACGGTTCAGAAAATCCTGAAACCGGCGGGCTTTACACCATCCTGCACTATGTCGAATTTCACGTTTTTGCCTTCAGGTATTGAGCGGTGCTTGATTATCGTCGCCTTGCGCTCGCTCATCCTGCCCGTGCGCTCGAGAAAGACCATCGACTTAGACCAGTATTTTATGGCGTCCCCGCCTATTATCTGTTCTTCGTTGCTTTCCCATTTCCTGAAAGAGTGCGCCGTTATAATGACGGGGATTTTCATTTTTCTGGCAAGATTCGAAAGGCATGAAAGCTGGACCGAAAGCTCCTTGTTCGCTTCCTTGGCATCGCATTCATGGTCGGCGCATTTGAGACGGTAGAGCGCGACAGCCGAATCTAGAATCACCATACCAGCGTCACTGAACTGTTTTTCCAGGTTTTTTATCACATCACTCTGTTCTTCAAAGGTCTTTGGCTCCATGACTATTATTTTGTCCAGATCGCTTTCGTCGCCGCTTATCTGCAGTATGCGCTCGGGCGAGAGCCCGCCTTCCGTGTCTATGTATACCGCTTTTTTTCCGCTCTTCACGCATTCCAGCGCGGCCAGTATGCAGATGTTCGTCTTGCCTGTGCCGGGATTGCCGTAGAAGTTCGTCAGAGCGCCTCTTTCTATGCCGCCCGTGAGCGAATGCAAAGGCTCCGGCAGAAGCAACCGTCCTTCATTCATGCTAAACACTTAATCCTGATAATTAAATACGCCGGGACTGGGATTCGAACCCAGGACCCCGTAAGGAGACTAGCTGTCTGGGAAAATCTCAAAACGCAAACACGGAGTTTCGTTTTTTCGATAAAGCCTTTTTTCAAAAGGCTTTCCAGGCTAGCGCGTTACCGTTCCGCCATCCCGGCGTGATATTATATTCTAGCGCCTTATTTTTAAGTTTGTTCGGGGAGGCGCTGGCGGCCTGCTTTCCACCATTTTCAGCCTGCCTCTGCAGCGCGGGCAGAAGCCGGACGTGAAATCGTAATGGTCCGCGCACACTATCGCCCCGCAAGACAGGCACGTGTGCGGCGTTTTGGTCGCCTTGCCGCACATGGAGCACAATCCCGTTATCATGTTTTCACCGCCTTTTTACTCGCTTCCGCGCGCCTCTCTATCAGGAGGTAAGCCAGTATCGAGACGAGCGCTATAGCAAGGAATGCCATGATTATTTCGTTGAGCGGAATGTTCGCCGTCTCGGGCGTGACCCTGCGTTTCGTCGCGTTCGAATAGCTTATTATGTCCCTGCAGTTGTCCAGCGCCGTTTCAGTCAGTTCCTGCGCCTTGTTCATGTTGTTCTGGCCAATCGCCGTTTCAGCCTGGACTATCAGCTCCATGAGGTCGAGACATTCTGGATTGTCCTCGAAAAGGTCTTTCACGAACTGCAGCTTTTCTTCGACCTTCGTCTCGTTGAATATGGGCCTTATGTAAATGACGGACGTCTGGTTCAGCTTGGGGTCGCTTGCGGCGGCCGTGAGCTTTATCTCGTAGCTGCCCTTGGTCAGCTGGTATGTTATGATGTTGAGGGTGGTGGTGGCGCTCTGGTCCACGGCAAGCGAGCTTATGTAAGAAGTTGTGAGGCTCGGCGTTATCTCATTGGCATCGCTGGTGTCTGCTGAGATGCGTATGCCGCTAAGGGCGACCTGGCCGGTGTTCTTCAGCGTGACGAGGGCGGACGTCCTGTTGTATGACTTTATGTTTTCCATGGGCGAAATTGCTATGCTCAGCGAAGCGATTTTCGTGCCCGACGCGCTCCCACCGCCTCCTCCCCCTCCTGACTGCTGCACGATGGTCTGAGTCTGGGTCTCCGTGTAGCTGACGTTGAGTGATATGTTGTTGCTGCTCACGGCAAGCAATGAGTCGTTGACCGTGAAA
>JAZDFI010000031.1:0-5965 GCA_043808015.1 Candidatus Aenigmatarchaeota archaeon
GGCACGAACCTGCACGCGTGCGCCTCCCTTATCGATAAATCATAAGTCCCTATCTTATTCGCCAGCGCCATGGTCTCCTGCTTGTCCATGGTCAGCAGCGGCCTGAACTTCGGCAGCGCTACCGACGAGTCGTTGGCGATCAGGTTGTCGAGAGTCTGCGACGCGACTTGCGCTAGGTTCTCGCCTGTCACCAGCGCCTTGGCCCTCGCCTCTTTGGCGAGCGCTTCGGCGACGACGTACATGAGCCGCTTGCAGAGCACGCAGGTGAAATGCGTGTCGCAATTTTTTACAATCGCTTCCTGGATGGACGCGAAGGGGATGGAATATAACATGAGTTTCGCGGGCGCGTATTCGCCCAGTTTCTTCACGAGCCCCTGTATTTTCGCCACTCCGCTCTCGTTGACGTAATAATGGATGAAGTCGACGGAGCATCCCCGCTTCATCATTAGCCAGCTCGCCACGGGCGAATCGATGCCGCCCGACACGAGCGAGAGCACGCGCCCGGTCACTCCGTACGGCAGGCCGCCCGCTCCCTTGACTTTTTCCGAGTAAACGTAAGCCATTCCCTTTCTCAGCTCGACGAATATCGTGACGTCCGGATTCGAAAGGTCCACTTTCCTGTCGACGTTTTTGCCCATCTCGTTCTCGACGTCCTTGCTGGTGAACGCAAGCGACTTGTCGCTTCTGCTCGCGCGTATCGCGAACGTCTGCTCCTTCCCGATTTTTTTAGCGAGCGTAAGCACGGCCTTCTCCATCGCCTTCATCTCCGGCTTCGTCTCGAAAGCTAAAGCGAACCACGTAATCCCGAAAATCTTTGACAAAACATGCGGCGCCTTCGGATTGGCGCAGTCGAGAATCAGCATGTCGCGCGTCCTCTCGAGCCTGAAGTCCTTTATTCCCGCCATGCGCAGCTGGCGGCTCACGTTCTCGGCGAGCGTTTTAATAAAGCGGTTGCGCACGAACTCCGACTTGAGCCACAGCTCTCCGTATTTCAGAATGAATCTCTTGGTGCCAACGCTAGCTCTAGCGCTGCCGGTTTTTTTCAGACCATGTTTTTTGGCAGGTTTTTTCCGCATATCTCGCATTCCTCCTGCTTGTTTATGTCGAGAAACTCGAAGACGGGCTTGTCCAGCTTTATCCTCAGCATCTTGCCGAAGTTCGGCTCGGAAAGACCGGTTATGAGCTTGATGACTTCCATGGCCTGCCACGCAGCGACGATAGCGACCGCCGGGCCAAGCACACCCGCCTGCTCCGACTTCTCCGTCTCTTTGGTCTTCATCCTGTAGATGCAGTTCAGGCACGGCCGGCCGCCTGCGGCGAACGTGGAAGAGAACCCCTCGTCCCTCAGAACGGCTCCGTATACCCATGGCACTTTGTTCTTCACGCAGAACTTGTTTATGACATAACGGGAATCCATGTTGTCCGTGCAGTCGACGACCACGTCGAAGCCCGCCAGCACGTCCTTGACATTCGAAGCGGCGACGTTCTCTATCATGCCATCCACGCGGTTGCCGGAAACGATGTTGCCCAGCTTCTGCGCCGCGACGAACGCTTTCGACTTGCCGATGTGCGAGCGGTCGTACATCGCCGTTCGCGGGAGATTCGAGTACTCGACCATGTCGCGGTCGATTATGCGCACGACTCCGAGGCCTGCGCGCACGAGCAGGCTGCTGACATGCGAACCGAGGCCGCCCGCTCCGACGACTGCAACTTTCGCCTTCGCTAGCGAGCCCTGCCTGTCCATGCCGATGAAAGGCGTCTGCCTTGAAAATAAGTCGAAACTCTCGATTTCCATATATCGTATTGTCAGTCCGGGATTAAAATATAATCCGCATATTATTGTTATCATGGGCGCAGGAAAGGTAACGATACGAGAGGCGAAAGAAGGCGTGCTGATCGAAGTGAGGGTCAGGACGAATTCGAACCGCTTCGCGCTCACGCGCAAGGAAGGCCGGCTCGTTCTCGAAGTCACATCCCAGCCGCGCGAGGGTGAGGCGAACGCCGAGATAGTAAAGGGTCTGAAGCGGCTTTTCGGGCATGACGTGGAAATCGTTCACGGGCTGAAAGGAAAGGACAAGGTTATACTGATAAAAAACTCTAAAATGCCGGAAATCGAGGCCTTGCTCTAGCCCCTCAGCGCTTTCGTGAAAGTGAAGTAATTGTGGAAGACGTGGGATATGTAATTCCACGTTTCCCTTATGCCCGGGACCAGGATGCCGTTTCTCACCCTTCCATCGCCCGCATTGTATGAAGCTACGGAGAGCAGGTAGTTGCCTTTGAACTTTTTCGTGAGCCTCTGCATTTCCCTGTACGAGCCCGGTATGACCAGCTCGTCGCATGCCCTCTGGTCCATCGATTCCAGGTCTTTCTGAGGCTTCAGATCGAGGCGTTTTTCGAATTTGATATCGGGGTTGACCAAAGACGCCCTGGCCCTTCTGGCGTCGCCATTCGCGTAATTTTTGAATATCATGGAACCGAGCTCGTCCTCGTAAAGCCTGTACATCTTCTCCCTCTCGTCGTCGAAGCCTTCCCTGTTGCCTTTACCGAAAAGGTAATCGAACACGGCGTCCGAAACTTTTTTCCCTGCGCCGTCGAAGAAAGCTTTCTTTGCCTCCGACATCGCCGCGGCGTATTTCCCCCTGTCAGCAACGGGCATGCGGGACTCGTCGATGAAACCCCACGCGTTCCTGTAAGCGTCAAAATCCCCGAGAGTTTTTTTGAAGCTCGGATCTTTATAGAGTGAATCTAAAGCGGCGAAAGCTGAATTCGTCGCCGCGGAAAGGCTGCCCGAATGCTCACCGGAAGCCTTCCTGAGCTTTATGAAATAATCCGGGTTGTAAACGACATCCAGGCCGAAGGTATGACCCAGCGCGGTGCTTGGCATGACCTGTGCCGGCCCCATTGCGCCTGCCGGGGATATGTACAGCTTCCTGTCGCCGAAATTGGACTCCTGCCTCAGGAGGGCCATGTGCAGAAGCGGGTCATGGGGAAACTCTGTGTCAGCATATCCCCTGAAAGAGCTGAACGTTATCTTTGCCAGACGTTCAGCGTTTTCGCCGTAATTTTTCCTGAAGTATTCCACGGCCTCCACTTCTTCCACAGGCGTGGACAGCGTCGGGACGAACGGGTCCCTTCTCTTTTCCTGCGAATGAAGCGTGCCATGAAGCAATGCCGCGCCAAAGGGTATGCCTAAGACGAATTTTCTTCTGTCCATGTTATTTTCTAATAGTAGTAAAATTTATAAATATATAAGCGGAAAGGAGAACAGGCGCCCTATAAAAAACCTGTTTTCAGATTTTATTTCATGACAACAGAAAAAAACGGGATGACAAAGTATCAGATAGTGCCAAATGCGCACAGCGAAGCGGCGCTTTTGGGCATATACAACGACGGCAAGCTTGTGGGCAGCATACAATATGAAAGAAGCGAAAACCAGGTAAAAAACAGCAAACCCCTGAGTCACAATAAAATAACCGTCACTAGTTTTACCGAAGGCGGCCAGCAAACACTGCTCGAAATGGAAAACGGCCGCGTAGGAGAAATGGATGCGGCGAAACTAAAAGAACTGTTTTTAAACAACGGCACTCCGGAAATTTACAGCCAGCACCCGTGGCTCGGAGAGCAGCTGGTGAAGCTTTTTAAAGGCGACCAGTGAAGTAATTGTCAACTCGGAATGGCTCGCAATATGAGCCGGCCTGAGGAGAGGTGAAAATGTGTTCAAGATAGTTGTATCGGATCCAAAAACGAAGCATACGTTCCAGAAGGAAGTCGGCGAAAAGGAATCCGGCCTTATCGGCAGGAGAATCGGCGAAAAGGTAAAGGGCGATTTTCTCGGGCTGCACGGCTACGAGCTCCAGCTGACCGGCGGTTCTGACAAGCAGGGCTTCCCCATGAGGCAGGACATACCGGGAGCCATCAGGAAAAAGATGCTGCTTACGGGCGGTCCTGGTTTCCATCCTACTGAGAAAGGAGAGAGGCGCAGGAAGCTTATTAGAGGCAATACTGTCTCGGAAGACATAGTCCAGGTAAACATGAAAGCCGTCGTTTACGGCAAGGACTCGCTCGCGAAGCTTTTCGGCAAAGAAGAGCACAAGGAAGAAAAGAAAGAGGAAGCGAAGGCCGAGCACAAGCACGAAGAGCACAAGGAAGCGAAACACGAGGAAAAACACGAAGCGAAGGCCGAGCACAAGCACGAAGAGCACAAAGCCGAGCATGCGGAAGCGAAGGATCACAAACCGGAACATAAGGAATCTCACGCGGAAGCGGCGCACGAGCACAAAGAGCACAAGCCTGAGCATGCCGAGGCGAAAGAGCACAAAAAGGAATAATTGCTTTGAAAGGGGGACTGATTGTTAACAGGTCCCCTTTTTAAAATTTTTTATCCTACTTTTTTAATGCATTCTGTCGCTTTGCCGGAAGATTCTACTACCCTGGCCGATGTCAGGAAATACATAAAAAACGAATACGGTGCTAATTTTAATCCGTCGGGACAAAGCTCGAGATTTCACAAAGAACTTTTAAGCGCGAACGGAGACGGCCACAGGGTTCTCTATTTCAGCAATGAAACTTTTGAAAGGATAAAGGGCCACTATGAAGGTTTAGCTGAAAGAAAACTTGGCGCGCGTGACCGAAAAATCCCGAGAAATGAGAATCTCCCCGCCGCGCCGCGCCGGCCGGCCAAAAACAGCGAAATATACGGCCAGCTGGTCCCGCTTGAAACAGTGAAAGAATATCTCAGAAAAAACAATGCGGTTTTTGACATTGAAACGTCGGAATGGGGGGAGGACATATTATACGTAAAAGGCGATCCTTTTGTTCCCAAGGAAGTATACCGCCAGATAAGAGGGGAATTCCATGAGATAAAAATGGAAAATGCCTTCAGAGGATGCGACCTGAGCAAGGAAAACATGATTGCAATGAAAATAAGGCTCAGGAAACTGGAAGATAGAATGGACGAGCTTGACAACGAAAACGTCTGCCTCATGAGAATAATCGAGGATGCTTCAGACTCTCCTGCCAGAAGAGACATGGAAAGGGGCGTTTTTTACAGGGGGAACTTTGAGGGAATCTACAAGAAGAACAATTACATGGGCACTGCCATGGAAATCATAAACCGCAGTTTTGGTGAGAATTACAGGCTGGCCCAGAAAACCATAAGGTTCGTTCTTGGAGAAAACCCGGGGGAGAACGAATACCGCATGATCATGGGCCTCTCCAAAGTATTATCGCAGCTGGGCGACAACTCTTTGGAAAAGCAGCAGCTCATAACCAACTTCCTGAGGCTTTCTTACATGGGAGAGGAATGCGGATTTTTCTGCAAGCCCCTGGGTGAACTGTATGAAAATCTCACCAAGAAAACACAAGAGAGGGAAACCAGGAGTCTTATCAAAAAGCAGGTTAGCAACATCGTGGAAATCTGGAGAGAAACCCTCCTGACCGAACTCAGGATAAAAGCAGGTAAAAAAGCCAGGCTGAGCGACATAGACATCAACGCGAAGCCATGAAATATTTTTAAGTATCCGGCTCAAGATTCACTCATGAACCCGTTAAAAATATGCATTCTCATCATGTTGTTTTTTTCACTGGTGCATACCGCCAGCGCACTTGAAATTTCCGAATACAACATAACATTCGACGTGATGCCGGACGCGAGCGTGCAGGAGGTAATATCCATGCGCTTCGCGGCGCCGCTCAACGCGAGCTCCCTGAACTACGCGGTGCTCGGCGACGTGAGCGGGCTTTACGTGACAGCCGACGGCAACGTCGTGGACCACTCGCTCGAGAAGAAAGGCGATGAATACAACGTGAGATTCACCGCGCCGCAAGGCACGAGAACGCTCTCCATAAACTTCGTCGCGCACGACCTCGTTTTTGCGGGCAACGGCATATACAGCTTCTCCACTAGTCTCAAGCCGCCCGTGACCAGCGTGATGAACATGCGAGCGTACCTGCCCGAGGGCTTCGC
>JAZDFI010000032.1:0-10161 GCA_043808015.1 Candidatus Aenigmatarchaeota archaeon
GCGCTACGCCGCCCGCCTTGCGTATGTCCGCGGGCACGCGCTCCAGAACCATGACGGCGACTGCGCCTGACTTCTCGGCGATTCTCGCCTGCTCGACGCTCACGACGTCCATTATGACGCCGCCCTTGAGCATTTCAGCCAGGCCGATTTTTAATCGCAAAGTTCCCTTTTCCATGAAGACACCCTATAACATTTTAGTTGTTGTGAGTAATTTAAATATTATCGCAGCATCCTGGCCCGGTCGCGGTAGAATCTTGCCGCGTCTTTCAGCAGCTTCTTGCCCTTCGGCGTTATGTTGTAGACCTGCTTCATGCCGTCTTTAGTCTTTTCCACGTATCCCTTTTTCCTGAGCGAGTAGAGCACGCGGTAAGCGGTCACGTTGCCCGGCCTGAAGCCGAACCTGCGCTCGGTTTCTGCGCGCAGAACGTAAGCGTGCATGGGCTTTTCCCTCAGTATGCGCAGTATGTATGGCCACAGGCAGTCGTAAGTGTTGTTTCTTTCCAGCTTGACGAATGGCATGTTAACAAGTTGTTTTACTGGTATAAAACATTTAAATATGAGGTTGCAATTATTTTATAACTGTAAAATAATGATGTTCTTTGGAAATAACATACGGATGGTGGTTTTATGGTGAAGGAATTAAGGCTTGCAATCGCGGGCGTGGGCAACTGTGCCTCGTCGCTGATACAGGGGCTGTTCTATTACAAGAACGTCAGTACCAACGACGAGATCGTGCCCGGGCTCATGCACAACGTTCTCGGCGGCTACGCCATAACCAGCATAAGGCCCGTCGCGGCGTTCGACATCGACAAGCGCAAGGTCGGGAAGGACCTTGGGGAAGCGATATTTGCGAAGCCCAACTGCACCAAAGTCTTCTGCAAGGACGTCCCCAAAATCGGCGTGACGGTCATGCGCGGCCCGACGCTCGACGGCGTGGCGAATCACATGAAAGACTACCCGGAGGACAGGACTTTCTTGGTCTCAGACGAAGCGCCCGTCGATGTAGCCAAGGTTCTGAAAGAGACGAAAGCGGACGTCCTGATCAATTACATGCCCGTCGGCTCGGAAGAGGCGACGAAATACTACGCGGAAGCGGCTATCAAAGCCGGCTGCGGTTTAGTCAACTGCATGCCCGTATTCATCGCTTCCAACAGCGAGTGGGCCAAAAAATTCGAGAACGCCCATCTCCCGATAATAGGCGACGACATAAAATCGCAGGTCGGCGCCACCATCACGCACAGGGTTCTGACAAAGCTTTTCTCAGACCGCGGCGTAAAACTTGAGCGCACGTACCAGCTCAATACGGGCGGGAATACTGACTTCCTCAACATGCTCGAGCGCTCAAGACTCAAGTCGAAAAAGATTTCGAAAACGGAAGCGGTCCAGTCCCAGCTGCCGGTCAGGATGAAGGACGAGAACATACACATCGGGCCCAGCGATTACGTGCCCTGGCAGAATGACAACAAAGTCTGCTTCATCCGCATGGAAGGCAAGAAATTCGGAGATGTTCCCATCGAACTGGAGCTTCGCTTGTCCGTAGAGGATTCGCCCAATTCGGCCGGCATCGTAATCGACGCGATACGCTGCATAAAGCTGGCGAAAGACCACGGAGTGGGCGGCGCGCTGATATCGCCATCATCGTATTTCATGAAGCATCCGCCGCAGCAGTTCCCGGATTCCGTCGCGAAGCAGATGGTCGAGGAATTCATCAAGGGCGAACGTGAACGATAGAAACATAAAAGGAACCTCATATAAGATTATAACAGGGTTGACAAGATGGTCCTTTACAGGAAGCGCGAGATGTTTTCGGATTTGTCAATAAAGATAGGCATGGTTTTCTCCAAAGTAGGCCTTTCCCCGAACCAGTGGACGCTTCTCGTGATATTGCCTACACTGGCTTCGCTTTACTTCATTGTCGATAAGCAGTTCCTTGTCGCAGCCTGCTTCCTGATAGTGGCCGCTTTCATAGACATGATTGACGGGGCCGTCGCGAGAGTTATGGGCAAGACCACGAAGCTGGGTGCATACCTTGACACCATAATGGACAGGTACGTCGAGGCGATAATACTCGTGGGCCTGCTATTCGTGGGGCTGCCGGACTTCTATCTTCCCAGCACGGTGTGGATATTCCTGTTCCTGCTCGGCTCCATGATGACGACCTACGCGAAAGCCGCCGCGAAAGAGAAGGAGCTCACGGACAAGGAAATAGCGGGCGGCCTGCTGGAGCGCGGCGAGCGCCTCATAATTCTTTTCCTGGGCATACTGCTGGCGCATTTCAGGCTTTCCTACCTGACTTACATAATCGTGGCGCTGGCAATCCTCACCAACATAACAGCGCTGCAGAGGATACATATAGCCATAGATGCGGCCAGGGCCAAAATCAGGCTCATTGCCAAGTGAGCACACCCCGGTTTTTTAAAACTGCTTCCCGTCTTATTCTAGGGACTCCATGATTGTGGATATGGTCGACGTCCGCGTTGAGAAAGCCGCTTTCCACAGAAACCGCCTCATAACCGTGCTAGCGCCGCTATACAAAGACAAAATCGCCAAATATGGCGAAACTTTTTTGAAAATATACGACCTTGCTGAGATGCCGAGCGTCGGGAAAATGATGTGGGAAGGGAATGAAGTTTCGGTTTCCATAAGCGAAAAGGACCTGCAGGAGATGGGACTCGCGCCATTGGACATCGGCCTTTTGTGATTCTGGCTCATGTAATATTTTTAAAACCTTTTCCATTGTTATTCTCATGGAAAGAAAATTTACCCTTTCCGGGGTTTCTAATGGAAGACTGTACGGTGAACTGATATTCCACCTATATGACCCGGTAAGCAACAGGACATTGGAGTTTACAAGCCGGCCAGGAGACGATAATTACCCTGTTTTTAAAGAGAAGTTAAGCAAAGTGGCTATTGGCTCAACTTTAGCCATCGACATACCTGAAAACACATTACAGAAATTGCAGATGTGAAACCATTTTTGAATAAAAGATGCATTATATTTTTCTTATCCTGCCGGGGCTTGGCTCATAGCACATGCCGTCATTAAGGAGCTCGTCGACCGCGCTCTCGATGTCAGCGCCCTTGGCCTTGACGCTTTTCATGAGCTGGGAATAGACTATGCCGTCTTTTGAAGCGTTGATGACGTCGAGCAGCTGCTTCTTCAGCGAGCTTTTTTCACTGCCTCCGGCTTTCTTGCCGCCTTCGCCTAACAGAGAGTCAATTATGGGCTTCTCTATGCCGAATTTTTCAGAAAGCTCCTGCCTGAGCTCGTCTGGATTGCGAGCCTTGTTTTTCTCCAGGAATTCCTTCGCCCTGCGCGCGGCCGTCTGCTTGTAGACCATCTCGAGCCTGCGCATCACCTCGACGTTCGGGTCCGTCACCTTGCTGACGACCTCAGGCATCATGTACTTCTCGCCGTTGTATTCCCTCAGCTTGCCTATCACGTCGACGATGTCGCCGATCTCTACCGTGTCGAGCGGCTTTATCGTCTTGAAGGTCTTGGCGCGTATGGTATCGCTGCCGTCGTCGAGAGTCACAGCCGCATAGTTGCCGTCTTCTGCGACGAATTTCGCCACGATCGTCGCCAGTACCCTTGCGCGTGCGACCTCTTCCCCGGACGGCGTCTTTACGAAACTGGGCTCGAAGCCGCCCTTCTTGACGAAAGTGCCGTTTACAATTTCCCACACGCGCACTTTCTTGGCAGTCTGCCTTGCTATCATGCGAAAACCTCTCAACCCTCAATCCATTACGATGTTTTATTTTTGTCGCTAAGATATAAAAATATCAGAAAAACTTCACCATGAGGTAATCGTCGTAGTATCTTCCGCCCTTTTTGACGTTTTTCTTCATGGTGGCTTCCCTTTCAAAACCGAACTTTTTGAAAAACTTTATGCCTCTTTTGTTGTCGGCATTGACCTCGAGATCGACTCTCTTGAAGCCCTCTTCCCTTAGTTTTTTCAAAATATACCTCATCAGTTTTTTTGACACGCCGAAGCCCCTGAATTCCTTTCTGACTACTATGGGGGTTATGTGCGCGACATGCTGCCCCTGGCCTTCCGGAGAGGAAGCCGATATGAAACCTATGACATCGCCAAGCATCTCGCACACGTAAGTGTGCTTTCTCGCGACCATGTCATTCCATATTTTCCTGAACTCCTCTTTTTTCATGGGATTGTAGTTCAGGTAATAGTTGTTCTCCTCATCGAAGTATATCTTGAGAACAGTCTCGAAGTCCTTCTCCATGGCTCTCCTTATATTCGAGAGCATCACCTGCTGGAGAATGAACTGGTAAGTGGTTGTGAATGTTGATGTGAAAAGATCGCTTACCTTCAGGTAATTTTTCTTTGTTTCATCCAAGACTTTTCTGACAACCATACGTTGTTCACACACCTGTATGCGAAAAACAACCAACCATTAATTAGATGTGTTATTTTTACCGCTGATATATAAAAATCAAAGTTCGCCGCTCATGTCATCACGGCTTCCAGCGTTTCCATCCTGAACTTCGTGCCCGAGCAGCCGTTCTTTATGAGCGGCACGGCCTGGAAGGGAATCTTGTTTAATTCGAGCAGCTTCGAAGCGAGCTTTATTTCCTCGCAGCATGCGACCCCGACGACGCCGTCGTACTTGCGCGTGGCCAGCAGCTTCCTCACGCACGAGCCTCCGGGCAGGATGAATATGTCGTAACCCTTCTTCTGCGCCAGCGCCGTCGCCTTGTTGACGCTGCAGTCCGGCGAGCAGTGGCGGCACTGGTAATAAGACAATTCGGCGTTGAACCTGGCTTTGCACCTCTGGTCCATGAACTTCCTGGCGCAGTGCGGCATGAGGAGTGCGCGTTTTTTCGTTTTCGAGAAGGTTTCCTTCTGTGTCAGATTCCGTATGTACGTGTCCATCAGGTCCTCGACGATCATGGAGGCCTCGGACACGGGCAGGCCCGTCAGTTTGTGAACCTTGAACTTCTCCATGAGTTTTCTCGAGCTGCTGCCCAGCTTCTTGTGCAGCCTGTTCCTTTCAGAGAACTTGGCAAGGTCCCTGAAAAAGTTCTGGGAGAATTTCGAGAGGTCGAAGTTGAAAGAGTATGCCATTATTGCACCCAATTAACACTATGAATTACTTGGTGAGAAAATAATTTAAAGTAAGCTCTTCATGAAAGATCTTAAGCAGAAAACGATTATCATTTGCCGAACCTGCGCTGCCTTTCCGCGTATTCCTTTATCGCTCCAGCAATATCGTCCTTGCTAAGTTCGGGCCAGAACTTGTCCATGAAGAACAGCTCGGAATAGGTCGACTGGAACGGGAGAAAATTAGAGAGCCGCTTTTCCCCGCCCGTCCTGATTACCATGTCCGGATCGCTTAGTTCGCCGGCCCACATGTAGTTCCTGAGCGTGCTCTCCTTTATGTTGCCGACTTTTATCCTGCCTTTCTGCGCGTCTCTGGCGAGCTTCCGCACGGCTTCGGTTATCTCCTGGCGGCCGCCGTAGGCGATGGCGAGGTTCAGGAAGGCGTTTGTGTAACGGCCGGTCTTCTCTTCGACGAGGCGTATGCCCTGCTGAATATCCGCCGGCAGCACTTCGAGCCTGCCGAAGAACCTGACTCTTGTTTTGTTAATGTGCACGGAGTGCTTCGCGTTTTCAAGGATTTCCTTTATCTCGCCGCGCGCGAGGCCGAACAGGTAGCTCAGCTCGCGCTTGGGCCTGTTCTTCAGGTTTTCAAGCGAAAGCAGATATATCGTCACGTTCTTGACGCCCAGCTCGTTGCACCAGCTGGCCACGTTCCTGATCTTGCCGAGGCCCATCTCATGACCTTTCCATGGCATCTGCATCAGGCGCTTGGCCAGCCGCCTGTTACCGTCGGGTATTATTCCGATATGACTTGGAGCCGATATTATAAGAATCACCTTTAAAGCTACTTCTGGCCGTTTTGCCAGATTTATAAGAATTATTATTAGATATTAATAAATATTCACAAACGGGCATTTCAGGTGTTTTTGATGAAATTCGAGCTACATTGCCATTCCCATCACTCCAGGGGCGCGAAAATACCCTGGGAAGGCATACCATCCCCGTCGGAGATAGTCGCCCACGCGAAGAGGTTAGGGCTGTCAGGCGTTGCCATAACGGACCACCACACGACCAAGGCATGGGACGAAGCGCGCAGGGAAGCGAAAAAACAGGGCATAATCTTCATTCCAGGCGTCGAGCTGCAGACACAGTCAGGTCATGTTATAGCCCTGGGCATAAGCGAGCCGGTAGCGAACTTCCTCAGCGTCGAAGAAACGGTGGAAAGGATACGCGAACAGGGTGGCGTTTCCGTAGCGGCACATCCTTTCGACGTCCGCGGCCAGGGCATCCGAAGGCAGGCTGAAAAGGCGGACGCCATAGAAGTGTTCAACTCGCTCAACATAGACAAGATTGGCAACCTGTGCACGTCCTCCATGTTCAGGCATTCCCCGCTTCCGAAGATCGCCGGCTCGGACGCGCATACTCTTTCCATGCTCGGTTGCTCCGTCAACACGATGGATGCGGATAGCGTCGATGGCGTGCTCAAATGCATTCGCAGCGGACGGGTCGAATTCACCGGCCGTTACATGCCCATGAACGAAGTCCTGAACTGGGCGCGGGAGCGCCTGACCAGGTCGCAGGAATATGTGATGAAATACACGGCAGAAAACTACTACCAGCCCAAGGCGTGGCTGTACAGCAAGATGCTCAAGAAATTCCTGGTCACAAGCAATACGCCATGGCGCGTGCTGGCAGAGATGAGCCTTGGCGCTGTAAGAGGATACGGCATGGTTAAAATGCTGAGTTACTGAATCAGCCTAGTTCTGACAGCCTGAGCTGCACCCTGGGAATGGTGCATCCAAAAATTTCCGGATATTTGCCCAATTTTACTATAAGGCCATCAAGGTAATTTTTTTCGCCAAGTGAAATGTTTGAAAGGGCATTTTCAGCTTCAAGTCTCAATGCGTTTATTTCCGCTTGCTCATATGGGGTGTAACTCTTGATTTTTATCGGTTTCATTTCCCCCGTGACTAGTGGCAGCATAACATTTACCTTTTAATCCGGTCCGGTTCACTTGACGAACAGCACGAACTTGACCACCAGTATTATTATTATCAGGAAGACTATCAGAGCCAGCAGCATAACCTTGCCGGTGTTGCTGGACAGGTTGATAATGTTGCCCGTTATGCTCATGCCGTTACCCTGCGGTTTCGTCTCTTCGGGCGGGACCATTCCCACACCGATTCTGAAGTCGAAGTCATGCTCGCCCGAAACCAGCGATGTCGCTTTCAGCTGCGCGTTGAACACGCCTTTCGCGACGTCGAGGCCGGGAGAAGCGTAGATGTAAGCGTAAGCTTCCTCGCCCGGGGCAAGCTCGAAAGAATCGTCGTTGAGGCTCATCCAGCCGGGGCCTATCACTTCGGCTTTGTATGCATCGTTCCTTTCGCCAGTATTCTTCAGTTTCACTGCGATGGCAATGCCCTTGCCTGCATCGACAGTGTATGAGGGGCCTTCGCTCGTGAACTGCAGGTTGTAGCATTCGCTTTCCTTCTTGACCGTTATGTTGGCGGTCGCGTCCATTACCAAGTGTTCGGAAGCGAGCGTGAATGTTAGCTTGTTATTGCCTTCCGGGAAGCCTATTTTAACAGTAGTGGAGAACATCTTCAGTTCGCCGGGCGCCAGGCTTACGGAGCCGAGAATCCCATCTTCGATTCCGATGGTGTAATTGTCCGCGAACTCGCCCGTGTTCTTGAGCGCGATGACGTAGGCGATTTCCTCGCCCGCGCACACGCTGGATGTCTGCGGGCTGACGCCGAACTCCGCCGCGTAGCAGTTCTTGAGCGCCAGCTGGACCGTGTTCTGGTCGCTTATTTCCCCGCTCTTGGCGGCCACGATAATGTCTTTTAGACCTTCATTTTCGGTGAAATCCTTGGTCTCAATCTTGAGCGTAAGCTCCTTTATCTCGCCCTGCTCTACAGTGACGGTGTCGCTATCCAGCGTCCCGATGTTCGAGCTGAGCGTGTAAGTGTCTTTCGCCATGCCCGTGTTCTTTACCGTGACCTTGTATTCCACCGGAAGGCCTTTGCACACTTCCTGCCTGGCAGGAGAAACAATGACAGCGACGCTCCTGCAAATTTTGCCTTCCATGGACGCTTTTAGCGTTTTGGAAAGCGTAGCCTGACCCTTTGAAGTTATCTTAACGTCGAAACTCGTCTTGCCCTTGTTCTCCGGGAAGGCGTTCAGTTCGATGGTCTTCTGCTCGCCCTGAAGAACGGTAACATTCATTTGAGATGGCGAGACCCATTGCGGCGAACTTACCGAATAAACATCAGCGGCCGTGCCCTTGTTGGTTATCGTGATTACGTATTTCGCTGAAGAACCGACGCACGCACTCGACTCTTTCGGCTCCATCGACGCGTCGAAGTCGTAGCACTTGTTGACATTGACTTGCGTGTATTTCTCGTCTTTCGCGTAAGACGTCTTGGAAACCGCCTTTACCGTGAGCTTGCCGCTCTCCTTTGGCGCGGTCAAGTCGAAAGCGATGTTCTTGCTCTTTCCCGCGTCTAAAGAAATCGTTTCCTTGTGAAGCTCTTTAGTGGACCATGAACCGGTAACGGAAATATCAAATTCTTCTGTCTCTTTTCCGTTGTTGGCCACGGTGAAAGAATACTGGAAGTTCGCATCCATGCATATGTCCACCGTCTCCGGCGCCTGTACCGCGATTTCGTGGCATCTCAAGACTTCGACCTCAAGCATTTTGTAGGCCTCGTCAATCCCCGCTTTCGCCTTAACTTTCACGCTGTAAATGCCAGGCGTGTATGAAGGATTGACCCAGAACGTTAGCTTCTTCGCCTCGCCTGAGACCAGCGTCACGTCAGGCTGTATGAAGCCGTTGTCCGGCTGCGTCCATCCGGCAGGCAGTTCTAACGAAAGCGAGTATGTGTGAGTCACAACATCATTGTTCGATACTGTCAGCTCGACCGGTATCGCATATCCGGGGCAGCCGGATACCTTGTCTTTCGCGAGCGAAAGGCCTATGTTGGAATAGGCGCTCGCAAACGGCGCGATTGCGGCGAAAACGCTTAACAAAACGAATACAGCTAAAATCTTATCTGTCTTCATAAAACCACCACCAAAGAGCTTGGTTAATTATTATAACTTTTATTAAACTCTATGGAAGTGAAATTTTAAAAACAGATATTGTTAACAGATTCCAAAAAGCGCTATCGGTTAATCGGATGGCGGTTTTGATAGCATCTCGAGAATTTTGTCGGCATTTGCGGCTTATACTTTCATTTTAGTACCGTTGTATACGATTATTTTCCAGCCGTCGTCCACTGGGATTTTATGAAGCCCTATGAAACCGTTTTTCAGGCGGTCTTCCGCTTCCTCGAAAGTGGATAATGGATTCAGGCTTTCGAGATATCTTATGGCATGGCTGATCTGCTTCTCCGGAGGGAAGACTTCAGATATCTGGAATCCGGATTTTTCAACATCAAGAAAAACGTAGAATTTGGCGTCGGCGTTCTTCTGGCATATGCCAAGAACCTGGCCCCCTGCGGTGGAATATTTGGCCAGAACTTTTGAGCCGTAAGACATGGAAATCCAACTCTGTGCCTATACCTGAATGTATTTGCCGCCGTTCTTTCCCTGATCCCACGTTTCTTTGGCGGCATGCACTGCTTCAGGGACAGAATCCGAAAACACAGCGGGTATTACAGGATTTCGTTCTCTAAGGATATTTTCGCTTACTGCCATGACATTTCCTTTTCCGTTACCTGTGATTAAAATCACTTCATGACCTTTGTATGGAATTTCGGGAATGTATTTTCCGAAAAGAATTGAGGTTGAATCAAGACGTTGTACCATATTTATCACCATCATTTTATTCATTTATACTTACCTGCGCATGAAGTCTTTGCCGCTCTTCGGGTATCCCGTGCCATCAGAATACCTGCCTGTCAGGACCCTCGATAGCCACTGCTCGCGGGTCATCCGGGGCGTTCTCTGGACGTTCTGAACACGCGGCGCTTGTGGCGCTGCATTCACCGGAACGCCTACAGAACCTTTCATCATCCTGGGCTGCGCCTGGGCCGAATATTGCCCATAGTATGGAGTCCTGCGCTCGCCATAAACGTGGTCCTCGTATTTCTTGCCTTTT
>JAZDFI010000033.1:0-4618 GCA_043808015.1 Candidatus Aenigmatarchaeota archaeon
GTTGCTCCTGACGGCAGACTCTATTGCATGGATTATCTGACCCGTATCCATGGATAATTATTGGTTCTTATATTTAAAAATTTATCACTCAAAAGTTGTAATTGTTTTTTGCTTTTCAAGCCGCATGATACATGCTGAACGTGCCCCTCGTGTTCCTGCCTTGCGACGTGAGGCTCACGCTCAGCCACAGCGGAGCTAGCGACGAAGAGAGCCAGCGCGTGCAGTTGAGGTCGTAGTTAATTTCTATCGAATACTCTCGTCCATGCTCCTCAAGGAACGATGTCTTGATGTCGTCCATGCGCGTGCCGAAGCTGTCCTTGGTCTCGTTGCAGTAATACGTCTCCGCAATCGTCCTGTTGACCACGCCGATTATGTTGCCGAAAAGCTCCGCGTCCCTGTTCGCGAAGGGCTTGGACATCTCTATGGTCGAATACTGGAAAAGCGCCTGCTGGACTATGAAAATCATGCCTATCAGGAAAACGATGGATACCAAAAAAAGCTGGCCCTTTCTCGCGCCCATGAAAATACATTGAAAGGATTAAATAAAAAGCAAGAGGCAGGCTAATGGAAGGAGGGGTGAGTCTCAATCGTCATAGCCTACTCTCTTTTGATTCTGAACACTGGACCCTGGCGTATCGCAATGCCTTTGCGCAAGCGTTTATGCCAGCAGCGGTATGCCCAGCTCCCTGTGGACAAGCGCGTGCACGTCCGGAATGTCTCTTGTGTGGGAGTGCGCATCCAGCTTGCCCAGGATGTAAGGCGACTTGACGCCGGTCACGATTGTTATGACCTTCATCTTGTTCTTGAACGCGGGATCGATTCTCGCGCCCCAGATGACCGGTGCGTCCGGATCCAGCTGTTTCGAGACGTACTCGCCTATCCTGCTCACTTCGTCCAGTCGCATGTCCGCGCCGCCGGTTATGTGGATCAGCGCCCCTGAGCCGCCGTGGTAATCTACGTCTAGCAGCGGATTCGACATTGCCCTTATGATGCATTCCTCTGCGCGCTCGTTCGAGCAGGCTTCGCCGAAACCGACCGTCGCTACCCCGCCAGAATGCATTATAGCCCTCACGTCTGCATAGTCGAGATTTACCAGCGAAGGCGTGGATATCGTCTCGGTTATGCCCTTTATCATGCTGGCTACCAAATCATCCGCTACTGAAAACGCCTGTTTTAACGGCAGGTTGCCCGCTATCTTGAGCAGACGATCGTTTTCGATAGCGATGACCGTGTCGCAATACTGGCGCAGGTTGAATAGTCCGTCCTCAGCCTTGCCCATGCGCGCGCCCTCGACCTTGAAAGGCATGGTCACGTTCGCTATAACAATAGCTCCGGCTTCTTTCGCTATCCTCGCCACTACCGGGGCGGCTCCTGTTCCAGTTCCGCCTCCCATGCCGGCCACCAAAAACAACATGTCTATGCCTTCAAGCATCTTCTTGAGCTCGCGCTCGCTCTCTTCAGCGGCCTTCTTGCCCGTTGCCGGGTAACCGCCCGCACCAAGCCCGCGAGTGACGTCTTTGCCTATGAGGAACTTCTCGTGCGCCCTCGAAGCCGTCAGGTGCCTCGCGTCCGTGTTTACCGCTACAGTCTTCGCTCCAGTTATGCCTATGTCAGTCAATCGGCTTATCGTATTGCTGCCGCCGCCTCCGACGCCCATGACCATTATCTTGGCTCCCATGAGATCGAAACCCAGCTCGTCCTTCACCATTTGCTCAAAGCAGGTGTCGGCCGTGCCCTGACCAGCTATCTTTGCCGGCGCCGCATGGACTGGCGTTTCGACCGCCACGCTGGCAAGCACGTCCGCTCCTACCTCCACATTCACTATCTCTCCCATATGCCTCACCCCTTAATCCAAACCATCCCGTGCGCGAAAACGACTCATCCACTTCATCATATATTTCCGGTTTGTTGTTTTCGAGCAGCGAAATGTATTTAAGTTCTTTTCTCAATTATTCTCAGAAAACTAGCTTATACTCAAGGGTGACACAAAAGAACCAGATTCAACGAATCCTCTTCGTCGCCAAACGAATTGGGTCCGCATCGGGGCAACTTCGCCAAAAGTTGCCTGTTAATCCCCTATTTCTGATGTCGTTTCTAACAGTTTGAATAATTTACAGTAAATAGTTCCTTTTTTGCTATATAAGCTTTTCCCGCCCGTTTTGGACGAAAGGGGGATTTTTAGGTCTTTTCAGGCGCTGCTTTTCGGTGTTTTTCCTCATCCAAAATAGAGGCGACATATGTCGAATTTCGTCATCAGGAAGCTTTATAAGTCTTCGAATTAATTACTTAGCAGAGATAACACATCTGGAGGGTAAATGTGCTATCTCGGATTTATACAAAACACAAAACAATAGACGAAAAGAAAAGGGTGCTTGAGATGAAAAAGAATCTGTTCAAAAACTACATGGGGAATGAAGGCGGACTTGGCCAGACTGGGCAACAGTTAGATTATCTTTCAGCTGGCCTCAAAGGCCTGGGCAAGCTTTACGGTTTCATAGTCAACGGTTCGGATCTGGCAAAACCCGCCAAGGGCGCAGTTTACGGCAAGACCGTAATAGACGGCGAACCGGTCACGCTTGCGGACAGCGACTACATAGGATGGGTCCTGAACGCAAACGGCGGCAAAAACGGCAAAGTCAATCTCGGCGCGTGCCTTTCTGATACCGGCGAGATTTTCGTGAACCCCGACTCCATGAGATGGGGTTATCATCCTCTCGAGATATTCGGCCACGAGCTTTTCCACAAAAAAGGCGGCACGGACGAGCGCCAGGCTGACGCTGCAGGCGCAATATTTTACAAGGGCAAAGTGAGCAGGCTTTCGCAATAGTTTATGGTGTAAATATGGGATATAACAGCAGATTCATTCAAACATTAATCGATGCAGCTCCGGAATTGATTGAACAAAGGATTATAGGTGAGCTGCGCAGGGATCACTATAGAGATACTTTTGCGAACTGGCTTTCCGGTGGTTACAAAGGAGGGGGAACAAACGGCGAAGAATGTCAGGAACTCATATATCAGAAAAACCCATCCGGAGAAATGAAACTTGTTGCAACAAGAAACTATGGAAAGGATGAAAAACCTCTCCAGAGATATGATGAAATGTTCAACGACCAAGAGTCCGGGAAAATAAAATTCAAAAGCGGTGAGCATGGAAAAGATCCGTCGCATACGTCACCTAACAAAAAAGCAGAACTTCTCGGTCTAATAAACGCAGCTACGGGTGGTGTGTATTTTGGCAAAAGAGGATATCATGATTATTACACAGGAATCGATGAAACAAGGACCAGAGTCGTTCTAAGAGAAAAAGCAGTGAAGCACTATATGGAGAAAGTTAAGAAACACGGAAAATCAATAGGCAATAACCTTTACACTGTGCAAATACATGTTTCACGCGGTCCTCTCGGAATAATGAGACCCGGAAATTATGATATAGATCTTTCAATGAAAAATGGGACGATAGGCATATTTTTTGGCGCTATAGCTCCGGCTTTCATGGCCACAAAAAAGGCATTGAGGGCAGCCGGACTCGGTGAAACGGATGAAAACACATTATATGAGATGCATCTTGACATGGCATGTGATCTTGCAGAGGTCGGTGGCCCGTTAGCTCTTGGAATTTATCCTTTATTCACTGCGGCAGGTCTTGGTAAAAAATTACTTATCGATGGCTGGAACTTCAACGGCAAAGGAACGCGGACAACGCAGTAATCCAGCCCCGATTATTTAAATTTGGCCGCTCAATAGATTATCATGGCAGCCGACGTTTTCGGGATGCTGGTCGATATCCTCAAGATAAACCAGAACCAGGTTGCCGAATACGCGGCGCAGGGGCCGCTTTACCAGCTTTTCTACCTGCTGTTCTTCCCCACAGTTTTCATCGTCATTTTCGTCTGGATACTATCGCATGCGGTAATTGGCGAGCAAAAAGCCCTCAGAATCCTGCTTTCAATCGGCGTTTACGCTTTCATCATACTGCAGGGCTTATACAACTGGTTCGTCATGCTCAGCAAGTTCTGGCTGTTCGGCCTGATGTTCCTGGGCTTCATCTACTTCATCGCGTATCGCGGCGGCCGCGGAGGAGGAGGGGTGCACGGTAAAACCATAGGCGGCGGAGGGGTGATGGATAAACTTTCCAGCAGACTGACCATGAAAATAACCGGCCAGGAAAAACAGCTATACGACAGGATAGAGGCCGACTTAAGAAAATTAGAACAGTCAAAGGGTTCGGAAGATTACGGGCGCATATACATACACGTCGAAGAAGAACTGAAGAACCTCGAAGGGTTGGTGCGCAGTACCGATGTAACAGGGATGGGTTTTGCCGTGGGCGGTAAAAAATATAAACAGCTGATGGAAAGGTTTATGCATTTGCCTACTCCATCCAGAAAGTGATGTTATGGCGGACATATTCAGCAGTTTTGGAGGCGGCATGTTCTCGATGGAGATACTGCTGCCTTTCTTCTTAGTGCTCGCGATCGTCTATGGCGCGCTCGAGGTCTCGAAGGTCTTCTCGAACAAGGGCGTCAAGGCGATAATAGCGGTCGTTTTCGCCTTCTTCTCGATAATGAACCCGCAGGTCGTCGCGTTCATCAACACGATTTTGCCATACGCCGCG
>JAZDFI010000034.1:0-48783 GCA_043808015.1 Candidatus Aenigmatarchaeota archaeon
AATATTGTTTTTAAAAACTAAGAACAATAGAAAAGTATATAAGTATGTTCAAATAAAATATTATTTGCCGCTCAGTGTAAATGGGGTGATGGGGAATGGAGAATTGTGCTCAGAATGAATTTGAATCTCACCAGGCCAAGATAATGGTTTTTGGCTGTGGTGGCGGTGGTAGCAACACCATAAACAGGCTGACGAACATGGACATACAAGGCGCAGTGACAATAGCTGCCAACACGGATGCCAGGCATCTTGCCGTCACAAACGCCCACAAGAAACTTCTCATAGGAAAAGACATCACGAGAGGGCTAGGAGCAGGTGGTTACCCTGAAGTCGGAAGGAGAGCGGCTGAAGAGTCCAGGGAAGATATAAAGAAACTAATAACCGGCTGCGATTTGCTGTTCGTGACATGTGGGCTTGGAGGCGGGACCGGAACAGGTTCGGCGCCAGTGGTGGCCAAGATCGCCAAGGAGACAGGCTCGATAGTGATAGGCACTGTCACGCTGCCTTTCAAGATGGAAGGCGCGAGAGTAGGCAAGGCGGAAGACGGTCTGCAGCGACTAAGGGACGCATGTGACACTGTCATTGTTATAGAGAACCAGAAGCTCGTCCAGCTTGCAGGCAACAGGCCGCTTGGAGAGGCATTCGCTGTGGCAGATGGCCTCATAGCGACAATGATAAAGGGCATAACGGAGACGATTTCGCAACCGTCGCTGGTCAACCTCGACTACGCAGACGTCAAGACCATAATGAACTCTGGAGGCGTCGCGACGATAGGAGTCGGCATATCAGACACGAAGAACCGCGCTTACGAGGTCGTGGAGCAGGCGCTGAAGAACCCGCTGCTAGATGTCGACTATGAAGGTGCGACAGGCGCGCTGATACAGGTAATCGGCGGAGACGACATGACACTCGACGAGATAAACATCGTCGGCGAAACGATATCCAAGAAGATGAATCCCGACGCGACGGTCATGTGGGGAGCCAGGATCCTGCCGGAATTCAAGGGCAAGCTTCAGGTCATAACGATAATAACCGGAGTGAAGTCGCCTTACATAATGGGCAAGACCCAGGAAGCGAAGCAGGTGAAATCTGCTGCCGAGAACTTCTCGAAGGAGTTCGGCATCAGGGTTTACGCTTGAAGGCAAACACACCCAAACGTGTCATAGCTTTACCCAGGGAAAGGGCGGGCCGCTGGCGAATCCGGGCGGCCTTTAACTTTCCTCTCATTCTTTTTTATCATTTTATCCTGGCTAAATCGCCGTTTATGATGACGGGTCTTACCGCTTCTATTTCGGACTTGTAAAATTCTATTTCAGGGATGGGGTTCAACAGGAAAATTTTCTTGCCCAGGACGTGCGCGAAGCCGATCTCCATCAGCGTATTGCCGCCTATGTAATTTTTGACGCCCCTCCTGTCGTAATTGAGCACGAGAATCGCGTCGCTCTTCTTTATCTTATTCCAGAACCTGCGTATCGCGTCTTTCTCGTTCTTGTCCAAGAGCGTCAGCCTTTCCTTCTCCTTTTCGTTTTTGCCGGCGTATGAGCCGATGAAATCGGATATGAGAACCTCGTGGCCCAGCTTCTCGAGCTTCTCTTTCGTCTCCAGCATATTCTCGGCGAACACCATGCTCGAGCAGATAGCAATTTTCATGGTTATTGGATGATTAGTTGAAATAAAAATTCATCAAAGATGTTTTCCTGCCGCAACGTTTATTATCTTTATGAACAATTATCGTGATGAGGATTTCTTTGTTCCCGGGGGCGAGTCTGGTTGAAAAGGTGCGCTCCCTTTACGAAAACGACGAGGCTGAGCTGCCTAAATTCACCGGTAAAAAGGACGGAAAAAACGCCGGTGTTTTGAGCCGCGGGAAAAAATACGCTGGCAGGAAGCGCAAGAAAGAGCTTTATGTTGATTCTAAAGACAGTGACGAGACGGAAGAGAAGGATTACGACACCGAATTCTCTTCAGAGAGCGGCGAGTACGTGAAAGCCGGCCATAAGAAACGCGAGGACCGGGCGAGAATCGAAGTCGAACCCGTCGCCGCGCAGGGCGTGCAGCGCCTCGAAGTCACGGGGAAAGCCGCTAAAAAAGCCGCGCTATCGGGGGCGAAGGGCGCGGTCAACGAGATGCTGACGGAGGCGAACGTGAAGGACGCGAAATACGCCGACGAGCTCAACAGCACGACCGTTCCCGACGTCGGATTTCATTACGGCAGGCGGACGGGCCTCGTCAAGATAGAATACAACGACCCCGTGTTCATCAACAACCAGTGGACCTACCAGCGCATATTCATGAAAAACAACGTGGGCGAGTCCAACGTTTACGAGTTTACGGTCAAGAAGGCGGGCACCAGCGGCCTCGAGACGCAGATCAGGTATGACGACAAGTTCCAGACTTTTTATTTCGAATCTCTAAACGGCGTGCGCGACGGCAGGAACCAGACATACTGGGAGGTCTGGGTCAACGGCAACATAGTCGAGGACGCGCTGGACAAGAAGGAAGTCAAAAAGGGCGACGTCGTTGAATGGCGATTGGCGAACGAGCGCGAGTCGTTCTGCGGCGGCGGAGGATACGAGGAGCGGTACACGAGGCCGGAGATGCGCTCCAAAATAAGCGTCGAGGCCGAAGCCATGAACCAGATGTACGGCGCCGGTTTCGGCTACGGCTCAGGCTTTATCACGCCGGCCATGCCGGCATTTTCCGTCAGCAATTACGGCTTCCACGGAAGGCCGCTGCAGAACATCTGAAGCGGCTCACATGAACCTGGCTTTTTTTGCCTGGGAGGCATCGATTTCCTTCAGTTCGGCGTCCTTGGCCGCGGGCTCGAAATATTTTACTTTCTTGTTCATGCGCCTTGCAAGGTCCACGTCCTCTAACATCTCCCTGTTCATCTCGCCGATCACCCACACTTCCGACGCCTTCTTTATCTGGCCCAATCGCTCTTTGTCTCTCGCTTCCTTGTCGTTCGTTATCCTGGACACCTGCGCGAAGTCGGCGGCCACGTTCGGGTAAACCGGGATAAGCTTCAAAGCCGTCGCCATGCGCATCGCCTTGAAGCGCTGGCCGAAATCGTTCTTTGAAATTGAAATGTAAACCACGTTGCTCCCCTTTTCATCCAAAGCCATAATACCACCCTCCACATCGCTTCTAAAACAAACACTTACCAGAAAAATAATTGGTCACGAGTTTATTTAAAACTCGCAGGCGTAGAAGTCATCCGAAGAACGGCTTGGAAAGAATGTCGACTCTGTATGCTGATTTGAAGCTGAATTTCACGAAAACAGGCACGAAAAAGCAGAATGAAAGTTTATGCCGGAGACTGGCTAAATCACATCCGTCTTCAGCACCTAGTTGACGATATCTTTCACCATCGCTTGACAGTCAGGCAACCTCTTGCTTGTCACAACCGTTTCCGTATTTCCCGTACCCGTTGCCGTTGTGATTTCCATGGTTGCCATTCCTCGTTTCTATATATCTCTTCAGACAGGTTTCCATCTTCCCGAGCTCCGCGTTCAGCTCGCTGGCCTTGTAGCCGTTTTTCTTTGACAGCTTCCTGGAGATTTCGTCCATGCCCATTTCATATTTGAAGTTTATCTTATCGTCGATGTCCATGCCGCTGGTCATCACGTCTTTCATCAGGCCGTAGTATCTTTCTTTCACCTTTCCTATGGCCTTCTCCTTTTTGTGCTGCTTGTATTTCTTGTCTACCCGGTCTATCATTTTACCCAGCGATATCACGCCCAGCACGCCGAGCAGGTCGTGCAGCCATTCTATTTCGTTTTTTCCGGACGTGAGCAGGTACGCCCCGCCGAAGCCCGCCGCGTGCAGGCTCCACGAGCTGGTCCAGTCGTATACATATTTTATAGCTTTTTTCGTCGCCTCAGAAGCCGTCACTGCATAGTCGCAGAGTTTCTGGATGTCAAGACCGTTTTCATACGCCGCGTTGTCGTCGAACGCTGGATACCATGTGTCGTTTCTGACGCCGCTGAGCCCTTTTGTCTTGTACTCCCTGTCTGTCGTCAACTGGGCGCCTCTCTGGGCACCCGTTGAGTCATTCACGGTAAAGCTATGGTTTTCTGCTTTAAAACCCTTTCTATTGGCCGATGCATATCGGTTTTTAGCGTAAAAATCCCAACTCATAAGTGAGTAGCCCGCTTGCGGTTTACTTTTTTATTGCCTCTGCCAAATATGTAATATGATAAAAATTCTCGCCCTTGAGAATGGCAAAAAAATAATAAAAGACCTGCCCGTCTCGAGGCTGAAAACATTCCTCTGCAGCAGCAGGAACAAGGTATGGGTTAACATAGAAAATCCCACTACAGAAGAATACAGAGTCCTCGCGGACGTTTTCAAATTTCACCCGCTCGAGATAGAGGACTGCAAAAAACGACTCGAGCTGCCCAAGATAGACGAGTTCGACGACCATATATTTCTCGTCTTTCACCGATTCTCATACGATTTTCACAAGCACATGCTGAAACTGAAGGAGTTTGACATATTCCTCAGCAAAAACTACATCGTCACGTTTCCCAACGAGCCGTCCGACATGATAAAGGAGCTGGCGGATAAGTGCGCCAGGGAGCCGCAAATGCTCGCGAGGGGGACGGACTTCATACTCTATTGCATAGTCGACAGGTTGGTCGACGATTATTTCCCGATACTTGACCACTGGGACGAGGAAATGGAGAGGCTGGAAGGCGACGTCCTGTCCGGCGACGTAAAAAAGACCATGAAAGACATGCTCAAGATAAAGAGGGACATAAGGCTATTCAAGAAGAGCATGGGGCCGCAGAGGGACGTGATGAACAAGCTGTCGCACCACGACCTGCCTTTCATCTCCGACAAGGCGAACATATACTTCCGCGACGTGTACGACCACATGCTGCGCTCGTATTCGATAGTCGAAGACCAGCGCGACATGATAACCACGATATTCGAGGCGCATCTTTCAAGCATCAACAACAAGCTCAACGAGATAATGAAGACGCTCACGATCATCGCGACGATTTTCATGCCCCTCACTTTCATCGTGGGCTTATACGGCATGAACTTCGAGAACATGCCCGAGCTCAGCTGGCAGTACGGCTATTACGAGGTGCTGCTGTTACTGTTCGTGGTCAGCGCGATCATGCTGGCCTACTTCAAGAAGAAAGACTGGATATAGCGGGACTGCTATAATTTTAATCACGCCTACATATTTTTAACATGGACTTCGACAAGGATTTCGACATCGAGCTCTCGGATTTCAATATCAAGAAGCGCGATTTATCGTTCCGTTACTGGATTTTCGAATACGGCGGCAGCGTCGAGGGCTGCGGCATTAACGACGGCATAGTTTACTTCGGCTCGTGCGACTATTTCATATACGCCATCGACGTGGAAACAGGGAAGCTTGTATGGAAGTTCAGGACAGGCGGCTGCGTCCCCAACTACGCGCCGGCGTTTTATGGTGACAACTTGTATCTGAGCTCATATGACAATTACCTCTACTGCCTTAACAAAAAAACCGGCGCGGAAGTGTGGCGCTTCAAGTCCGGAGACAAGTGCTGGTCTCCGCCGACGTGCTACGACGGCATAATTTATTTCGGCTCCAAGGACAGTTTCGTCTATGCAGTCGATGCAAAAACCGGCAGAGAAATATGGAGATTCAAAACCGGCGATATGGCAATCACCACACCGACGGCCTACAAGGACAAGCTCGTCATCGGCAGCTACGACGGCTTTCTTTACGTGCTTGACAGGAAAACCGGAAAGGAAGCCGGCAGGTTCAAGACAGCCGGCAACATAGTCAATATGATGGAGTTTGCCATAGATAAAAACACAATTTACTTCGGTTCTTTCGACAATAACATGTACGCCCTGAACCTGGATACGCTCAAGGAGATATGGAGATTCAAGACCGGATATGGCATCACGTGCGTCCCGCTCGTTGAGAACAAAAAACTGTATTTCGGCTGCCAGGATCACAACCTGTATTGCCTTGATGCGGAAACCGGCAGGGAAATCTGGCGCTTCCGCGCGGGCGACAGGATAGGCTCCTCGACATCCGCTATTGTGAATGAAAAAATATATTTTGGCTCCAGGGACCATAATTTCTACTGCCTGGATTCTGAAACCGGCGAGGAAATCTGGCGTTTCAGGGCCATGCACGAGATCTGGTCTCCTGTGACAGTTTACAAAAATAGCGTGATATTCGGCTCGCTGGACTGCCATCTTTACAGGCTTGACGCAAAAACCGGAAAGAAAATATGGGCTTTCCTGACGAGCACAAAAACGGTCGCCACTTACAAAGTTTCCGAGGAGGTCTCGGCCGAGATAACCATAAAGCAGGAGGACGCAGGCGACAAAGAAGAGGAGAAATACGACCTCACGACCAGCGTTCCCCTCGACCTGAAAAGCGAATATTCATTCAAGAGCGAATACGCCTTCAAGTCCGAATACCACACCAAAAGCGAGTACGCATAGGCATGGCTGCCTTAAAGCAATAAAACAAAAAAGAAATAGAAAAATTATTCGTCAGACTCGGCTGCCAGGAATGCCCACCACGGTTTTTGGATTTGCAATACTTCCCCGTTTTCAGCATCCACTTGCGCATTTATCGGCATATTCGTTTCAAACAGCCATAAAAATTTAGCTTTCTTCTCCACCTGGATTTCATAAGCTGCTTTTACCTGTTCTCCCTGGCCGACCTCTTTTAATTCAATCTGGCAGTTGTTCTCCTCTGAGCAAACCTTTATTCGCAGTTGTTCCATGGCCTTTTCCGATGCTGCGTCAGGCATCACTTTCACTTCGGAATTTTTGCCATTGCTCAGCTTAACCTGCAGTTTTGTTCCGGTTTGTGTTTGTTCCTGCGTCATTTCCATGGAAGTCTGCGCGAAAACAGCGCCGGATTTTAGCTGCACCATGTTATTGCTTTGCTCCTGAATCTGCAGCTGCTTTCCGTTTTCAGTCGTGTAAGTTCCGGTTTGAATCCTGTTTTGCGTCTGGACCTCGTTCTGTATCTGGGTCGCCTCGCCCTGGTTCTGCTGTTGCGTCTCAGTGTTTGTGACAATTCCATCCGTTCCGTTGGCCTGTCCCTGGCCAGCCGGTTCACCAGCTCCGGGATTTCCCTGCTGCTCTTCGGCAAATGCTGAAGAGGCAACTAAAACGCAAAAAAGCGCGCCCAATACAATACTTAATGCTATTTTTTTCATATTTCCCCCCTTGCATCCATAAAAGAGTATTACCTGCAATCGTTTAAATAAATTTTAAGAGCTTCGTAAAAACCCAATAAAATCATACGCTGATTTTATCATAGGCGTTTCATGGCCGTGGCGGCGATGTAGGTTACGGCCATCACCAGCGGGAAAACGTATAGCGCCGTGAACGTGCCCAGCCCGAGTGTTATGAAAATCAGCGGCACCTGCGCACCGGCTATCGTCGCGAGATCGTTGTTCCACCCCAGCGTGCTTATGACCTTCCCTTTCTCTGACGGCGCGAAGTCTTCGCTTATCCTGGAAAAAGTCCATATGTCTATAAGGCCCCCGGCCATGCCTATCAGTGCCGCGACGATGAAATAATGCGGCAGCGCGTTCCCGAAGACCATTATGGTCGCGGCTGCAAGATGCGCGGCTATGCAAAGAGGCAGCCAGTATTTTCTTATGCGCTTGTTCGATATCCTGCCGACGACGAAGTTAGTCCCGGAAAAAAGAATGCATTCCGCGATCACGACCAGCGACACCATGCTGCCAGAAAGTCCGAGCGTCTTCAGCGCGTAGCGTGCGAAAAAGAAAACGAACGCGGAGAACATGGCCAGGTCCATGGTCTTGAATATTATGTATTTCCAAGTCTTTTTCAGGAATCCGAAGGACGGCCTCGCGGATTCGCCTCCCTTCTTCTTGCCGGCGAACTTGTACATCAGCAGTACCCAGACCAGGCCTGAAATCAATATTAGATAGAATGCGGAAGAGATGCCGAACCTGTCGATGAAAAATCCGGGTATGAGGAAGCCGATTATCCACCCGAGGCTCGAGAGACCGTTGAACAGGCCGACTTTCCTGTCCGCGTCCTTGTCGACGAATCTGAGCGAGTAGATGAATATCGTTACGAACATCAGCGCGCTCGCGATGCCTGATGTGATCTTGAATATCGTTATCAGAAACAGGTCCGTGGTCTGGCCTATCATGAACAGGCCGCTTATGAAAACGAGCCCGCCTACCAGAAGAAAGACGCGTTCGCCATGCCTGTCGGTGAGGTGTCCCAGCACTGGCTTGGCCGCGAAAGAGAACACGTCGCCTATCGACAGCAGGAAGGCGAACATCGCTATCGAGATGTTCAGCGAGGAAAAATACATGGTCGGTATGAGCATCGCGAAGGCCATGAAAACGGTCTGGAAAAAGCCGAACATCGCCCCAGAAAACAGCCTCGCCCTGGATTCGTCAGCCATTTAAGACACCAAAACCCTTTTCAAAATCTTTGTAGGAATTACATAAAAGCTTTTTTTAACGGTGACTCGGAAATGAGTATATGCATTGCGCTTTTCCAACGTTCATTGATTGCGATAAACAGCGCGTTTTTGTCTGTCAGCTACCGAATTGATGACCATGTGATAAGCGCAGAAAACGGGAAAGAAATCTGGCGCTCCAGAACGGGAGGCAAGATTTACCCTTCGCGCATCGCGCGCGGCGAAAAGTTTTGTTTCGTCTCGCGGAACGGCTTCGTATACCATTCGACGCGAAAATTCGAAAAAATATTAATTTAAACTTTCATCACTATAGCGTGATATGAAAACCTCTGAAATGGAAAAGATAAACATTTTTTACAGTATGCATGACCCGAATTTTGAGGCCGTAGATGTCAATGGAAAAGGGAGTTCTCGCGCCCTCAACTTCGGCTTCTGGGCCGACGGCATACAAAACCTGCACCAGGCACAGCAAAGGCTCTTGAGGGAGGTCGTTGAAATGTCGCCTCCAAGTGCAGGAGAAAGAGTGGGCGACATTGGCTGCGGCAAAGGCCCTCTAAGCATTTTTCTTGCTCAGCACTATCCTGTTGATGTAGTGGGCCTCGACATTTTGTTAGACCATGTAAATTGTGCCAAGAAAGACGCGGACGCACAAGGCTTATCTGACCGCATCAGGATAACTGTTGGCGATGCGGAAATGATGCCCTTTCTTTCCGAAGAAATGGACAGGCTTTTTTGTCTGGAATCGGCTTTTCATTATCCGGATAAAGCGGCATTTGCGCGTGAGGCATACCGGGTCCTGAAAAAAGAGGGTAAAATCGTGCTCGCTGACATCACATGCGAGGACCGCGGCAGACTCCGTTTCCCTGATGTAACATTCACAACCAAAGATGCATGGAAGAGGTATCTGAAGGAAGCGGGTTTTTCAATCCGGAAAGATAGGAGTATAGGCGGCAGCGTCTACCCGCCGCTGGTCGAATACACCAGAGGTATAGACCCCAGAAAATATCCGGACCCGGCGGCGCTTCTCTGGTGGAAGCTCGTGGTGAGAGACTACAATGCAAACTTCCAGAGAGGAAATATTGACTATGTGCTGATGCTCGCACAGAAATAAAGCTTTACTTATCGCGGCTTTTTCCTGCCATTTATTCTTGCCGTTGTCCCATTGTTTTTCATTTTCTTGCGCAGCTTTTCCAGAAAAGACGCGTTCTCCCCGGTAGTCAAAGCCCTGGCCGCGCCGATGGCGGTCGCGAATTCCGCGTGCTCTGGGACGACAGCCCGGCCGCCGAACGTGCGCACGGCGTCCTGCAGCTTTTTCATGAGAGTCTTGTTCCTAGTGACCTTGCCTATGAACACGATGTCCTTCTCGAGGCCGTGGTTCTTTGCGGCGAAGACTGAAAGCGTGCCGACTATCTCCCCGACCATGTGTATCAGGCCTAGAGCGATATCGTTGTCGCAGGTCTCGTCGCAGAGCTTGCCGAAGTTCGCGGCCGTCGCATCGGCTGAAAGCTCGCCTATGCCTTTGCCGACGATGTCCTTCACGGTCAGGTTTATTTTTTTCAGGTTGCCCTTGCCGGCGAGAATCTCGAGGTTGTTTATGTCCTCCTTGTTGAGAAGCAGTTTGAACAGGCCTTTCAGCGTGCCGCCGCCGACTCCGGTTCCTCCGGCGTGTTTTATGACATTACCGCCTTCGGTGACCGCGACCATCGCCGTCCCGGTTCCGATGCTAACGACGAAGCACCTTTTCTTGCCCGTCAGCACCATGCCGCCGAGGCCGATCGCTTTAATCTCCTCGACCTTCCTGACTGGAATTCCGAGAAGCGAGCTGTTAAGTTTGCCGGCTCCGCCGCCAGTCGCGGCGACGGCCGTGATCCGGTCTATCTTCATCCGGTTTTCTGTGATTATCTTGCCAAGGCAGCCTGACGCGGAAGCGACCGCGTCGCTCGCGTGTATCGACGTAAAGCTGGTCGTCTTGCCATCCCTTAACAGCACGCCTTGTGTTGTCGAGCCGCCTATGTCTATGCCTATAATCATATAGATAATTCAATAACTGGGATATAAAAACAGTTAAAGCTGTTTTGAAAGCGCGGGCTCGCGCCTGATAATTTTCTCAGGATTCTACTTGCAGAAAGGGCACTGTCCCATGTTCCCCGAGCATGTGACCGATTTCTTCAGCTTGCCGCAGAAACTCTTCTTGCCCAGGAACCACTGGCACGAACTGCCTATCTGGGGCATGTCGTCAGCATCTACCATGTTTAAACATTGGCATTTAATATTTAAAAGTTCACTACTTGCAAGACGTTACTCATTTATGAGTTAAAAACTGGTTGCCGCTGAAAATCAAAGCGTCATGAAATATTCCCCGCCATAGTTCCTGCCGTCGAATGTGAAGCCGAGCCTTTTGGCTGTCACGTCGTATCTCACCTTAAGGCGGTTCTGGTGATCGTACACTTCTTCCCCGCGGTCCATTCCATACGGCATTACATAATAAGGCGTGCTCGCCGCGGTCGGCATCGTGGCCTTTTTAAAACCGGCATCCTTTGCCCAATTCAAAGCGATTTTCACCATTTTGCGTTCCCACTGTCTGGGCAGGTTTTTCTTGGCGTCGGGATACCTGTACGTTATCATATCCCCATGCTTGTGCGGCCCCTGCAGCTGTTTTATTGCAAGGGTTCCTTCCTCAGCGGTTAAGTCGTTGAATCCCATGCACGCTACGTCCTTGTACCTTTCAAGGCCCTTTCTGACCAGAGAAAACTTATAGTCGCCGTCACATGTTATGCCCGTTCCGCTGCAATCGCCGCTGAGCACCCTTGATATGAGATGCAGCGAGAACTCTCCAGGCGGGATACCGTTTTCTTCCATGTAATCGGTCAATACCTTCCCGTGAAAAGCGATTCCCATCTCACTGCATATTTCCTCTTCCGTGGCGAACCTGGTCCCCTCTATTTCAAAAACTTCGCGCAGGCTTTGGGCATTTTCAACGGCCCTTGCATATTCTGAATACTTATCTATGTCCCGGAAATCCATCACGCTTAGCATGTGCTTATTATCCGTAAATTAGTTTTATATTTGCTACTGTCAAATAACTAACAAGAACGCTTATGTCAAAAACAATCACAGCCATGCCTTTGCAGCTTTTGGGAGTTTCGGGCACTACGTATAACGTGGAAGGAAAGATGTGCGACGAAGCACCGTTATACTTAGTGACGCACGGCGGCAAAATTTATATGGCCAAGTGCGTCGCATATCCGGGCGACGTGAGTTTGGGAAATGAAATGCGGTCGCTTGACGCGATAGGCAGGCATGAAAACATCGTTGAAATCCTGGACCGCGGAAACGGGTTTTTCGTTATGCCTTATTGCCAGGGCCATGACATGCTGGAGTTTTCAGAATTAAACGCGGAAGAAGGCAACGTATGCAAGCTGATTTCACTCCGCGAGACAGGAAAGGGCCTGGCGCACGTGCACGCTAAAGGATACGTCCACAACGACGTGAAGCCCGGCAACATGTTACTCAGGCTCCTGCCGATCGGATACGAAGGTAATGAAATGAAAAAATTCAAGGATGTGGTTTTGGCGGATTTTGGTATATGTGAAAAGACCGGTGAAAAGAGCGACATGAGCTCGACGAAAGGAACGGTCGTGTATATATCTCCTGATAAATTGCGCGCGCAGCATTTGGCGGACCCCGGGGATGACGTTTACTCGTTCGGATGCACCATGTTTAGAATGCTTTCCGGGAAAAATTTGTTCCACGGCAAAGGCAATTTCGATATTTTTTACCAGCATCTCCACTACGAGCCGCCGAAGCTTTCAAGCGTGGTCGAAGTTCCGCAAAGGCTGTCGGATCTGACTTCCAGATGCGTGCGCAAGAAAAGCGAACAGAGGCCGCCCATGCAAGAAGTCGTTGAAAATCTTAATTTTATCATTAAAGATGTATACGGCGTCGACATCTGAGCGGCCACTTATATTATCGAGAACAAGCCCAGCAGCGCCAGCACGACGCCCAGGAATCCCTCGCCTCCGATGAGACCGGCCGCGATCAGCTGGCCTTTCTCCGTCCATCCCTTCTTGTCGGCGACATAGCGGAGCAAACCCCCAAAGAACAGGGGAAACGAAAGCTCGACGGGCACGTAAAGGCCTATGCCAAACGCTATTGGAACGATGCCCTGCTTGAAGTAAATGGAAGCGATCGTGAGCAGCCCGCCGGCGATTATGCCGTACACCATGAACTCGGATATGCCGCCCGCAGCGACGATGGACGAAAGCGCGACGGCCTGCGGCGCGGGAAGATTTACGCTGCCGATCTTATACATCTGGTCCAGCGCGAACAGCACGATGCCTATGACAATCCCTGATGAGAATACGCTTATGATCTGAGCCTTTATCTGGTCCTTCGGATTCGTGCCGATAAGATGGCCCGCCTTGAGATCCTGCATGAAATCGCCCGCCATTCCCGCCGAGATGCACAGTATCGCGGCCAGAATAACAGCGACTACCGGGTCGAGCTGCACGAACAGAAGCACTATGATGAGGATGGCCATCGCGAAGACTTCCATGGGGTCGATGTTTATCTCGCCCGTTATGCGAGCCGCGATGTAGCTCACCAGGAACGCGCCGAATATCGACGCTATCGCTATCGCGACGTTGAGCCGCAGCGCGACGCTCAGCAGGACGGCAAAAGCGATGATTGCGATGAACCACCATCTGCCGCGCTTCTCTTTTTTCCATGCACCCTTCATCATGGGCACGAATGCGGGCAGCCCCTTGAGCAGGAAGTAGACGACGCTAGCTCCGATTATCACGCCGATGCCGAAAGGCTTCGTCACGGTCATCATCGCGGCGAACTTGTCGGCGAACATGCCCGACGCCACGAGCGCCGGCACGATGGCGAAATACGATATGATCGCGCCGGCGAACCATATGGCCGTGAATTTGAGCCCGATCAAAAAGCCGCCTGAAAAAATGGCCAGGCTTATGCTCGCGCCGAAGGAGAAATATTTGGCAGCGGAAAGCTTAAGCGTGTCGAGGTTGAAGAACGAAGGAACCGCCTGGAAATAGTCGCGGATAACCGTGAACAGTCCGGCCAGACCGAAGAACGCGAACATGAGCTTCGCTTTTTTCCCGCCCTTGTCCCCGGCCTCGAGGACTTTCGCAGTCGCCGCGCCGTCGGGATACGGCAGCTTCAGTTTCACAATCATCTCCTCGCGCAGAGGGATGGTGAACAGCACGCCAAGCAGGCCGCCGACTATCGCGATGAAAGTGACCTCTAAAATCGAGATGTCAAGGCCGAGCATCCATATTGCAGGCACGGTGAAAATTATGCCCGCCGCCAGAAGCCCGCCCGTCGAAGCCGCGGTCGCTGCGACGTTGACCTCGTTCTTGTTTGTCCTGCCGAAAAGTTTTAACAGCGCGAACGACATTATGGTCGCGGTTATGATGGGCCAGTAGACTCCGCCGACTTTCAGGCCGGCGTACGCAGAATACATGCACACGACAGCCGAGAGAATCACTCCGACAAGAACAGCCTTCCATGTGAATGCTGAATTCTCCGGAGTCTTTTGCGCCATTATTTTCTCACTTGCTCAAGCTTGCATAAATACTAATGCGTCGTTTTTACGTGTTTTGTCGAAGTCATTTTTGGGTTGATGCGAATTCATTTCTTTTCAGGGCGCTTCTTCATGAAGAACTCGCACGCCGGGCATCCGAGCTCGCGTTGCTTGCAGTGCGGGCAGGCCATCCTGCCGTAAAGTACCGGGTTGCCGAGAAACGTTTCTATGAGAGGCCATGCGGCCAGCAATATTATGACAGGGTCTATGGCCGGAAGCCTCGTCCAAACCAGGTACAGGCCCGCGGCGACCGCGGCGATAGTCGGGAGGAAGCTCGGGATCATGCTCTTGCCGGTGATTTTCCTTTCGTTGAACTTCCTGTCGCTCTTCCTGAAGAAAAGCTTCGCGACTTTGCCTTTCGCGCAGACGCATCGCTTACCGTAGTAATAGCATCTCGTGCACCCGTTCTTCAAAACCGAAACTTCAAGATAAACTACGATGGCAAACAGCGGGAGCGTCAGGAGCGGGTGAATAAGGTAAAGCAGATAAAGGCCGGCGAAATACACAGAGAATGTGAAAAAATAATAGACCAGCGCCATCCACACGGGATAGCTTTCAAACTTTTTTTCATTTACCATAACCAAACCACCTCACCTGACTTTATCGCAAGCATAACATTTCCCGTTATGCACGCAGACCACACCGCCGCATTCCGGACATTTATAATTTTTCTCCTGCACCTTAAGAAACTTTGCGATGCCGTTGCTTTTTATGAACTTCAGGTTGTCGGTCATGCTCATTCCATATCTGGTTCGGTAGCGCTCATCCAGCGTTTTAATGCTCTTGCACGGGAATTTAGCGCATTCGATGCAGAACTTGTATTTGTTCTTCTTGAAAGTGGGGCATTTGAAAACCCTGGCGCATTGCTTGATGCCCGATCTTGATCCAGTCCTGCAGCCCGGGCATTTTCTTTCTCCCAGATGCCACGAGCAAATGGCGCAGTTCATGCCGCAGGGCGCTACGAGTTTAGCATTCATTTGTTCACTTCTTGTAACCGCGCTTCAGCCACAATCTTTTGAAGAACGGTAGCGTCAATGTCGAGAGCATGAAAGCGAGCGCCGGCACGATGGCGTTGAGCCATGGATAAGGGATGGTGATTGTCTGCAGGTAAAAGCCGATTGCAAGGTAAGTGAATAGTGTCAGCAAACCTCGCCTGAAGAAACTAGTCTCCCACGCCTTGTCCGCCTCTACGCGCGCGTTCCTTTCATTTATTTTTTTGATTTCATTTTCCAGTTCTTTGATATTTGCCATGCCCATGAGTCCTCAATTCAGTAGACCGGGAAATGCCTGCAGAGTTCCTTTACCTCTCCCCTCACTTTCTTCAGCGCGGCGTCATCCTTGTGGTTTTTTATCGCCTTGTCCATCAGCTCGGCGACTTGCTTCATCTCGCTTTCCTTCATGCCGCGTGTCGTGATTGTCGGGGTTCCAAGCCGGATGCCGCTCGGGTCGAATGGCGAGCGCGTATCGTATGGCACGGTGTTCTTGTTCACCGTTATGCCTGCTTTATCAAGCGACGTCTCGGCTTCCTTGCCGGTCACGCCGTTTTTCGTAAGGTCTATTAGTATCAGATGGTTGTCCGTGCCTCCCGAAACGAGCGAGAAGCCGTGCGCCATGAGCGCATCAGCGAGCGCCTTTGCGTTCCTGACAATCTGGTGCGCGTATTCCCTGAACTCGGGTTTCGCCGCCTCGGCGAACGCGACTGCTTTCGCCGCGATCGCGTGCTCGTGGGGACCGCCCTGCATGCCCGGGAAGACGGCCTTGTCAATCGCCTGCGCGTATCGCTCTTTACACATTATCATCGCACCCCTCGGCCCTCGTAACGTCTTGTGCGTCGTCGTGGTGACGACGTCCGTGAACGGGAACGGTGAAGGATGCACGCCGCCGACGATGAGCCCTGCGATGTGCGCGATGTCCGCCATCGATATCGCCCCGGCTTCGGCTGCGATTTCCGCGAACGCCCTGAAGTCGATTTTTCTCGGGTATGCGGTCGCTCCGGACAAAAGGATTTTCGGCTTTTCAGCCAGCGCGATTTTCCTCACTTCATCATAATCTATGAGATGCGTCTTGGGGTCGACGCCGTACTGCGCGATCTTGTAGGCGCGGCCTGAGAAATTGACTTTGTGCCCGTGCGTGAGATGACCGCCCATCGACAGGTTCATGCCCATGAGAGTGTCGCCGAAATTCATCAGGGCGAAGTAGACTTCGATGTTCGCCGGCGAGCCGGAATACGGCTGGACATTGACGTGTTCGCAGTTGAACAGTCGCTTCGCCCGTTCGATGGCGATGTTCTCGACAATATCAATGAACTCGTTGCCGCCGTAATAGCGCTTTCCCGGGTAGCCTTCGGCATACTTGTTGTTGAAGACCGAGCCCAGCGCCTGTAGCACCGCTCGGCTGGGGAAGTTCTCGGAAGGAATCAGCTCGAGTCCCTCGTTTATTCTTTTCGTCTCCTGTTCACCGAGGCCGAAAATCTCCGGGTCGGCATCCTTCAGATTGTCCTTCCACATAAAACCACCATTCCCATTGTAAAATGATTACGCTGGCGCTATCTCGACGGACCTTCGTCCATGTCGACTTTTATGTATTTCGCCAGCATAGGATGCACGCGCTTCAGTTCCCTGTAAAGCTCCCACGCCACGCGCCTGTATGAGATATGCCCTTCTTTGGAAGAGCGCAGCTTGATGAAATGGTAAAGCTCGCGCAGGTTCCAGGTGAACAGAGTTCTCTTTCGGAATGCGAGAGGCACGACGTACTGCGCCTCCTGCGGGAAGCGCTCCGCAATCTTCTCGTAGGCCTGCTTCGCGCGCTCCATCGCTGTCACGAACTGCTTCTCGAAGCCACCATCGACTATCTCCCGGGGGATGTCATAGCCATTCGCCGTCGTCAACGGCTGGTTGGTCTGCGTGCAGATGCGATGCCGCTGGATGTCGCGGAACGCGCCGTAATCGACTAGAATGTCGAAAGTGTAGTATGCGTGTTCCAGCTCGCGCATCGGCGAGTCGTGCCGTCCCATATGTTTCATGGCTTCGTCGAATACCCGTTCCTTTTCGGCGGAGTCCATTTTCTTGACGCGCTTAAGCACGTGGACGTAAGGCTCGTGTGAATACCTGTAAATCATGGAGGCGATGATTTTGTTCTCCGCGTCCTGGTCGTATTCGACGAGCGTGACGCTTTTCTGGTCACGCGCTTCGTTTTTTTCGTGTCCGCCCACGAGCTCTTCCATCGACTTGTCGGTCTCCCGAATGTAATGGTTCGCATCCGCGTATTTGATAAGCGTGGGAATTATTTTCAGAACTTCGCTTTTCATGTCCGCGCCGATCTTGTTCATTTCCACGAGCGGGCTCGAAAGCAGTTTCGTCAGCATCCGCTCCAGCGTGCGCGCGTTGACGGTGATGGACATGTTCGTGAGCGTCGATGCAGGGAGGACGTAGCGCACCGCGTCGCACGCGCGCGCCTTGGTTATGCCTTCATACTGTTTCTCGTTCATTCCAACAGGACGCGGATATTTCTGCTCCATGTGCTTCAGCATGTGCGGCATTATTTCCAGGTATGTGTCAAACAGCGAGCTGCACGTCTTTGTATAAAGGTCTGCCAAATCGGAATCCATGAGCTTCGCCGGCTTGTAGAACTTGTCGCGGTCGAATATCTGGTAGCGGGTCGATTTCTCCGTGTATGACGCCAGTCTCGAATCTTCTATTGCTTTCGTCGCGAGTATCGATACGTTCTCTGCGGCGATGCTTGCGATGGCGTGCTCCGCCACGCTGGAATGGCCGTAGCCCACGACCCACTGCTCGTGGAACTTGCGCGCCTTCTCCTTCGCGTCCTTGTAATCGACTCCCTTTTCACAGGCGGCAGCGAAAGCGCCCATGTCGATGTCCTTGCTCTTTATCAGTTTCAAAAGATTGTCGCGGAAGCCCGCGGGGCTGCGCGAGACGTATGCGAACAGAACGGCGACGACTTCCGGCGGGAGATTATATATTACATATATATCATTGTCTATGCTGGTCACGTGGTTGTTCAGAATCGCCTCGTCTTCCTTTGAAAAATTCGATTTGCCTTCCATTCTGCAAAACCCCTTCCAAACCCCGATGAAAAGATTATCAGTTCAAATTTTATAAGCGTTTTCGCTTTTAGCTGCAATTGGCACCGGTAGATAATAAATTTAAAACTAACAAAAAATAAGTCAGGTATGTACGAGGCAGCGGGCAGGGGTACACCGGACGATATCTCACTAAAGAAAGGATTCATGCAGCTTCTTAAGGGGAAAATAGGCGGCATTGAAGACATGGGAAACGGGAGGTCATATCCTGCTCCTATTTCGCAAGTTGAACATTTCAAAGTAATATATAAAAGTCCGGTTCCCGGTGATGAGGTCAAAGATTGCGTCAAAGAAACTTTGGCCATGTCTGGCGGCTGGTCGCTGAACAGTGATAATACCGAAGAAATGACATTCTCCAACCCCTCGGGCAATAAAAGAACAGTTCGTTTAGAACATTACGGAGATGAAACATTCGTTTCCGTCTTTGACATGCGGTAAAACATGTAAATAATTTAAGCACGGATGCTTATTCTTTATCGTGGTTGCATGGATTCTTACGAAGTCATTATAATCGGTCTCGGCCCCGCGGGATGCACGGCCGGCATTTACGCCACGAGGTTCGGACTGAAAACGCTAGTTATAGGCAAGGAACCCGGCGGTCAGGCCAACGAGGCGTACGAAGTCGACAACTACCCGGGCATGCTGCGCGTGAAGGGCATGGATATAATGAACAAGTTCCGCGAGCAGACCAAGGAGCTGGGCGCGGAGATTATCTATACAGACGTCGTTGACATAAATAAGAAAGGCGACGGCTTCATCGTCAAGACGGAAAGCGACGAATACGGGACGAAGTCGGTCATAATCGCGACGGGCGCGAAGAAGCGCAGGCTCGACATACCCGGCGAGAACGAGCTGAGGGGACGGGGGATATCGTACTGCGGCACGTGCGACGCGCCGTTCTATAAGGGGAAGACGGTCGTCGTTGTGGGCGGCGGCAGTTCGGCCGTGATGACGGCGCTCATGCTGACCGAGCACGCGAAAAAAATCTACATCGCTTACCGCAAATGCAAGAAAGACATGCGGGCCATGCCGGCCTGGGTGACGTCTGCAGAGGCGAATCCCAAGATAGAGATGGTCTTCAACGCCGTGCCGAAGAGAATAGAAGGCAGCAACCTCGTCGAAGCCATGGTTTTCGATAAGGAAGGCAAGACGCTGCGGCTGAAGGTCGAAGGCGTTTTTGTAGAGATAGGCTCGATTCCACAGACCGAGCTAGCGCAAAAGCTCGGCGCGGTCCTGGAAAAAAGCGGCAAGATAAAAGTCGGGCACGACATGACGACGAGCGTCAGGGGCGTTTTCGCCGCGGGCGACGTGACCGGAGGTTCGGCGGACTTCGAACAGATAATCATCGCGGCCAGCGAAGGTGCGAACGCCGCGCGCTCCGCATACAAATACGTCAGGAAGCGCGACTGATTTTTAATTATTTTGTCAGAAACAAAGAATACAAACTCTAATAAATCTTGATTGTAAATAAAATACTACATTTATTTTCAAAATAAAACGTAAGGGGACTGGTGGTTGTTGATGGCAGGAAAAGCAACGGCATTAAAAGCTGAAGTCAAGGCTGAGATGAAAGTTGATCCTTTCGAGTCTGCGCAGAAGCAGCTCAAAAAGGCGATAGATGTTCTTAAAATGGGAGACGACGTTTACGAGATCCTGAAAAACGTCAACGAATACCTGGAAGTATCGATTCCCGTCAGGATGGATAGTGGGAAGATCAGGGTTTTCAAGGGATACCGAGCGCATCACAACAACATGCGCGGCCCGTACAAGGGCGGCATACGCTTCCACCCGGACGTCAACATAAGCGAGGTCAAAGCTCTCGCTTCCTGGATGACGTGGAAGTGTTCCGTCGTCGGCATTCCATACGGCGGCGCGAAGGGCGGCGTCGTGTGCAACCCGAAAGAGATGAGCGACACCGAGCTCGAGCGGCTTTCTCGCGGATACATCCGCTCCATCGGCGATTTCATCGGGCCGAAAAAAGACATTCCCGCTCCGGACGTCTACACCACGCCGAAGATAATGTCGTGGATGATGGATGAATACTCGAAGCACAAAGGCTACAACGCGCCGGGCGTGATAACGGGAAAGCCGGTCGACGCGTTCGGTTCCGAGGGACGAGACGAAGCAACGGGCCTGGGCCTTTACGTCATCACAAGGGAACTGCTCAAATACCTCAAGATTGACCCGAAGAAAATGAAGGCCGTGATACAGGGGTACGGCAATCTCGGCCACGTGGTCGCCGACCAGTATGATAAGATGGGAATACGCGTAATCGCCGCGTCCGATTCAAAAGGCGGCATATACAACCCCGACGGCATCAGGCCGGCTGACATAATGGCGCAGAAGGACAAGACCGGCAGCGTCGTGGGCCTTAAGGGAACGAAGCCGATAAGCAACGAGGAGCTGTTCACCCTGAAATGCGACATCCTCGTCCCGTGCGCGCTCGAGAACGTGATAACGAAGGAGAACGCGGCCAAGATACAGGCGAAGTTCATCATCGAGGGAGCGAACGGACCGACGACGCCTGAAGCGGATGAGATGCTTTTCAAAAAAGGCGTGACAGTCGTGCCTGACATCCTCGCGAACGCGGGCGGCGTGACGGTCTCGTATTTCGAGTGGGTCCAGAACAACATGAACTATTACTGGTCCAAGGACGAAGTCAATGAAAAGCTCGACAAGCTCATGAAAAAGGCGTTCAAGGGCGTCGCCGAGCTGAAAGACAAGCACAACGTCGACATGAGGACGGCGGCTTACATACTTTCGGTCAAGCGCGTCGCTGAAGCGATGAAATGGAGAGGCGTCGGGTAGGTGCTGAAATGACGGGAACTGTGGCAGAGCTTAGCGACGAGAACTTCGGCGAATTCGTCAAGAAGCACAAGGTCGCGCTGGTCGATTTTTATGCGGACTGGTGCGGCCCGTGCCAGGCCATGAAGCCGGTCATCGACGAGCTGGCCGGCGAGATGAAAGGGAAAGTTGCGTTCGCGAAAGCGAACATCGACCAGGCCGCCGCCGTCGCTAGCAAGTACGGCGTCATGTCCATCCCGACGCTGATGATATTCAAAAACGGCAAGATGATGGACAGGCTCGTGGGAGCGATGCCGAAGGACATGATAAAGCAGCGGCTCGCCAAAATGGTCGAGTAAAAGAGTGATAACATGCGACATCAGGAAACGGATAGCGGAAACGTTTAAACAATACGCTGGTTGCGCAAATTCTGAAAAGCATAAATAGTTAAATAATAATTAAATATAACATGGGTAGGGCTATTTTCAGGAATGGGTTGATCGTTTTTTCTGCACTTTTGTTGTCTTTCTTTTTTGTGGCCGTTTTGCCTTCATTGGCATATTTCGCTTTTGACGTTCCGGTCGTTGCGAACCGCGATCTGGGCCTTTTCGCGAAAGGCGAACCTATGGACGTCAATATCAACATGACCTTCGACTATCCTTTCCCGCCCGCGCAGGACGAAACGCAGCTGACGGCCCAGGTCTGGAGAAACGGCGAGATGCTGCAGGCGAAGACGCTCGACCTGAGCAAGCTGCTCGAAAAATATAAAATCGCCAGCAACGGCAAATACGCGTTCCGGCCCATATATTTCAACTTCTCGGTTATCGTCGATGCCAAGAACGTTTCCTACCAGCCGACGACTTTCACGTACGGCGTGAAGCAGACGAGAAGAATGCCCTACGAAGGCGAGGACGACAATAAATGGACGGTTTCCGGCAGGATAGTGCAGGACAAACGCGAGGGTTTCGACGTTTATGACAATTATTGTTCCGGCCCGTGGGATTTCGACGAGACGACGTGGCCCATGTCCCGCGGTTACGCGTGCTACAGGCAGGCCGGGGTATGGGGATGCAGGCTGAGCGGCGTGAAGGCCGACGAATGCAAGGACAACGCGCCCATTGGCAGCATGGCCAGAGTTTGCAACTTTTGCTGCTCCGGCGCAGCTGAAAAAATAAGCAACGTATACTACTGCACGACACCCGGTTTTCCTAACGATTGTGATATTGGGATAGGCAGCATCGGACATTACGGCACTGGATGCACAGCAGATAGCTGTTCAAAATTAACACACTTGATGATTCCCGGCCAGAGATTTACCGTGAAAAGCACGTGCTCCGTCATGGAACAGATTCTGGGCTACGTGTGCACCAGCGGTGGCGCATGCTTGTCTAATCAAGAAGGTGCAAGCTACGAAGAACCCATCGAGATATCGAGAGGCACGTGGGACGTGGTTTCCGGCGAGACTTCATGGACAGCGCCTGTGCAAAAAGGGGCGGTCCTTTACTTCGAAGCCGGCAACAGCAGGAACGTGCCCGACGACCCGATCGCGTCGCCGGCAGTGCCCAACATCAAATGGTCTTCCGCGCATTCGTGGAAATTCGAGACCTATGTGATACCCACGCAAACGTTGCGTGATAAAGTACTCAGGGTTTATCCCGACGACGGCATGAGATATTTCCTTTACAAGCTTGATGGCAACAGCTGGGTGCCTGCAAGCGTTCAGAACTGGTCCTGCTTGACGGGCCAGTTCGATACCATTGTGATGCCGGACGGCAAGACGCTAGTAGAAAGCGGCGGCTGCCCGATATACATCTATTTAGAAAAAAATACATGGTACAGGATTGAATTCTACCTTTACAACGACCCGTGGGGCAGGAGCGAGGGCGGCGGAGAGAATACCGATGGTTCAAACCCGTTCGGCCTGAGGGTCGAGGATTTCCAGACAAAATCCGCATCGTTGCTTGACGTGCTCGGAACAGGAAGCTTCATGAGCAGCGAGCCGCCGGGAGACGACGGCGCGGTCATAGGCGGCTCCGCGACAGTTTACGCCAACGAGGGCCTCAAGGAAATAAGGGACTTCAAGAAGTTCGCCACCACCCACTCGGTTGACAGCTGCGTCGGCGGTGTCGACTGCTCGATGAGAATGGCGTGCGGCAACTCCGATTACAATGGAGTTAAGACGAACAAATACGGGTGGATAGTCAATCACGTCATTTACCCGTCCGAATGGAGCGATACCGGCGTTTCGACGACAAGAACCGGCTACATAACCAGCACCGGCAAGAACGGCGGAGAAAAAATGATCGTCGACGCGTCGAGCATAACGCCCATCAGCGGATACGGCAGATACAAGTACACCAACATGTGGTTCGACGACAACACGAGGCATTACATAGGCGGCATTTACAAATGTCTCAAGGAATGGCCTTCATGGGAGGCCGACTGCCAGAGCGACAGCATGAGCAACGGGGCAAACGTCAGGTACACCTACACGAGAGGCTCTGACCAGATAAAATGCTGCTACGTCGCTGCGACGGTCACGGGCGCCGACCAGAAAGTGACCATCGACTACGACACGAGATTCCAGTACATAATAAACTTCCTTCCCGGCGCGGGCGACAAGCTCTGCGTCGCTTCGGAATACAACGCTGGCGGCAGTACTCCCATGACGACTGTATACCAGTCCGAGTACACCAACGCGCTGTGCGACACCAGGACTGGAAGCCGCTGCTGCTACTGCAGGCCCGGATGGGGCTGCAAGATGGACTGCACCAACGAGCTCAACATGACGGCTTCGAGCAAGTTCGCGCTGCCGTTCCCGACGATAGGGCCTTTCTGGGAACTGAAAAACATCGGCATAAAGCTGCAATCCACCCAGCAGCCGTTTGTCATCAACCTCACGTCGGAAGGCAACGCCCAGGACGGGTGGGACATAAAGGCGAGCCTTGGCAACAGGGCGACGCTGATGCTCGACAAGAACTACACCATACCTCTCAACTTTTACAATGATTTCGGCCTCAAGGCGCCTGATGAGATGCTGGCCGGAGCTAGGGATACGCTGAGGCTTTCGCTGGACACGTCCACGACACTCACCGGATTTTACATACCTTTCTGCACGCTGGGCAACGGCAACACCAGGATATCATGCGACTACACGTTCCACACGGTAGACTGCACCAAGGAAGGCGTCAGGAGCGGATATTACGACGAAGAAACGTACCCCGCCACCAAGGGCAAGGGCGCGTGCAAAGCGGGCGTCAGGACATGTGTCAAGTTGGGCGAGAACAACCTCAGATGGGTCTACGACACCACGAACGACATGCCCGTCTACCCGGCCGCTGAAACATGCAACGGCGTCGATGACGATTGCAATGGTATGGTCGACGACGTCAAGACTTTCGACGTTATAATAAATGAAATAATAGGCGCCGGCGGCAAGAAAACCCCATACCAGGTCACGAAATGCGCCTGCTTCATGGGAGCTGGCGCCAGCGACGAGCGCTGCAACAACATAGACGACGACTGCAACAATGTCGTGGACGACAGTTCGATTTCCGTGTGGTCCAACAGCTGCGACAGCGCCGTCCAGGCTTGCCTGAAAGAAGGCAGCCCGTACGAGTGGTGCAAGAGCCTTTACAACTCATCGCAGTGCCACCTCGAGCAGACTGAAATAAAAGTGTCAGGCAACGTGACGGTCAACACGTGCACGGAAAAGGTGCGCGCCTGCTTGGACAACGCTCACATTCTTCCATCCGGTGCGCAGGTCAAATTCGCATATGCCGAATGCAAGCAGTTCTACAACAATTATTCCTGTTTCTTCAATGAGAAGAAAATCGTCGCTTTAGGCGACACGTGCAGGTGCACGTCGTCCAGTCCGACCGATGAAACATGCAACGGCGTCGACGACGACTGCAACGGCAAGATAGACGACGTGGAAAACGCCACGACGTGCGGCTGCGCTTTCCTTACCAACACGTCGCTTGTCACCAGCCTGAAGGCGGGCGGAGACGCGTCCTGCGACGGCATCGACAGCGACTGCAACGGAGCGATTGACGACGGAGCGAAAAACTGCGCGTGCACCGGCAGGCCGGCGAGAGACGTGGTCGAAATAAAAGGCAAGGTCAAGGAGATGTGCGATAGCATAGACAACGACTGTAACGGCGTGATAGACGAGGCGTTCCCACAGGTGGGCAAGCCGTGCGGCTACGGCTTATGTTCGGGCGGCATTTATGTCTGCGGCGTGCACGGCGACAAGGCCGTGTGCAACACGACCGTCAATCCCGACGAGACGTTCAACGGCAAGGCCATAAAGCTCAAATATGATGAAACGTGCGACTTGAAGGATAACGATTGCGACTATTCGATTGACGAGGACTGCTCATGCACGCCTGAGAGCGCCGTAAAGCTGTGCGGCTACCAGAGCGGCATCCTGTACAGGGACAAGGCGCAACTCACGCAGACCTGCAGTCAGGCCATGACCGAGCTGAAGAAGCTCATCACATGGGCCGAGGCGCCGGAGAACGTGAAATACAGGCGCCTGCTCACGGTCAGAAACAACGACAACGTGGCGCTGGAAAACTATCCGATAAACTTCAGCCTGAACACTTTCATGCTGAACCAGACGAAGAAGCTGCGTCCGGACGGCGGCGACCTGAGGATAATACCGGCCGGCAGCGAGAAATATTTAGACTGGAACAATTCCAATCCATTCGTGAGAGCGCAAACGACCATATGGTTCAAGACTAGCATTCCGCCTAACCAGGAGAAGAAATTCTACGTTTATTACGGCAACCCCACGGCGACGTACAAGCCGGTCACGCTTAGCGATGTGGCGGGACTCACTTACGGCACAGGAGTCTTCCTTTTATGCCATTTCGAAGGCACGACCGATTGTGAAGGCAACATGTTACCCAAGTACGTCGACGGCGTGACGTTCCAGGGCGCGCAGAGGGAGCTTCTGGGTGAAGTGGTCGATGCGCAGGGAGCCTTCATAAACGGTTTTGACAAGCTTACTTATCCGACTTCCGAGAACTTCAACAAGAACCGCGGCACGGTAATGATGTGGTTCTATCCTGAAGACGTTACGGAAGACCATTACCTGTTCTACTCGACGGACTTTTACGGCAGCCCGCAGTTCGGCCTGCGTTTCAGCGAGAACGGCACGTTCTTCGAGACGTATGATAAGATCGGCAACGTCCGCAGGATAAACGGCGGAATAGTCAATATCGGCTGGCACCACATAGCCGTCACATGGGACAACCTCAGGGGCACGAAGATATACATAGACGGAGCCCTGAGGAACAGCACCTCCACTTCGTGGGAAGCGGATGACATCGGAGTCGACGTTTACGTAGGCGGCGACGGGACGTCAAAGACGGCTTATTCGCTAATAGATGAACTGGCGGTTTACTCGCAGGAGCTCGACCAGGCGTCCATACGCGAGAAGATGCGCTACTACAAGCCTTACGTGACGATGGGTCCTGAGGAGACTCTTAACGAGACTATCGCTACGACCGAAACTGATGTGTATGAGAAATGCACGGTGATGCTGCAGAACATAAGCGCCGACAGCGCGAAGAAGGCGACGATACTCAGCCTCTGCGATACTGTAAGGATATGCAGCAAGACCGACTTCCCGATAAATTCCATAAGCGAATGCACGTTCGGCGTGCAGGCATGCGTCGGCGGCGAATGGGCCGCTTGCACTGCAGTCCAGCCGAAAACCGAAACGTGCAACCTTAAAGACGACGACTGCAACGGCAAGATAGACGACGTTGCCGTGCCGGAGACCTGCGCCTGTTCTAACGGCGGCCAGCCCGGCACCGAGACGTGCAACGGAGTCGACGACGACTGCAACGGCGTCATAGATGATGTGAGAGGCATGGACACGGCGTTCTCGACGCACTGCGGATGCTACAACCAGATTGTGAACATCACGCAGAAGAGGTCCGAGAAAGAAACGCTGTGCAATGCCATAGACGACAACTGCGACGGCACCATAGACGAGGGCGTGGAGAAGTGCGCGTGCGTCGGGACGTCTTTCAATTCAGCCCTCAATTCAGTGGGGCCAGCCGTCTCGGCGGAGAAATGCGACGACGTGGACAACGACTGCAATATGGTAATAGACGACCCGTGGATACAGGGCGGAACCTCGGCGACGAAATTCGATTACCTGGGAGCGCCGTGCAGCCCGGTCAGCAGCAGGTGCGTTGGCGGCGTTTTCGTTTGCTCCAAGACCGCGACGGACATGGTGTGCAGCACGTCCTCCGGCGACGGCATAAAGGGCCAGGACCTGAGGATGAACGAGACGTGCAACCTGCTCGACGACGACTGCAACGGCAAGATAGACGACATATGGGGCGACATCTCGGGCAAGTTCTGCAGGTGTCACAACGGCGTGCCGAGAATGAATGAAACATGCAACGGCATCGACGACGACTGCAACGGCCTGATAGACGACGGCCTCGGCAACTGCGGGTGCGCATTCGATATCGAAGACAACGTCAACAACATCAACCAGCTTTCCATCCTGATAAGCGCCAAGAAAGCAGGCGGCGAGACGTGCAACAACATAGACGACGACTGCAACGGGGCGGTGGATGATGGACTTGGAAGCGAATGTTTCTGCTCGGGTGGCTTTGCAGGCAACGCGGCTACGAAGCCGGAATTCTGCAACGGTTTCGACGACGACTGCAACGGCGTCATAGACGACGTCGCCTATCCTGAAACATGCGCCTGCTACAACGGAACCGTCAAGGCCGGCAAGCAGGCGGAAATATGCGACGGCATCGATAACGACTGCAACGGCTTAGTCGATGAAGACTGGCCCATGCTCGGCAGCATGTGCGGCGTCGGCGCCTGCTCGAACGGCGTTTACGAATGCCTACCAAGCGGAACCGGAACCGCGTGCTCGACCATGGAAGGCGGTTCGGATGACAAATCGAAAGACGAGGAATGCGGCAATAATATTGACGACGACTGCAACGCGGTCACGGACGAGAACTGCATCTGCGACGTGGCCGGCGAGACCAGGAAGTGCAGCTCCAACGTCGGCGAGTGCAGGGAAGGCGTGCAGACGTGCAGCCAGGACAAGGAATGGAGCGGCTGCATCGGAGGCGTGCTGCCGGCGATGGAAACCTGCAACGGCCTTGACGATGATTGCAGCGGAGCGATAGACGATTTATCCGGCGGCAAATGCGGCTGCTACGGAGGAGCGTCGCCCAAGACTGAGTCGTGCAACGGCATAGACGACGACTGCAACGGCGTCGTGGATGATATAAGCGGCAAGAGCTCAGTCGAAGCAACGCAGTGCGGCTGCTACGACAACGCTTACGCGAAGGGCGCCAAACCCGAGGTCTGCAACAGAATTGACGACGACTGTGACGGGACGATAGACAACGTCAAGGAAGGCACGTCAATCGAATCCACCAGGTGCGCATGCTATAACAACGCATATTCAGGCGTCGAAAGCTGCAACGGCATCGACGACGACTGCGACGCATCGATAGATGAGGACTGGCCGAACGTTGGTCAGGACTGCGGCCAGGGCATATGCACTTCGACTTTCACATGCTCGCCCGACGGCAAGACGCTTTCATGCAACGGCGCGCTGCCACAAACGGAAGTGTGCGACGGCAAGGACAACAACTGCAACGGTCAGGTGGATGAAGGATGCTTCGGCTCTGAAATCGGCAGTTGCGAGAACATGGTGCAGGACAGCAACGAAGAAGGGATTGACTGTGGTGGCGTATGCCCGGTGTCATGCTCGCCACAGCAGAACATAAATCCCGCATCCGGCTCGTGGATGATAGTATTCGCCGCGCTTGTGGTAGTCATAGTCGCGGTAGGCATAGTGCTCGTGTTCATGAAGCCGGGCGCTCCGGTTTAAACCGGATTCGATACGGCAGTGAAAACGGGAGTGAGTGTGTTGGAATGAAGGGTATTTCACCGCTGGTAGCCACCATAATGCTGATAGCCTTCGCTCTTGCGGTTTCCGGCATGCTTTTCTCGTGGGTTTATCAGTTCACATATTCGCAGAGAGAGGAATTGCAGATATGCTCCTCGGCGCAGATATCGCTTAACAAGGCATATTACAACCCGGAAACGGGCAACATCAACATGGTCGTTTATAATACAGGCGGCGTGCCGCTGACGGGATTTGCCGTGCTCATATCGACTGACAAAACCGCTGAGACGTCCAGGGAATTCGCTGCGAAAGAGGTCGCAGTGAACGACATAGGCCTTTTCCCGGTGAAGTACGTCGAGGGCGTCCGCTCGATAGTCGTGCAGTCCACCCAGTGCAGGAACGCGCAGGACATGATAAGCATATATGACGTAGAGGGACTGTGACTGTAATATATACTAAATAAAAATGATATGATATTGGAGAGTGAGGATAATGTGTAAAACTAAAAACAGGGCAGTGTCAGCAGTTTTTCTTGTTTTAATATCATGCGTTTTAATCTTCATAAGTTTTTCATCAGTCCAGGCGGCTGTCGCGGTTAAAGTCGAAAAAGCATGGGACTGCTCCAGCGGCTTCTCGTGCAGAAGCGATACGCTTGGCCTGTGCACATCGACGCTTAAGCCATATCTTAAAATGTTCAACAACCAGTATTCCTTCACTCTCCCAGTCGACAAGCCCGCTGCATACAAGTGCACGATAACGGCCACCGCGAACCACTTCGACTTCCCGGAAGGGAAGACGGACGAGCCTAACGAAGTCACGGACGTCTCGTTAAACGGCAACAAAATCGGTTCGACCACGGACAGCTGGTGCCAGCCGGGCAGCGTGCCTTGCGTCAACCCGGATGTGTGCACGACATGCCTGTCATACGGATGCACGCAGAGTTACAATGGGGACTGCCCTAATGGCTGTTCTTGTGGATGCAGATATACCGGCCAGGCGGATGGTGCCATTAAAGGCGGAGGGATTGCCCTCGGCGGGCAGACTAAAGTTTGTTTCACAATAAATGAGGCGCTGGCAACCAGCAACGACGACAAGCCCGTGGTGTTTGGCTTTTACAACCCGAACAGCAGGCAATGGGTACAGATACGGCACAGGGGCGGACCAAAAACACTTGAGACAAGGGCCGGCTTCTGCTTTGGCTGCGACTGCACCAACTGGTGCGGAGTAGAGACTAGTCAAGGTGATCCTGCCGGCGTCGCGGGCACGGTTTACGAGATTGCATACGCGAAAGGCGGATTTACTGTTACTTTTGGTCCTGCCGGAGGAAACAAGATAACTTTGAGCGCCGACTCGACCGTTAAAAGCCTTTATCCGGGAGGCTTCGATTTCACATATTACTGCATACCGGGAACCGCAGGATGCGTCTGGCGCCATCCCTACCCTTACGCGCCGGCTGGGACGGTAACGATAGTCGACTGCGGCGGCGGCACGACATGCGACAACGACGGCATATGCGAAGCTGGTGAAACTGTTGCTAATTGCCCGAACGATTGCACTGGTGGTTGCTTCCCTGCTGGAACGTCGATAAAGATGGCCGACGGGTCGTCTAAGGGCATAGAGGACGTGAAAAAAGGGGACATGGTGCTTTCTTTCCAAAATGAAAAGATTGTTTCGAGCAAAGTTGCTGAGGCCTACGCGCCCATTAAAGATTACGTTTATCTCATAAAAACAGGGACCAGCGACGTGAAGGCGACTGGCGAACATCCTTTCTACACGGGCAAAGGCGTTTTCATCACCGCGGACGATTTGAAAGTTGGCGACGTTATCTACGTCCTGAAAAACGGAGCGTTATCGCCTGAAAAAATCACGTCAAAGGAGCTGCTCATGGAGCCGGTTGACGTTTACAACCTGAAAATCGAAGGGACTGAAACGTTCTTCGCGGACCAGTTTGCAGTCCACAACAAAAATCCCGACTGCTTCCTTCCAGGCACCAAGATACTCATGGCCGACGGCAGCGAAAAGAACATAGAGGACATAAAATTCGGTGACGTGGTGATGTCATTCGAGGATGAGAAGCTCATTCCAAGACCCGTGAACAAGATTTTCCCGACTTCGAAGGACAATTACATATTGCTTAAGACGGAAAACCATGAAGCGAAAGTCAGGGGGACCCACAAGTTTTACGTGGGCAACGGCGTTTTCAAAAGGCTAAACGACATTGTCGTTGGCGACGTCATTTACGTTCTTGAGAACAGCAAACTTGTTCCGGAAAAAGTCATATCAAAAGAACTGAAAAAGGAAGCTGTTGATGTGTATAATTTCGAGGTGGCGGGCTCGCACACTTATATTGCAAACGGATTTGCAGTGCACAATATAAAAGTTGATCCGAATCCGATATAAATTTCATGTTGTCACATGCGTATGATATTGATTGGAGGTGTTGGAGAATGAACAGTAAAATGGTGGCTGTTTTCAGCGTGTTTTTGTTAGCGGGGGTTCTGGCGTTTTTCGCGGCGAGCGCTAATTCGGAGGTGTGCGAGGTGTGCTCGGACGTGGAGAACACGTTCACTATAGACGAAGTCGCTCTAGGCGCCACCAACACCATAACCCTGAAGGGCTACGAGAGCCACGGCCTCAAGTCGCTTTCAATCAGCTGCGAACTCATATGCGGCAGGCCGAACGACTACTGCTGCTTCGACGTCTCCAAGAACAAGTGGAAATGCGCTTATGATTACCTGTACTGCAACCAGCCCAACGAGAACGGCAAGTGCGTCGAGGACAAGATTCCGCCGTCCGTGGGCGTAGTCGGCGTTCCATCAAGTTCAGTTTCACCTCCGGGCGGCTCGTGCGTCAGCTTCTCATCCAGCGACGTGACCGCGAAGGTCGCTTGCACGGACGCTGAAACAGGCTGTGACAATTCGAACCTTCTGCTCGAAATAGATGAAGTCAAAAAAGCCTCGTGCCCGCAAAACGAGAACAATTATTTTTCCGTATCAACGAGCGGCTACCTTGCCAACAGGCCTTATTACATCTGCGCCGCAGCGAAGGACCTTGCCGGAAACATAAACTACACCAAGACACCAGTCCAGTTCTGCACCAGCACCGGCGAACCCATAAGACCGTGGCTTTATGCTGAATCAGTAGGCGGTTCGATAATCAATCTCGTCTGGAGCCAGGCGGGTCTCAACTCGCCGAACTTCGACAGGTATGAACTGCATTATGAAAATAACCCGGCTAAAGATAATTTCGACGTGAGCCCGCTCAACCTTAAAGCGACCATAACGGAAGAAAAACTTGACAATTTTTACCAGGTGACCGGCCTCGTGAAAAACACCAGATACTGCTTCAGGGTCGTGGTCTTCGACAAGACCTCACCAAAAGCCCGCAACACCACGTCGGACAGCCTTTGTCTATCGACAGTGGAATGCAACCCGGGCGAAAAGACGCAGTGTTTCACCAGGGACTGGACGACGTATTACGGCGAGGAAGTCTACCTGCCGCCGGGCTGCCCCTGCACGGCCGGCGAAGCTACGTGCGACGGCGGCTACTGGAGCGCCTGCATGAACCAGGTCGGCCCGTTCGAGGAGAAATGCGACGGCATAGACAACGACTGCGACGGCATGACCGACATGGAGATTGATTATTCAACGTACACTTGGGATTATGATTACGTACCGCTGCAAAAACTATGCATCGGATTAGGCGAATGCGGCTACGGCTATGTGCAATGCCTGAACGGCCAGTGGCAAGGCGATGCCAAATGCAGCAGTTACTCGCTGGCTAAAACGGAAGTGTGCGACGGCCTCGACAACGACTGCAACGGCGTCGTTGACGACGTGGGCGGCGGCAATTCCATCATTTCGACCCGCTGCGGCTGCTACAATATAAACCACGACCCAAGCGTGATGCCCAGCTCGGAAGTCTGCAACGGCATCGACGACGACTGCGACGGGACCATAGACAATGTTTTCGGCGGCTATTCCGCAGCATCTTCCAGATGCGCCTGCTACAACGGGGCGAAAGCACCGGGTCAGCAGCAGGAAACGTGCAATAAAATCGACGACGACTGCAACGGAGCGGTGGACGACGGCATGACCGGCGGCGAGGGATGGCTTACCAAGCTCGGCATGGCATGGCCTGACTGGTCCGAATACTGCGGCACAGGCACTCCATGCGACGGCGGCCACTGGGAATGCAACGCCGGCGGAACGGGCGTATTGTGTTCCACCATAGGCGGCGGAGAGAACAAGGCAACGAATGAAACATGCAACGGCATAGACGACGACTGCGACCTGGAAGCCGACGAAGGATGCGCCTGCTCGCCTCCGGGAAGCTGGGGCACCTGCGGCATTAACGTGGGAGAATGCACGCTCGGTCAGCGCCAGTGTAGCAGCGGCGGCGTGTGGGGCACATGTATAGGCAGCAAAAACCCAACAACCGAGATATGCGACGGCAAGGACAACAACTGCAACAACAAAACCGATGACGTTTATGGCGGCAATTCCGTAAATTCGACTCAATGCCGCTGTTACAACGCAGGAACGCCTTCTCAGGAATCCTGCAACGGCATCGACGACGACTGCAACGGCGTCGTCGACGATGTAGGCGGCGGAAAGACCATCGCCTCGACGCGCTGTGGTTGCTACTTCAACGGCTCTTCGACGAAAGTCTTGCCTGGCCAGAATAAGGAAATATGTGATAACATAGACAACGACTGCAACGGCGTCGTGGACGACCCGTGGAGCGGGAGCCTCGGCAAAGACTGCGGCTACGGCGCTTGCGCAGGCGGTAAGATCGTCTGTAAAACAACCGGTAATGACACAGTCTGTTCGACGAACAGCCCTTACGGTATAGGTAATTCAACCGATAAGAGAAGTGTTGAAACATGCAACAGTCTCGACGACGACTGCAACGGCGTGATAGACGATGTGAACGGGAAACAGACTACCGCAGAATCTCAATGCGGCTGCTACGGCGGCGCGGCCAAAAAAGACGAGTTCTGCAACAAGATAGACGATAACTGCAACGGGGCGATAGACGAAAACCTTCTGTGCGCATGCTTCGCCGGCCAGAAAAAGGCCTGCGGCTCGGCCATAGGAGAATGCGAACTGGGCGAGGCCGAATGCAGCGGCGGCATATGGGGCACGTGCACGGGCGGCAAAAAGCCTGCGAAAGAGACGTGCAACATGAAAGACGACGACTGCGACGGCATTATTGACAATGTTAACAGCGGTTATTCTGTGGAAGAGACTCAGTGCGGCTGCTACAACGGAAGAAAGCCGACAGTCGAGAAGTGTGACGGAATCGATAACGATTGTAACGTCAAGACGGACGACAACATCGACTGCAGCTGCAATGAAGGCGACGAGATGCAGTGCGGCTCGAACGTCGGCGAGTGCACGCCCGGCCTCAAGAAGTGCGTCAACGGCCGCTGGGGCGAATGCAGCGGAGGCGTGCTGCCCAAGAAGGAAGCGTGCAACGGCATAGACGACGACTGCAACGGCGTGATAGACGACGTGGACGGCGGCAACTCGGTCGGCTCTTCAAAATGCGCATGCTACAACAAGTTCTCCGTGCCAAACACGCAGGAAGAAGTGGCCAACGGCATCGACGACGACTGCGACGGCAGCGTGGATGAGGGATACTCGAATGAGCCCAGCCACTGCCAGAACGGCTTCAAGGACGGCGATGAGCAAGGCGTCGATTGCGGCGGCTCGTGCAGGAAGATGTGCGCCCAGCCGATTCCCATGAACACGTGGATACTCATATTCGCCGTCATCGCGGGCGTGATAGCGGTCTTCGGTATATTCATAAGCTCTTTCTGGAAGAAAGAGACGAAGTCGCTGTTCGAAAGGGTTAAATGATCGCACAGGCGCGCGAGGGTTTGAAAAGCATGAAAAGGGATAGAGTCTTAACTTGGTCTTTCATTTTATTTACAGTTACGGCTGCAGCTTTGCTTGCAGCCGCACTAATGCCCGCGGATTCGATGGCTGCGAGCACAACAACCATAGCAAAGGACTGGACCTGCGCTAATGGCGGTTTCAACAACTGCTTCAAAACCGGGTGCATGTTAGAGAAACAACAGTCGATGGGCGGTAAGTCATATACCCTCGCTTTCGAAGCGCCCAAAACGGGCGACTACAAATGCGCGATAAAGGCGGTGGCCAATCAATTCGACTTCCCTGAAGGAAAAGCTGAAATCAACGAGGTAACTGACGTCTCGTTAAACGGCGTCAAGGTCGGCTCGACCACGGACAGCTGGTGTCCGCCCGGCGGCACAGTCACTCCACCAGAGCTTCCCAATCCGTGCGAAGAAGCTTACAAAAAAGACATGTATGCGTGCAACAAGGACGCTTTGGGTATCGGTTGTTCATGGATTTATGACATGCCAGGGTGCGGAACGCTGGCAACCTGCCAGGGCGTGGCCGCTGAATGGCACTGCCACATGCGCGTGTGCAACTGGGTCAGCACCGCGACGCCCAGATGCAACGTTTTAAAATACGAGGGCACCGCCTGGGACAATCCCAAGTTATGCTCGCAGTACAACGGCAACGCAGCCACGTGCAACGACTACAACAAACACAAAGGCCTCGTCTGCTGCTACGACGCCGGTTCCGGAAAATGTTACGATGACCCATGTATGATTTGGTATCATACAAGGGTTTTGAAGATGTACGACCCATGGGTGGCCGGTGGCATGACTGCCCAGCAGGCGGAAGACGAGCTTGAGGCACACTGCGAAGGAGGCAGTGTACAGCAAAACCCGACTTATTATGTGATGAAACCCAGCGGATTGTGCCAGTGGGACAGCGGCTGGGATAAAGCTACCGCCAAATTCGCATTCCCATGCAGATGCAGCACGAACTTCGCCGGCACCGGCAGGAATATTTATCTGGACAGAAGCGGCAGCCCGAGCTGCAAAGCTACCGGACAAACATGTACAATCAATACCGAATGCTGCTCGAACATATGCACTGGCGGCAAATGCCAAAGTGACGGCTCCATATGCAAAGTAGTAGGGCAAACCTGTTCGGGCAACAGCGAATGCTGTTCAGACATATGCACCAACGGTATATGCCAAAGCACACCTTGTGAAATACCTTGCGGCATCAGATGTTGTTCGGATGGTCAAGAATGCATAAATGATAAATGTGTATGGCAAGATTAAAATGTCGTGTTGATATGAAAAATAAAATAAATTCAGCAATACTGATAGCGTTTTTAATGATGTTCACTAGCATCAGCGTAGTTTATATTTCATGCACAGCCTCCGCAGCCCAGTCCACGGTCACGATAGATAAAACCTTCACCTGTTCGGACGGCTTCAGCTCGGGCTGCTTCAAGACCGGTTGTATGGCAGAGAAACAGCTCAAGATGAGCAACAACCAGTATACCCTAGCGTTCGCCGCACCAAAAACAGGTGATTACAAGTGCACGATTAAAGCCGTGGCCAATTACTTCAACTTTCCTGAAGGAAAAGCTGAAACCAACGAGGTGACGGACGTAAAGCTCAACGGCGTCAAGGTCGGTTCGACCAAGGATGAATGGTGCCCGCCCGGCGGGACCACGAAACCTCCAACCGGATGCGACCTGAATTTGGAATGCTGCGAAACGAGGGCGACACCATGTGATTGTAACATTTTCCCTGAACCTAGCTGCAGCAACGAGTGCAAACTGGATGATCCGAGCTGTCCTTGCGCAAAACCATACCTTCTCTGCGACGACGACCCGACGAATTTGAAATTGATGATAAGCATGGGAAAAGAAATGACAATGAGCCTCGAGAAATGCAAGCCGGGTGCCGTGGCTTTTGTAAGGGAAGGCGGCTTCAAACCCCGCTGCCAGAACTGGCAGTTCAGCACGACGACCGTGAAAAGCAAAGGCGGGCAGGATGTCCGCTGTCCTGTATCCGCTACCATAACCGGCGGCAAGCTGATAGCGACGTACGATTGCAGCATAACGCGCAATTACAACATCAAGCTGGATTTCCTTACAGTCGGTAAGAGTTATACCTTGGGCGTCTGGTCGTCATCGACAAGCGCCGCGAGCTGGAGCACCATCAACGCCTGCGCCACGGGATTCGCGCCTTATTATGCTGAAACAAAAGCCGACAAGGGCGACGGCTTATGCATTGGCGGCGGACCGCCGCCGGCCAACTGCGGCAACGGAGTGATAAACCCACCCGAGGAGTGCGATTGTCAAATATTGGGCGGAGAGAAAATATGCAACATGAACGGCAAGACTGATTGCTTATCACTAAACGTGGGCTACGTTTCAGGAATCCTTAAATGTACAAGTACCTGCACTTTCGATAAAAGCGAATGCAAAATATGCGGACCGGGTGAAACTCTTTGTGTGGACAAATGCTGCCCCGTTGGTTCCACTTGTGACATTCCGACCCACACGTGCAGCAATGAGAAACTGCCGAATTAAGGCGTCAGGAAGCTATGATGATATTATGAAAAATAAAACCGCTTTTGATATTTTGGCAGTTTTTACGCTATTGTTCGTTTCTGTAACTCTTGTTTACGGTTCAGGCACGGCCTCCGCCCAGTCCACGGTCACTATAGATAAAACCTTCGCATGCGGCAGCGGCTTCTCGTGCAGAAGCGATACGCTTGGCCTGTGCCAGTCGACGCTCCAGCCTTATCTTAAAATGTTCAACAACCAGTATTCCTTCACTCTCCCAGTCGACAAGCCGGGCGACTACAAGTGCACGGTCAAAGTCACCGCGAACCACTTCGACTTCCCGGAAGGGAAGACGGACGAGCCTAACGAAGTCACGGACGTCTCGCTGAACGGCGTCAAGGTCGGTTCGACCACGGACAGCTGGTGTCTGCCCGGAAGCGTGCCATGCACCAAGCCAAAAATATGCAGCGAGAAATGTCTTTCTGTGGGATGCATTCAGGGCTACAAAGGCGACTGTCCTGACTGCTCATGCCCTTGCCGAGACACAGGCGAAGCAGGGGGAGCGTTCCTGGGCGGTTCTGGAGCAAAAGTTTTCGCTTTCAACGGAAAGGTGTGCTTCAAAATATCCCAAAAATTAATTGACGATTATACGTGGCTGGACAAGGGAACTGTTATAGGAATCTATAATCCAGTTAACAGACAGACTATCCACGTAGTATACAGAGGCTGTTACAATACACCTATGTACAAGAACAAAATAGAAATCGGGGCCGGCTTCTGCTTTGCCTGTTCCTGCACGAACTGGTGCGGCTTAGACAGCCCCGGCATATCATTTACCGGAAACGCGGATGCAATTTATACAGTCGAAGCGGCAAATGGCAGCTATAGCGTGACTGCCAGGATGAAAATGCCCAACGTGGCCGAAAAAATTCAAAAACTTTTTGTCACCAGCAGCGATAAAAATAATCTCAAGAGCCTCTACCCTTCCGGTTTTAATCTCAACAAATATTGCCTGAACTGCTGCTCACAACACGCCACTCCCGTATGTGAGGGCGGTACGGGCGGTTACATGAAATTACCCTCTTCATTGGTTACTATAATCCCCTGCGATAGCTCTGCCTGCAAAACTGTAGGGGAAACCTGTTCAGGCAACAGCGACTGCTGTTCGGGTCAATGTATTGCAAGTATACCACCTGTGTGTGTTTCCGCCCCGAGCTGCAAAGCTGCAGGAGAAACCTGCTCACTCGGTAACGAATGCTGTTCAGGCTTATCATGCACTGGCGGCAAATGTCAAAGCACTCCAAGTTGCAAAACTGCAGGTCAAACATGCTCCAGCGGCAGTGAATGCTGCTCCGAATTTTGTTCAGAAGCGGGCATATGCAAGGACTGCGACGAGCCATGCGGCATGAGATGCTGCGCGCCGGGAAGAATCTGTGTCAATAATCTGTGCCAGATTGGTGAATGATGTTACAGTAATGTATTGTATTTATAGTATGTATTACGCGTAAAGAATTCAAGGCAGCCTGATGTCGGAAAGCAGCGTCATGTACCTGTCGAGACGGCGAATCTCCTTTTCGAGCATCTCTATCGCCTTCAGAACGTCTTTCTTGTCCTCGCCGTGCATGCCCTTCAGCTGCTCTTTCGCGCTCTCGAAGTCGGAAAGCGAGCCTGTTATGCCCTTCTTCACGCGCATGAGGAATATCTTCTTCAGCGATTCGAGCAGGTCGCCTGTCAGCTCGATGTAAAGCTTGCGGTCGCATGATTTCTTCACTTTCCTCACGATTCCAAGCACCTCGAGAAAGTCCATGCTGAGGGAAATCATGGAAATCGAATAGCCCGTCTTCCTGGCGATGTCCTGCAGCGGCATCGCTCCGCCGCCGACTATCAGGCATCCTATTATGTTGCCGTGTATAGGAGAAAAACCGATAGACTTCGCCAGGTCGGAGAACGTGTCCAGGATCTTCTTTTCAACTTCCTGAACACCTTTGTTCGCGTTATGGTCTTCCATGCGCTATCAACCTGACCGGGTAAAATTTATAAACCCTTTGATTTAATTAATACTTGAACATTTAAAAGTTTTTAAAAGTTCAAAATGTTAACATAAACTACTATTTAGCGTGATTGGATGAAGAGAAAAACCACGGCAAAAAGGCCTAGGCCAGAAGCGCTGGCGAACGCTTCCAGCGGATACGCGGAAGAGCTTCCCCACAAGACGTCGTCAATATGCCCGGAGTGCCTTAAAATCCTGCCGGCGCTCGTTTTCGAAGAGGACGGCAAGGTCTGGATAGAGAAGACTTGTCCAAAACACGGCAAGTTCCGCGAGATATACTGGAGCTCAGCCGAGATGTACAGGAAGTCGATGAAATTCGCTTACGACGGGCATTCCATGGAGAATCCCAACGTGACGAAAGCGAATCCGACGTGCCCCAAAGACTGCGGCATCTGTTCGCTTCATAAATCGCAGACGGCGCTGGCCAACCTCGTTGTCACGAACCGCTGCGACCTCAACTGCTGGTACTGCTTCTTCTTCGCGCAGAAGGCCGGCTATGTTTACGAACCGTCTTTGGATGACCTGAGAAAGGCCGTGAAGCTCATGACGCAGCAGAAGCCCGTACCAGGGAACGCGGTGCAGCTTACCGGAGGCAATCCCGAGCTAAGGGAGGATATACTGGATATCATAAAGATGATAAGCGACGAGGGCGTCGATCACATCCAGCTCAACATGAACGGCACGCACAAGTTCTGGAACGACCCGGAATGGACCATGAAGGTTAGGGAAGCGGGCGTTAATACCGTTTACCTGTCGTTCGACGGCGTCACACCCAAGAGCAACCCGAAGAACCATTACGAAGTCCCGAACATGCTTCAGAATTCGAGAAAAGCCGGCATGGGCATAATTCTCGTCCCCACCATAATCAAATCCGTCAACGACAACGAAGTCGGCGACATACTGCGCTTCGGCTTCAAAAATATGGACGTCGTGCGCGGCGTCAACTACCAGCCGGTCTCGCTGGTCGGCCGCATGCCGCGAAAAGAGAGGGAAAAGTTCAGGATAACCATACCGGACGTCATACAGAATATAGAGGAGCAGACGGACGGCCAGATAAGCAAGGATGACTTCTACCCGGTCCCGACCGTGAAGGCGATAACCGATTTCGTCCAGGCGCTTACCAAAAAGCCGCAATATTCGCTATCGACGCACTTTGCCTGCGGCATGGCCACATACGTGTTCGAGCACGATGGCAGGATGCTGCCCATCACACGATTCGTCGACGTCGAAGGACTGCTGGAATACATAGAAGGGCAGGCGGACGAGCTGAACAAGGGAAGGAACAAGTACATCATCAGTGCCAAGATGCTGTTCAAGATGAATTCGTTCATCGACGGCAAGCGCGCGCCTAAAGGCTTCTCGCTCGGCAACATGCTATACAATGCGCTGATGAAGCACGACTATCGCGCGCTCGGCGCTTTCCACCACAAATCGCTTTTCATCGGCATGATGCACTTCATGGATTTGATGAACTACGACATAGAAAGGGTAAAGAGATGTTGTATTCATTATTTGACACCCGAAGCGGTGATACCTTTCTGTGCGTTTAATGTTATACCGGAGATGTACAGAGACAAAGTTCAGAATAAATATGCTATTTCTTTTAAAGAATGGGAAAAAATGACAGGCAAAACTCTTAAAAATGATTTATACAAAAGAGATATTGAAAAAATTAAAAATACGGACTTGTACAGGAAAACCTACGAAGGTTTCTTGTAAGAATTTAGAATTTCTTCTAATTTTTCTGATCTCTTTGGATGTTTGAAATCGACAAGTCTTTGAAATTTTTCTATTTCATCTCTTCCTGTAATATTTATGTAATATATATCATTCTTATTTTTTATGACAGAGTTTCTTATTTCTAACTCTCTGAGAATCTCTGAAATACCTTCTGCCATTTTTCTACTGGACGTGGCGTAGTTTACAATTCTGAGACCTTGTCTTTTAGTGTAAGCAACAGAACCATCCCCATCAAAACAACCACGCAAAAAGCATTTCTTGATCTCTATTGACGATTTTTTTATCTTTTCAGGCACTTCCACTATATCAAATTTTTTACCCTTTGGAATGCCTAATTCATGAAAAATAGTTGATATGGTTTTGTTTTTCACATAAACCTGCATTTCATTTTTTTGATATATATAAAAATTCTTATGGTTAAAAATTTTCTCTATATTTTCCATGAAAATTGATCTTAGATATTTTTGATTGTTTACAAATTCTACCCAAGCCAAGTTTTTGTCTATATGACCATCTGTTATTATCAATCCCATTAAATATGCTAGGTTCCCATCGATAGCGATGGGCAAACTTCTTTTAACAGGCAAACTTCCCTGCGCCGAGCCTATTCTAATGACTTTTACTTCTATCAATCGCGTGTCCATTTTAACACTCTCGTTTATTTTCAAAAGTGTTTTTACAGGTATCAAAAACTTACCGTTAAACCACCTGCTTACTGTGAATTGCCCTACTCCCAGATAACCAGCGAGCTTGTATTGACTACCAAAACTTACCAGTGCTTCGTCGAAAAACTCTTTTCTGAATTTTTCTTCAAGCCCGACAGAAAGTTCGCTAATTTCATATAAATTTAAGCAGTTTTCCATGATAATATATGCACTTTTAGGACATATAAACAATTTTTAGCATGACATAGAAAGCATAAAGAAATCCGAATTGTACAAAAAGACGTACGAAGGGTTCGTTTAGCCTGATGCTGCATATTTTCGCGCTTTAAAATATTATAAATCACCTCAACCAAGATTTTATTTACTATGAAAGTCATAGCGCTCAGAGCCGCTCTCAAGGACATGAACCGCGTCAATCTCGCTAAGGCGATACGCGAGGGAGCGATATTCGTTTACCCGACCGACACGCTCTACGGCATCGGCTGCAATGCGCTGATACGGGAGAGCGTCGAGAAAATCGCCCGCGCGAAGGGCCGTGAACCAGGGAAACCGTTTTCCGTGATAGCGCCGTCGAAAGAGTGGATAACCGAGAACACGCGCATAGACGAGAACAACGCGAAGTTCGTCGACAATCTGCTCCCCGGGCCTTACACCGTCATACTGAAGGTGAAGAAGGAAATCCCCCTGGTTTCCGCCGAAGGGAAGCTGGGCGTGCGCATACCGAAGAACGAGTTCTGCGACTTCATCCGCTCCCAGGGCGTGCCGTTCGTCACGACGTCCGTCAACCTCGCCACAACAGGGCCCATCGCTTCCATCAAGGAGATGCCGGCGCAGCTAGCGAATGCAGTCGACTACGCGATAGATGCGGGCGAGCTCAGGGGCGACTCTTCCAGGATTTTCGACATCAGCGGCAAGGACATGCAGATAATCCGCTGGTAAGGCAAACCATGAAAAGCGAGGAAATTATTGTGAAGCTGAAATCCATGAGCAATCCAGACAACGTCGCTGGTATGGCGCGCTTCGGCATAAGTTCTGAGAACACGCTTGGAATCCCGATGCCAGCCATCAGGAAGATGGGCAGGGAGATAGGCAAGAATCATGAACTGGCGAACGAGCTCTGGGCTTCCGGCATCCACGAGGCGCGCATACTCGCAGGTCTCATAGCGGATCCCATGTTCCTCACCAAGAAACAAATGGACGAGTGGGCTGGCGATTTCGACTCGTGGGACGTGTGCGACCAGGTGTGCATGAACCTCTTCGACCGCACGCCGTTCGCCTACGCGAAAGCGAAGGAATGGGCCGGGCGCGACAAAGAGTTTGTGAAACGCGCCGGCTTCGCGCTGATGGCATCCCTGGCGGTTCACGATAAAAAAGCGGGCGAGGACGCGTTCATCGCGCTGCTGCCGCTAATACAGCGCGAGTCGAGAGATGACCGCAACTTCGTAAGAAAAGCGGTGAACTGGGCGCTCCGCCAGATAGGCAAACGCAACGTGACGCTGAACAGGGAAGCCGTAAAAACCGCGAAGGAAATCTCCAAAATCGACTCCAAAGCCGCGCAATGGATAGCACAGGACGCGTTACGGGAATTGACGGATAAAAAAACGCTAGCGAGGATGCGGGAGCGAAACGCGAAAATGCGAGTGAAAAGATAATATATATTTAAATAGGTTAGACTTCTAATAATATCCAACAATTTTTGAGGGGTGTTTTATGGCAAAAGGTGTCAAGGCGAGTCAATTTACCATAAAAATCGAGAACGTCGTGGCGTTCACTTCGCTCAACATTAATATTTCACTGAACAAGCTGGTCAGCACCGTGGAAAACACCGAATATGAGCCGGAGCAGTTCCCCGGCCTCGTCTACAGACCTACAAACCCTCGTTCAGCTGCTCTCATATTCTCTTCGGGAAAAATCGTATGCACCGGAACGAAGTCGATAGACATGGCCAAAGAAGCGATGAGGAAGGTCGTCGGAAAAATAAAGGATTCCGGCTTCAAGGTTCCCGACAAATACCCGATACAGGTCGAGAACATCGTCGCGTCCGCGAGGATAGAGGCCAAACTGAATCTCGAGGACATAGCCTTCTCGCTTGAAAACGCGGAATACGAGCCGGAGCAGTTTCCCGGCCTGGTTTACAGAATCAGCGATCCCAGAGTCGCGTTCCTGCTTTTCAGATCCGGCAAGATAATCTGCACGGGCGCACAGAGCGAGGCAGACATCCACGAGGCGCTGGCCAAGTTCAAGGTCAAGCTGGAAAGCATCGGCGTGAAAGTAAAGCCCATGGTGGCAGAGTAAAAGGAAATCAGTCCAGGAAGAAAAGGTCATTTATTTTCTCGCTGGTATACATGCTTTTTCCAAGTGCCCTGAGTTTTTGGACGGCTTTGACTTCGTGCTGTTTCATCAGCTGGTACGAAAAGCCCGTTTTTTTGGCTATTTCCCTGAACGTGTAAACATTTCCATATCCGTTTCCGCTGCCGTCGCTGCCCATGCCAAGGCCGTATTTTAAATCCAGTATCATGAACTGTCTTTCCGTGATCACGCCGCCATCCCTGGCACCAAGCAAAAAATTCAACATATTTTCCTTTCTGCTATCTTTCAATGCTTCGGTCGCCACAGGATCGGGGTCAGTCCCATTGACATGCTTTTCGAGCCTGAATCCAGGCTCTTTGTAAGGCGCACGCAACGTTCTTATCAGACTTTTGTTTATGCCGGTAACCTCTGATATGTCGTCCACGGTTTCGCTCTCTACACCGTTGCTGAATATGCTGTTACGCGTTCTTGGATCGAAATCCAGATTTTCATATCCGAGTTCCCTCAATTTTTCATCATTAACGTTTATCGCCCTGCCCACCTTTCTCATTATGTAGAAATAGTTTATGGGCACGGAGACACCGATGCCAAGTCTTGCCAGGCGGTCAGCCGACGACTTTGAAACCGCAGAGATGTAGTTGAGAACGGAGCCTTTTTCGGGTTTGATGTTATGCATGTTTTCCATGAGCCCCACTGTGGTCTCTCCTGCCAGTTCCATTATCACTTTTTTGCGTTTTTCACGGCTCGGAATCCTTGAGGAATCCCTGATGGCGAAGTAAAAAATGGCATCCTCGTTTTTCTTTGCAAACGCCTTGCCGAGTTCCGCTTTAATCAGCGGGTCATCAACGGCGTTGTAAAGCCCGAGGAAGCCGCTGTTGGATTCGCTGGGAGACAACTCCACCAGCCTCTCTATTTGAGTCCTGAGTCGGCCTCTCATCGCTTTTTTGAGGCTCGCCGAAGGCCTGAAATTATACGTGTCCGTCATCAGGCTGCCGTAGTCTTTCATGGACATCCGGCCGGACGCTATGGCCTTTCCGGCTTCGCCCATCGCCGTTTTGTAGAAAGCGCATTTGGTGCATCCGGCTGCCGGGTTATACGCTGCTACAGCTTTAGCTTTGTAACCCTTCGTTTCCGCAGCATGACCACCATATTTCATATGAGACATATTTTTAACTACTTAAAAATAAAAGCATTGACCAATTATAACACGTAAAATAAATAGTAACGGGCGTGGGGGGATTCGAACCCTCGACCTCAGGCTTTCTTCGATTTCACCGGAATTTCTTCCTCAAATCTTCCAAGATTCCTGCGCATCAGAATGCGCAAAAACGTATAGAAGGCCAGCGCTCTATCCAGCTGAGCTACACGCCCGTAATTGTATATTAATACCGACTGGAATTAATAATATTTAAAGATGCGAAGGGGTAGTCATGGCTGAAAATTATGATTTCCGGAAAATGGAGCACAAGTGGCAGGAGCGCTGGAAGGAAGCGAAAGCGTTCGAACCTAAAGTCGATAGCGAAAAGCGCAAGTTCTTCTTCACCACGCCCTACCCCTACATATCCGGCAGCCTGCACATCGGACACGGGCGCGCCGTCACGGAAAGCGACGTATACGTCCGCTACATGCGCATGAAAGGATGGAATGTTCTCTACCCGCTCGCCTTCCACATAACGGGCACGCCGATCCTCGGCATATCAGCGGCGATAGAGGCGAACGACCAGGCCAAGACCGAGCTCTACAAGGGCTACGTGAAGAATTATGTAAAAAACGAGCACGAAGCCGACAAGGTTGTCCAGTCGTTCCGCGACCCGTGGAACATCGTCAACTTTTTCATATCCAAGATGGTGGATGAATATTCGTCGCTCGGCCTGAGCATCGATTGGACGCGTCGTTTCACGACAGGCGACCCGGATTACCAGAAGTTCATAACATGGCAGTTCCTCAAATACAAGGAAAAGGATTTCCTGATAAAGGGCAGCTATCCCGTGCTTTTCTGCCCGAAATGCGACAACGCAGTCGGCGAGGATGACATACAGGATGCGGACACGAACCCGGTTTCAAAAATGGAATTCACGCTTCTCAAGTTCAAGCTGGAAGACGCGCATCATTCCGGCCTCATACTTGTTGCCGCGACGTTAAGACCGGAAACGGTATTTGGCCAGACGAACCTTTGGGTCAACCCGGACGTAGAATATGATAAAATTAAAGTTGGCGAGGAAACGTGGGTGGTAAGCAAGGAAGGGCGGGAAAAACTCGAGTTTCAGAAGAAGAACATCGAAGCGATGGGGTTCATCAAAGGCCGCGACCTCATAGGCAAGTTCGCCAGGGCACCGGGCATTCATAAAGAAGTCATAATTTTACCATCGAAATTCGTTGATGCAAATGTCGGCAGCGGAATAGTCACTAGCGTGCCTTCGGATGCGCCGTACGACTGGATGGCGCTGAAGGACCTGCAGCAGGATAGGGAAGAAACCGATAAATATGGCCTCAACCACGACGTCGTGGCCGCCATAAAGCCGATACCAATCATAAACATTCCCGGATGGGGAGACATGGCCGCGCTGAAAATCGCGGAGCAGATGAATCTCACTAGCCAGCACGACCCGCGTCTTGACGAGGCGACGCAGGTCATTTACAAGGAAGGCTTCCATACCGGTACGATGAATCATAATTGCGGAAAATATTCGGGCATGAAAGTCACGGAAGCGAAGGAGAAGGTCAAGAAAGAGCTACTTGAGAGCGGACAAGCCGACGTCATTTACGAGACGTCGCGAGTCGCCCATTGCCGCGACGGGACGAAAGTTGTGGTCTCGGTTCTCGAAGACCAGTGGTTCCTGGATTTCAACGCAAAGGGATGGAAGGAAAAGGCTCACAAATGCCTTAAAGCGATGGAGCTGCTCCCGGACGCGAAACGCAAGATGTTCGAGGACACGTTCGAGTGGTTGGACAAGAGGCCCGCCGCGCGCAGGCGGGGACTAGGGACTCAGCTGCCTTTCGACCGCAACTGGATAATAGAATCGCTTTCAGATTCGACCGTTTACATGTCTTTCTACATAATCAAGAATCTCATAAACAAGCACCACATAAAACCCGAGCAGCTCGAGCCGGCGTTCTTCGACTACGTTTATACCGGCCACGGCGAGCCGGCGCATGTCAGCAAGGCGACCGGCATTAAAATCGAAGACCTGAAGGAGATGCGCAGCCATTTCGACTACTGGTACCCGAACGACCACCGCCACACGTACGTGGCTCACCTATCGAATCACCTGTCCTTCTTCATCTTCGCCCACGCGGCGCTCTTCCCGGAGAAATACTGGCCGAAGAAGATATCGTTCCATGGTTTCGTACAGAGCGAGGGCATGAAGATGTCGAAGTCGAAAGGCAATGTCATCACGCTTCTGGAAATCAAGAACAAATATGGTGCGGACACGTTCCGCGCATACATCACGACCGCAACGACGCTCGAAGGGACGTTCGACTGGAAGGCGCATGAAGCGGAGAACGTGCAGAAGAACCTTTACAACATACACGAGCTCGTCTTGGAAATGATACACGAGCATAAAAAAGACGCGACGCATCACAGGAAGCAGCCGGGACCGGCTGGATTCGCGTTCCTCTCGAAGTTCGAGTCTGCGCTTCTCGAAGCCGACAAGGCGCTTTCAGAGATGCGGCTGCGAGACTACGGCAATATAGTCATCCATTCGATACCGTCCTGGATAAAGAAGCTGCAGAGACGAGCGGATGCGCACGAGGTCAGGACGATTTTCGACATGATAACTGACAGGTACATAAGAATGCTCAATCCCGTCGTTCCCCATTTAAGCGAGGAGATGTGGGCGGCGCTAGGGAAGAAGGGTTTCGCTTCGCTGCACGAATGGCCGGAAGCCGAGAAGAAGATGATAAACCCCAAGCACGAGGCCTGCGAGGAGCTCGTCGACCGCGTCGCTGACGACGTGCGCAGCGTGCTGAAGCTGGTCAAGTTCCAGCCGAAGCGCGTGTTCGTTTACGTTTCAGAAAAATGGAAATACGAGCTTTTCAAAAAGCTGAAAGACGAGATAGAGAAGACGCGAGACATCGGGAAGATAATGAAGGCCGTCGCCAGTAAAGAGCACGGGGCGGAAATCGCGAAAATCGTGCCCTTCGTCCTCAAGGACCCTTCGCGCCTGCCAAAACACGTTCTGGACCAGGAAGACGAGCTGGTCACGTTAGTCGAAGCCGGAGAATTCCTGAAAAGGGAGTTCGGCATACCTATCGACGTTCTGAACGCGGACGAACAGAAGACCGAGCGCGCAGGCAAGGCGATGCCCGGAAAGCCGGGAATAGAAGTTGAATAGGCAATAAAAGGCCTTGCATTCGCGTCCCTTGCTATTTGTTTACTTTTTCTGAAAGCTCCTGCGGGTCGAATTTCCTGCCCACGGCGCAGTTCTTCTTGACTTCTATTATCTTTACCATGACGCGCTCCCCTTCGCTGGTTCCGGGCACGAAGACCGCAAAGCCGTCGTAAGCGCCGACGCCGTCGCCCTTCTTGCTGATGTCTTTTATTAACAGCCTGATTATCTGGCCCCTCTTGACGGGCGGCTTTTTCTTGGTGAACTTCGTCTTCTTGGTGTGGCACCTGGATATCTGGAATCCCCTGTGGCGATAGAAAGTCGGCATGAATAATATAAGGGCGGCTACTTAAAATCCTTGCCCGGAACCGCGCGAAAAAATCGAGGCTAAATCCACGTAAAATGGCTTTAAAAAGCTATCGCCTCAAAGGCTGGGGATAT
>JAZDFI010000035.1:0-30491 GCA_043808015.1 Candidatus Aenigmatarchaeota archaeon
GGCGTCAAGGTGGGCATAGCTTACTAAGCTAAGACAATTGAATTTTAACCAAGCGATAAGAGAGTGCGCATTTCTATGTCTGAATGCGAGGTTTGCGGAAAGGATACTTCTGGCGCAAAAAAAGCCGAGATAGACGGCGTCATTCTGAGCGTGTGCGAGGACTGCGCGAAGCTCGGCAAGGAAGTCTACCAGCCGAAGAAAGTCTTCCTGCAGCCCCAGCACAGCATCTCCAGCGCGCCTAGGGCGGAATCGATAGAGGACGAGCGCGAGATAGCGAGCGATTTCTCAGCCAGAATCAGGCATGCTAGAGAGCGAATGAACCTCACGCAGGACGAAGCAGCCATGAAAATGGGCATCTCCCACCAGATATACAAGCGCATCGAGTCGGGCTTCAAGCCCGACGACACAACAGCAAAAAGGATTCAAAGGTTCTACAACATCGAGTTGTATGTGAAAGGATGATTTATTAAAAAACTTCCTTTCGCGTATCAAGACATAATTTCTAACACGTTTTTAATGGAATGAATTCAATATTTTTTTAAAGAGGCTTAAAATGAAACAATTGAAACCTGCATATTTCTATCTCGCCTTGACGATATTGTTCTGGTCCACTGTTCCCGCTGTCGCCAAACTGGCCCTGGCGGAGCTGGATAACTACCAGCTGCTGTCTTATTCGGTTATTGTCGGAACGCTTTCCCTTTTGTTCATCAATCTTTTTCAGAGAAAATTGGGGCTGCTTGCGAAATACGCCAAAGCAGATTATCTGAAAATGTTCGTGATGGGAATATTGGGAATTTTCCTTTATCACATATTCCTTTACGGCAGCTTTGCACTGGTCCCGGCAGGCCAGGCCAATGTAATGAACTACCTATGGCCAGTGTTCGTCATTGTTTTTTCGATACCCATACTCAAAGAAAAATTCAACTACAAAACCATCTTGGCTGTTTTTGTAAGTTTTGTGGGGGCGTTAATAGCGTTTTCGGGTGGGAATTTTTATGTTTTAAGCGGTGGATATGCTGCCGGGTACCTGCTCGCCGCTTTGGGAGCCATTTGCTACGGGCTATTCTCCGTTCTTGGAAAGAAGTTTGATTATGACAAGTCCTCAAGCATGCTCTTTTACCACATCTCGGCCGCGGTCCTGCTCATCCCGGCGACGTTTCTGCTGTCGGGTTTTGTGATTCCAAAATCCATCGTCACGGTAATCTCGATTATTATTTTAGGCGGCGTAGTGAACTCAATCGGGTTTGTTTTTTGGTTCAAAGCAATAAAATTAGGGCACACCCATAAGACTGCGAACATGGTTTATGCGGTTCCATTCCTGGCAATGCTTTGGACGTATTTTTTGAACTCGGAGCCGTTTTCCGTAACTGCGATAATAGGGTTGGTTTTTATAGTGGCGGGAATCCTTATTCAACTGAAAAACAAAACATGATGCATATATACAAAAACGCATTAGGTTTATTTTTTGACTACGCCTCAACCACATGCACGACTATCTCGCGGTTGCGCGGTCTTGTGTCGAAGTCAAGAAGGACTATCTGCTGCCACTTGCCTAACATGAGCTTCTTGTTCTCGAAGGGGACTGTGATGCCCGGCTTCATGAGGCATGCGCGGACATGCGCTGCGCCGTTGTCGTCGTGCCATGTCTTGTGATGCTCGTAGTCGCCGTTTTCCGGCGCGAGCTTTTCCAGCGCTCGCTTGACGTCTTTTATCAGGTTGGGCTCGAATTCCAGCGTCGAGATTGACGCGGTCGAGCCGCTTACGAATACGCATGCGATGCCATTCGACGCTTTCGCCTTTCCTATGATTTCCGCGACTTCGTATGTGATATCCATTATATCTGTGTTGCCTTTGGTGCTTACTGTGAACTTCGCTAGCTCAGCCATATCGGTTATTAGTATGGTCGCGGGAAATATTAATCATGGAGATACGCAAAACTTCAGGTTCTTCTACACCTGCTAAGAGCGAAACCATAAAGCTGCTCTCTGACCTTATCGCCGAGGACACGACCAATCCGCCCGGCAACGAGTCTCGCGCGGCCGGCGTAGTTCGAAGATTCTTCGAATCCATCGGGATTGAATACAAAATATTTGAAAAAGAGAAGGGACGAGCTAATATTATCGGCTATATCGGCAAGGGCCGACCTCGGCTGCTTCTTGCCTGCCATATGGACACTGTGCCAGCTGGCGAAGGATGGGACTCGAATCCATTCAAAGCGCGTATCGCTGGCGACAAGATTTATGGGCGCGGCGCTGTGGATAACAAAGGCCCGCTTGCCGGCATTCTCGTGGCTGCGAAAACGCTGAAGAGCGTCGAAGCGTCGCTGCGCGGCCAGGTCATAATTGCGGGCGTTGCGGACGAGGAGCGCGGCTCGGACGTGGGCATGAAATACCTAATCGATAAGTGCGGCTTGACTGCTGAATACGCGATTGTGCCTGACATAGAACACGAACTGAGGAAAATCGATGTGGCTGAGAAAGGATTGCTGTTTTTGAAAGTTACGTCTTTTGGGAAGCAGGCGCACGGCTCAGAGCCGGACGAGGGCGTGAACGCTGTGTGGAACATGCACGAATTCCTTGCGCTGCTTAAAGGATATGACAAGCGGATGAAGTTCAGGAAGCATGCGCTATTGTCTCCTCCGACCTTGAACTTGGGCATTGTGAAGGGCGGGGAAGCGGCGAATATAGTGCCTGCGCGCTGCGAGGCGACCATCGATATCCGCTACCTGCCGTCACAGAAATCCTCGGTTATTGTAAGTGACATCAGAAAGATGCTTGCTTCTGTTTCCAAGAAAAACAAGAAAGCTAGGTTTGCGCTTGAAGTGATTGACGACCAGAAGCCCGTCGCCGTCGCTGGCGACACGCTGGTCGCCGCGATAAAGAGGCGCGTTGTCGAGGTGACGGGTAAGAAGGCCGAGCTTATCGGCATTTCCGGCACGACTCTCGTCAAGCCGCTCGCCGCTGCGGGCGTGACTGCTGTCGGTTTCTCGCCCGGGAAGGGCCTTGCCCACATGCCCAATGAATACATTTCTCTCGCCGAACTCGTGCATTTTTCAGAAACAATCGTCCTCGTGTGCATGGACCTGCTGGCGTGACTGTCGCTAGCGTTAGTTGTGAATTTATTAATACACGCGGGAAAAAGGATTGCTATGAGAATAATGTGCGTCTCGGACTATCACCGCGACATGGAAGTAGCCGAGCGGGTCGAAGCGCTAGCGACGAAGGAGAAGGTAGACGTGATAGTCAATGCCGGCGACTTCCTGTCCGAGGAGTTCGCCAAGAAAGTGTTCGCGTCGACCAGCTTTATCACTTTCGTCGTCCACGGCAACGGGGACAGGCATTTAAAGGCAAGAAGCAAGAAAGTAAAGGTGCTGGTGAACGAGGTCGCCGAGCACAAGGGTTACTATTTCCTGGGCGCGGAATACGGCCATTACGATGAGATAGAGACGCTGGCGAAAGGGAAGGACCCCAAGAAACTCATAATCATAACGCACGACCCGCCCTACGACATACTCGACCTGAGCTATTTTGGTAGCAACGCGGGCATGCCGGAACTGCGAGACGTGATAGAGCGGCTGAAGCCGGCGATGCACGTGTTCGGGCACATACACGAGTCGGCTGGCGTCGTGAAGCACAATGGCACGCTGTTCGTGAACGCGGCGCTTCCCGAATTTCGGAAGGCAGCGATCGTCGACCTGCCTTCGCAGAAGGTGGCGATATTCGATGTTTAGGACGCAGAAAATGAAAGAAAAAGCTCAAGAAAGTGAAAGCATGACATTGGGAAAACTACAAGTCGAAGAGAGGGACATGGAAGTCATGGTGAAAAAAGTAGTCCTTGAAATAATGAGGGAAATGGAATTCGATATAGAGAGCCTGCTGGAGAGCGAACCCGAGGCGATAGAAGGCCTTATTTTCGAGAAAGTCTTCGCCGTGCTGCAGAAGGACCCCCGTCATATCGAAGCGGTCACGACGTTCGGCAACGAAGAGCTGGAAAAGCTCGAGCTTAACTGAAACGAGCGAAACAAACGTTTTCTTTTTAAGACGCCGCGCGGAATTGAAATATAACATCCCAGCACAAATAATAAAATAGCAACATGCTCATGTGATTGATATGACTGAAAAATTCGAGCCCATCAACGCGAAGGGAGTGAGGGACTTTTTGCCAGAGGAAGCTATACCGAGGAAGCGCATAATCGAGACGCTGAAGGCGATATTCGAGAAATACGGGTATTCGCCGCTCGAGACTCCCGCTATCGAGCGCATTGACGTGCTTTCCGCGAAGTTCGCAGGAGGCGCGGAGATAATGAAGGAGATATTCAGGGTCGAGGACCAGGGCGGGCGCGAACTGGCGTTACGATACGACTTAACGGTTCCAATGGCGAAGGTCGTGGGCATGAATCCGAATCTTCCGAAGCCATTCAAGCGCTATCAAATCCAGCCGGTCTGGAGGGACGGCCCGATCAAGCTCGGGCGATACCGCGAGTTCATGCAGTGCGACGTTGACGTCGTGGGCACGAAGTCGATGCTCGCCGAGGCCGAGATTCTGGCCATCGTGGCTGAGTTCTTCGCGAAAATCAGCATGGACATCACCATCAGGGTCAACGACCGCAAGCTCATGAACGGCATCCTCGACTACGCTGGCATAAAGGAGAACAAGATGGACGCGATCCTCTCGATAGACAAACTCGAGAAGTTTGGCATCGATGCCGTCAAGAAAGAGATGGAGCAGAAAGGCTTCGATGCTGCGTCGATAGCGAACGTTCTGAAGATTCTTGAAATCAAGGGCGGCAACGCCGAGATGCTCGACAAGGCTGAGAAGCTCATGAAAGGCGAAGCAGACGGGAAGGAAGGCATAAAAGAGCTGCGCGAGCTTCTGGAATACTGCGAGCTGATGGACGTGGCGATAAAGCTGGACTTCTCGCTGGCGCGCGGACTCGAGTACTATACCGGGCCTGTCTTCGAAGTGTTCATGAACAACTCGAAAATCACGTCTTCCGCCGCAGGCGGCGGCCGCTACGACAAGATGATAGGCATGTTCATCGGCCGGGGCGAATATCCGGCTACGGGCATTTCATTCGGCATCGAGCCGATTTTCGAGGCGCTCAAAGAACGGAATAAGGAAACGCCGAAGACGGTGACTGAGGCGCTGGTCATACCCATAGGCACGCTGAAAGAAGCGATAAAGCTCGCGAACGAGCTGAGAGCGAGCGGCATACGCACGGAAATAGACCTGCTTGAGAGGGGCATCTCATCGAACCTGAATTATGCGAATTCGCTGGGGATTCCTTACGTCGTGTTCCTGGGCAAGAAGGAGCTCGCAGAGAAGAAGGTCAAGCTGCGCGACATGAAGAGCGGGAAAGAGACGCTTCTCGCTGCGAGCGAAGTGAAGAAGGCGATAGTCTCCCATCATACGCTGTAAATACGATGTAAATGCGCTGTAAAAGTTTTTTAAACCTCTTTTGCTATTAAACATAAGCTGCTGGTTTTAGTCGATACAATCGATATAGAATTAAGAGGAGATACTATGGTAATGAATACTATTCGCAACATAGCCAATACTGGCTCTAAAATACTGGTTCCCGATACGTCCGTTCTGATAAACAGGAAGCTCTCGGAACTCATAGAGGAGGGCAAACTGAACGGCATAAAGATTATCGTGCCGCGCATCGTAATCGACGAGCTGCAGGCGCAGGCGTCGCGCGGCAAGGACATAGGCTTCCGCGGGCTGGAGGAGATAAAGAAGGTGCGTTTGCTGGCCGAGAAGCATAAAATCAAGCTCTCTTTCGACGGCGAGCGACCATCGCAGGATGACATAAGCCTCGCGAAAAAAGGACGTCTCGACGCGCTTATTCGCGACTTTGCTGTCAAGGAAGGCGCTACGCTTTTGACCAGCGATTATGTACAGGCGCTGGTGGGCGAAGCGGAGAACGTGTCGATAGAATACGTGCCCTTCGATATCAGCAACAAGGAGATAAAAATCGAAGGATTCTTCACTCCCGATACCCAATCGGTCCATCTTAAAGTCGGCGTCAGGCCGTATGCGAAACGGGGGAAACCGGGCGAAGTCAAGCTGGTCCACATACGCGAGAAGCACGTGGATGAAGACGAGCTGAAGACCATCGTCTACGAAATCCTTTCCAAGGTTCACAAGGACCCGTCATCGTTCATAGAAATAGGCCGACAAGGAGCGAGCGCGATGGTCGTGCAGATGGGGCGGTACAGAATAGCGATAACACGACCGCCTTTCTCGTCCGCGACTGAGATCACGGCCGTGCGGCCTATCGTGAAGCTCGAGCTGAAGGACTACGCCCTGCACAAGGACCTCGAAGATGCGCTGGTCAGCGACACGCGCGGCGTGCTCATAGCGGGGCCGCCGGGCTCGGGCAAATCGACGTTCGCAGCGAGCGTCGCGGAGTTCCTGTGCGCGAAGGGCAAGATAGTCAAGACGTTCGAGCAGCCGCGAGACCTGCAAGTCGGGCCTGAGATAACGCAATACGCCCCGCTGGAAGGCGACTGGGAGAAAACCGCAGAAATGCTACTTCTGGTCAGGCCGGACTACACCGTATTCGATGAAGTGCGCAAGACGAAGGATTTCCGCGTCTTCGCGGACATGCGCCTCGCAGGCGTGGGCATGATAGGCGTCGTTCACGCGACTGACATAATCTCGGCGGTGCAGAGATTCATGGGACGCATAGAGCTGGGCATGATCCCCCACGTCGTCGACACGATAATCTACATACGCAACGGCAGGATAGAGAGGATATACACGCTCAGCCTTCTGGTCAAAGTCCCTAGCGGCATGACGGAAGCGGATCTCGCCCGTCCGGTTGTGGAAGTGCGCGACTTCGAGTCGAAGAAGCTCGAATACGAGATTTACACATTCGGCGAGGAGAACGTCGTCATCCCGATAAAGGAAGCCTCGAAGCCGATCGTCGACAAGGTCACGAGGATAATAAAGCAGGAGATGGGCCAGATAGACGAGAACTTCGAGCTTGAGTTCGCTTCCGACAACCGCGTCGTGCTGCGCGTCAACAATGACGCCATAGCCCAGGTCATAGGCAAGAAAGGCAGGAACATCGAAGAGCTCGAGAGGCGCGCGGGAATACGCATCACGGTCGAGCCGCTGCAGAACACGTTCAAGCATGACGTCTCGTTCGAGATAGGCGAGCGCGGCAAGGCGTTCAGCATAATACTGGGGAATGAGCACGTCGGCAAGCAGATAGACATCTACGACGGAGAGACGTATCTATTCTCGCCCGTGATAGGTGGCAAGGGAGAAGTGCGCATAAAGAAAAAGTCGGAGGAAGGAAAGAAAGTGCTTTATGCTATCAGCGCGAGGACGCTGCGCGTGCTCGTGTGATGGACTACAGATTTCCTTCCAAGCCTTTAAGATCTTCGGCTAACCCATTGACGTCGTTGCCAAGGCCGGAAAGCGTGTCGGTCGCCTGATCCTTATTCGCTATTGTTTCTCCGCTCCTTGACAGGCCGCCGTTCATGATGAAAAAGCCCGCCACTCCGGCGACTGCAATCACCGCTATCAGCACCAGGGCCAGCATTTTTTTAGAGCCGCCTTTGCTTTCTTTTTTACCTTTATCCTCTTCTGCTATTTTGTCATAGAGGTCTTTTGCCATAATTTACCCCCTTAGGAAACCATCTTTACAAGAATGTTTCTTATGTAACTCCTCAGGCCTTTAATGTCGCTTTTTATCTCTTCCCTTACGCTCTCGAGGTCGTCCATGTTGTCCTTTATCTTTGTGATTATGCGGTCTATCTTTTCCTTTGCCATGGAGAGCATGCCTGCCACTTCCTGGAATTTGGCGGCTCTTTGTTCGTCCCCTGACTTTTTGTAATAGTCCGCAAGAGCGTTTGCCTTCGTCTCGAACTTATCCATGCTCACTCTCATGCTTTCGAGCTTAAGCGAAATTTCCAGGAAGTCTTCCTTGTCCACTTCCTTGACGCAGCATTTCTCGGATTTCGTCTTGCACGCGAGAGCCGAATCCTCGAAGCCGTCCTTGCACGAGTCCTGGAAGTATATGCAGTAACCGTTCTTCGTTTCGCACCCGGTTCCGGTTGCCTTTATATCGCTCGGGTATTTGTCGAGATATGCATTTATCAGTTCTGTCGGATCTCTCTGCACGCACCTGTAATGCAAGACCATTTCGCATTCGCTGCCCTGTTTGCATGATGGCATGAATTCCTCTTTCGTCTCGCCTTCCATGCATGCGCATTCAGATGATAAAGAATCCGCGCCACAGTGTTTGAAGCTATTTGATGACTCAACAGCGACAGGCACGCCGGTTATCATGCCCGTGAAAAAGCCGCCGCTCGCAGCCGAAGTCGTTGCAGCCGTTTGCGTCGCGCTAATGCTGGCTGAAGTTTCCGTGACGCCTGAAGCAATAACTGACTTGGCCGCGCCACTCATTTGTGCGTACATTTCCTCGTTTATCACTATCAGGAACGAATCCTGAGTCCAGAAATAAACTTTCTGATTACCGCTTTTTATAACATATATGAATTGGTCGCCAAACTTTTCCTCGCTTGGAGGATTGTATTTCAAAATCTCGCTAAGATATTTATTCAGGACGTCCCTGCTTTCAAATTCGCCAACCATCGCATCATAAATCTTGCCTGACTTTTCATATCTCGCTACATATACGGTGATGTCTTCAGAGCCTTGCATCAAATTTGAATCTTTGTAAATGTAGCCGTCGATATCGCTGAGTATCAGGTATTTTTTTAGCAGGGAGTAGTCATAAACCCTGAAATATGCGCTATTCATCGACCTTTCTGATTTCACGCTGTAAGAGCCAACTGTTTTGGTTCCCGAGTAAACGCCGTTGAACTGGCATGTTGTGACGCTGCTGCACGGCGGGCAATAACCCCCAGGCTTGCATAGCGGGCACTCTTCAGCCGTGTTGCATTCAGGTTTCATGACGATTTCCTGCAGGTTGCCGTAAGGGTCCTTGACATACACAGTCAGCTCCTGCAAGGTCATCTTTTCTTTGTCGAAGCGGTTTGTGCTTATCGCAACCTGTTCGCCTATGTCATAGTAGTATTTGTCCGTCTGTAAATTAAGGTATGTGAATGATGGAATGCATCGGTAGTATGTGCAGGTATTAGCCTTTATGCACGCCCCGTCATTGCAGCCGTTGGGGCATCTATAAAATTCAAAACCAGCTCCACCAGAAGTACAAAATCCTTCTGAAACATAAGGTCCACTTTCTGTGGGACCGCTACTAGTATACTCACCAAAGCATTTATCGCTCTCTGAACCCCTATCAAGGTTTGAAGCGGTAACAGTGCCTTTCACATAATAACTTTTGCCGTCATCGGAATCTGTGCATATCTTATTATTTGTCTCTGTAATTGCCGTACTGCTTGCAGTTTCCGTTACTGTAGAACACGACGCTTCAAACTTCTCTTTTTTGAAGCCTTCCTGGCAGACGCAGTTATAGTCCTGTGACTGCGAACCGCAATAATTGATTGTCCCGCAGTCATTCGGGCAGTTCTTCTCGTTTTCAGGGACGGGACAGCCAACAGCAAGGCATGCTATGGTATCACAAACGCCATTGCCACAGCTTGGCGTGCAGTCGCGCGCGCATTTCACATAACAATATTCACTGCAGCCGCATGTCGAAACATCCTTTGTCGTAGCCGCCGTTATAGCTCCGGTTATGGCAGCGGATGCCGCGCTCGAAGTAGCCGAGGTTGGTTCAACCGGACAAGTGGCGCATGTAGTCGTGCATACGAGTTCCTTTTCATCATTGCTGCAGTAGTTGTCTCCGCAGCTGCCGAGAATGTTTATGTGAATATTCTCTTTGTCATATACGTAATTGCAGCCTTCATCTGTTGATGAAGCCACGAAGATGAATTCGCCAAAATCATGGAAATCCTTCGGTATCTGTGAAGAAGATTTGTATATGCCTGTAGAGTCGGTATACATTGTCGATGTCGGGTATTCATTGCCGTTATTTGTGTAATACAGGTTAAAGGCGTGGTTTGGCATCAGGTTCTTGCTATAGTCATAGAGCTTAATGGTCACTTCAAAATAATCGCCGGGATAGTAAACTTCCTTGTTGAAGCTCATGTCTATCAATATAGGGCAATTTTTTACGCAGTCCTGAGGACAGCTCTGCTGCGACTCGCCCATTTCACATACGCCATTGCCGCAAATGAAAGTGGGTTTGCAGTAGAAGTTGGCATATTCGCTTTGGCCGTCTATTACCGTGTAAGCGTATCCGCCGCAGCTGCTCTTCCATGCCAGCTGCTGCCCCTTGCTGCCGTATACGTCGGTCACGCAGCTCCCGATGCCGTGACAGCTGAAGCCGGCATCGGAATAGCACTTGTTGTCTTCCGTTGCTCCATCGAAGATGCACTTGACCTGTTCTTTAACGTTGTCGCCGCCGATGCACGCCCCGTCCTTGCAGCCGTTGGGGCAGTTGTACATCTCCACATCCGCTTTGTTGTCGGATCTGCAGTAGTTCTCCTCAAGATATCCCGCAAACTGTATGTATGCAGGGTCGTTTGTTGGGATGCACCAGTCGTTGTGTGTGAATGGTTTTCCGTCAACATCAATGGAATTTATCATTCCCTTGACATAATAGTTTTTTCCTCCGTCACTGTCTGTGCAACCAGTATTTTTTATACAGCTCCATATTGGCGTACAACTTTGGCTGCATCCTTGGAATGTTGAAACATAGCCTTGCTGGCATGACTCCACGGGAGAAATTGTACATATTGTGCCTATGCAACAACCATTCCCAGAAACATAACACGTATTGTTAGCCTGCTGATTTGTCCACTGGCATTTGCCTGCATAACAGCTACAAACCTTCCCATATTTCTGTGCATTGTAGCAGTCCTTATATTCACATGTGGTTGCAGTTCCTTGACCCACTTTTTCGCAGACCTGTCCCGAGCAACCACCGGTCGTGCAATCCGAATCGCTTATGCATGTGGCATACGTGGATGTTCCGCAGAATTCGGAAATGCACGCCCCGTCCTTGCAGCCGTTAGGACATACATAATATTCAGGGTTAGTAATTGTGTTGCCATTGCAATACCATTCAGTAAGAGTATTTCCGCTGCATTGGTCGTATGTCGATGCATAACCGCCTTCATTGGTGTTCCCTTTTGTATATCCTTTAACATAATAGTTCTTGCCGCCGTCGGAATCGGTACACGTCAGAGCAGAAACAGACGATACGAACAAAAACGCACATATAACAAGACCTAACAAAATTTTCTTAGATTTACAACCAACATTCATATTCTCAGCCTCCATGAAGCAAAATCAAAAGTTCGATTTTCATACTTGATAAATTATTATTGATTTGCCAATAATTTAAACCATTACGTTTTCTTTCGGTTTTTTACTCAGAAACGAGTGGCACTACATGCCGCCGGCCATTCCAAATTGCTTCGCCATTTTCGCGAACGGACCGCGCTTGAATGCCTTTGCGCTTCCGGTCATTTTCAGCATCTTCTTTATCTGCTCGTAACTTTTCAGAAGTTCCTTCACGTCAGAGGGCTGCGTGCCCGACCCTTTGGCGATTCTCGTTATGCGGTTCTGCTTTATCAGCTCGGGGTCATCGCGCTCTGCCTTGGTCATGGAGTTTATTATGTGCTTCCACTTCTTCATTTTCCCTTCCTGCACGTCGAGGAAGTTCGGCGGCAGCTTCTTCATCATTCCGCCGCCCGACATCCCCGGAATCATGTCCATGACTTTTGTAAGCGAGCCCATTTTCTGCAGCGAGTTGAGCTGCTCGAAGAACTCGTTCATCGTGAACTTGCCTTCCATCATTTTCTTCGCGGTCTCTTCGGCGCCGGCTTCCTTCGCCTTTTCCAGCAGGCCCTGCAGGTCGCCGTAGCCTATGAGCCTCGAGACGAAGCGCTGCGGGTCGTATTCCTCAAAATCATCGACTTTCTCGCCCACGCCTATCATGCGGACGGTCGAACCTGACACCCTGGTCGCCGCGAGCGATCCGCCGCCTCGCGCCGTGCCGTCCATCTTGGTGATTATGACGCCGGTTATGCCGACGAGCTTGTTGAACTCCTCCGCCTGTTTTCTAGCGGCCTGGCCTATGTCCGCTGGAATGACGAGGAAGACTTCGTCGGGCTTTATGACCTCGCCCATCTTCTTCAGCTCGCGAGCGAGCTCGCCATCAAGCGCGTCGCGTCCGGCCGAGTCGAATATCATTATGTTTTCCTTCGCCTTTTCCGCGGCGTTCTTGGCTATATCCTCTGGTTTCTTGCCCTCGTCGTAAACATGAACTTCCAGCTGTTTCCCTAGCTGTCTCAGCTGTTCCTGCGCCGCTGCGCGGTGCGTGTCGCAGGCGACGAGTGCGACTGAAAGCCCGCGCTTCTTGAACCACAATGCGAGCTTGCCGCATGTCGTCGTCTTGCCGGAGCCGAACAGGCCGACGAGCAGGATGCGCTGGTTCTTCAGTTCCAGCTTTCCTTTCTCCCGGCCGAGAAGAGCGACGATCTCGTCGTAAAGCGTTTTAATAAAGAACTCTTTGAGCGTCATTCCCTTGGGCGTCTCTTTCAGAACCTTTTCCTTTATGCTCTTGGTCATCTCGAACACGAGCTTGACGTCGACGTCCGACTGTATCATCGTCCGCTGCAGGTCGCGCAGTATAGCTTCGACTGCCTCTTTGTCCACGACGCCGAGTCCCATGACTCTTTTGAAGACGTCTTTTATGCCCGAGCCGAACTTGTCCAGTACCATGTTTTCCCTAGCGTTGTTATAGAATTATTGGCAGTATATAAATATTCCACGACGGAGAAACAGCTAGACTGTAAGCAAGCGAAAATATAAATGAAAACAAAAAGAAAAAAAACAAGAGAAGAAACCCGTTTACTTTCCTGCGAGTTTCTTGCTCTTAACGACGACCCACAATTTCTTTGTCATTTCGCTTGGAGTTATCTTACCCTTGCCGAAAACGTCTTCAAGAGTTTCTTTTCTGCCGGCAAAGCAAATTGTGTAACCACCAAAAGCAACTTTCTTAGCCATAGTTTACACCCCTTAGAATTTTATAATATTGTTTGCACATTCTGCCTTATATACCTTTAGAGGGAGAATTGGCATAAACCGCACTCGGTTAAAAGCCCGGTTTACCGAAAGCTTTATATACCCTTGAACCAATAATGTAGTATATTTTAACTATTAACAAGTGACAAATAGTCATAAATAATTGAGGGTGATTTGATGATGAACGCGGACCAAATCAAGAAAGAGATAGACCATGATTATGCAGCCATGAGCAGGCGCAAATTTTTAAACATCGGGACCGCTGTTTTAGCTGGCGCCGGCTTAGGTTATGTGGGCGGCAATGCTTACACCAATGTCGAAACTAGAGATTCCCTTGAAAACATGAGCGGCTTTGTCGAAAGGCTAAACGGCACGTCTTTCAGGACTGAAAACCTCTCACCGGAAGGATTTCACGGAACGCCGGAGTTTAAACCCGACGAAATGGAAAGCCTGATCGGTGTAAAATTCGATGCCGTGAACCCTGTCCGCGTATCTGAGCCGGGGAAAATTTTCATGAGCATATTTGCACCCAAAAGATACGGGAGAATTAAAGAAACGGAAAGCCAGTGCTGGGAGCTGTACAAAAACAGGGTGCTTAAGCTTAACAACTCAAACGATTTCGGCCAGCTCGCTGAAGCCGTGAAAGAACACGGATTGCTGTATATTCCAGACATCTAGTGCTGTAAATGGGGTTGGATTTATGACATTTAAAAGCCATATCGGAAGAGTCGTAATTGCAGATTACGGCTTCGACTTTGCAGGCGGAAAATCACAAACCATTTTCGGTCAGATTGACTCTCATGGAGGCGTTCCTTCAAACCATTACATTGTTTACGAGGCTTCTGGTACTAACATGAAAAAACTGCGAAGTGAAATAGATTCATTTGGAAGAAAATATGCAAAAACATTCGGCCAAGCATACAGCCCTTTGCATGCTTAATTCTTACTTCTCCAGCTCGAAAGACGCTTCGCCGAACTTGTTGAACTCTTTCACGACGTCCTCGCAGATCGTGCGAATCCTGCCCTCGACTTCCTTGTAGTTGTTCCCCTCACCCACGATTATGTATTTCGGCGCCGAGACGTACTGGACCTTTATGCCCTGGCCTTTCACTGTGAGCAGGATCTTCTTTATGATTTCCACGCCGTTCGGCTCGTTGGTAATGAGGCTGAGATGGCCCTTGACTATGAACGTCTTCTCCGAATAGTTCTTCTTGGCTATGTCCTTTATCGCGGCAGACCACTTGGCCGGCAGGCCCTTGCGGTCGAGAAGATCGGGAGTCTTGGCCGCGATCTCGAAAAGCTTGGTGTAGGAGCCGAATTCCTCGATAATGAAGTCCCCTATCTCCTTCTTGGCCAGCTCGAGCGTTTTGCCGATTTCCTTGGCGGACATCTCGAGCAGCTTTTCCGTGCGTTTTTCTCGTTTGAACTCGTTGAGCTTGCGCACCGTGTCCTCGCGGTGGACGCGTTTCATCGAAAGCGATATGCCCTCAGGCCGCACGTCAATGACGCGGCATACCAGGTACTCGTTCTCCTTGACGAACTCGCGTATGTCCCTTACCCAGCGGGAAGCGACTTCAGAAACGTGAATCATGCCCGTTGTTTCGTATTCGATTATCTGCGCTATGGCAGAGTGCGGGTTTATCCTGGTTATCCTGCATACGACAAGTTCCCCATATCTCGGCAGTCTGTCCTTCATTTCAGACCTCGGAAGCGCCTTCGTTCGCTATCACGGCTTTGCCGCCGGTGGGCTTGGCAAGAACCTCGCCGCATACCAGGCATTTCACCATGGTCGCGGATTTCTCAAAAACAACCTGTTCGTTCTTGCACTTCTCGCATTTTACATGAAAGAATTTCGAAACCATACAATCACTCCTCCAACGCGCCTACTTCTTGGCCGCCGTAGCCTCTGCACCTGCGGTCTTTGCGCCTCTCTTTGCCTTGCGCTTCTCGATGACGTCCAGCTTGTGCTTCGGCATCTTCGACTTTTCCTCGTAAACGAGCGCCTTGACGAGCGATTCTCCCTTGCCTGTCGTAGTGAATATCCTCTCGATGATTATGTGCTCGCCGCTCATCTTCAGCACGCTTTCCAGCGACGGCAGGATTTGCTCGCGCGTCGGCGTAGGCTTGCCGTGATGCTCGTATAACGCCTTAATCTCGTCACGCCCCATGAGGGCGTTCTTCTTGTGCTCTAAAATCTTTAATGTCATCATTTCACCCACAATGCATATTTGCCCGGCACGTTTATGCCGAGCAGCTTGGCTATCTCAGACTCGTTGGGATCGTTTATGACGACGATGCCCTTCCACGTTTTTGTAAAATCTTTGGTGCCGCACGCGGGGCATTTCTCGTCGTAAACGAACCTCTTGCACGTCTTGCAGACTTTTTCCCTGTCAACCATAAATTCACGCTCACTTCTTCTTTTCAGCCTTGACGGGTTTCTCGTCTTTCTTGGCCGGCGCTTCTTCCTTGCCCTCGCTCGTGAACCAATCGAGCGCACCCAGACCGGGCTGACGCGTCGTCAAGCCTATCTTGTACTGGTTCTCGGCCATCGACACCGAAATTATGCGGGCCATGACGACCGACTTCTCTTTTACGCGTCTCTTGGTCTTCTTGCCCGTGAACATCATGTTCTTCGAGTCGTAAGATACGAAATCATCCATCAGCTGCGAGACGTGTATCATCCCGTCGACCGGTCCGAATCGCACGAAAACGCCGAATTCCGTTACGTCTATTACCTCGCCCTTCACCATCTCGTGCTGCTCAGGGACGTACGTGAGGACCTTGAAGTCGACCGGGTAGTACAGCGCCCCGTCGCCTGGCATTATAATGCCCTCGCCTATCTTCTCCACGGACATTACGGACATTATCACGCCCAGGTTCTTGTCTATCGAGCCTTCCATCTTCTCTTCGAGGCTCGCCTTGACTGCGTCCTGGAGCTTGAGGCCGAACTTGTCCGGCGCAACCCTTACCTTATCGCTTACGTCAAAAATCTTGTACATGGCATCACCTGCGGAATATAACTTTATAAATGTCGAGTATATTTATAAGATTTTCCTAATTTATTAAGCTTCCGGGCCTGCTTTTCCCGCTTTACAGGCTGTCGAGCAGGCATACGTTCGGCTTCATCGTGGCTATGTCAGTGTTGCAGAACATCGTCTTCAGGCCGGCCTGTGTCGTTATGTTGGTAAGGTCGGTCTGCGTGCCCGTCAGGTCAAGCAGCCAGTCTGACGTCTCGTTGTAGACGCCATACGAGACTACGACATAGCCATTGAAGCTGTCGGAGTTGGCAAATTCCTGGTACAGCGCCTCCTTAGCAGCGCAGTCGCTGCAGGATTCGTTGTAGAAGTATTCTATAATCGCCCTGCTGCTCATAAGCACGCTTCTCATCTCTGTGATGGTCAGCTTGCGGTTGACTATGTTCGGCAGCTGCTCGGTTTCCGTGTTCTGGTTCTGGTTGTTGCGCAGCAGCGCGACTTCCGCCACGCTAGCCAGCATTACCACACCGATGAATATGGCCATGATCCTTTTCTTGGTCATGTTGTTCATAATATCTCCTTTATTTTCCCTTTATCCTCTTCATCCTGAATATATTCTCCCTTTCCATCTCTTCGAGCCTGAAGTTAATAAAAGCGGCATCCTTCTTGATGCGCGGTATGACCACGAATTCCAGCGCATTCACCCGGCGCTTCGTCGATTCTATCTCCTTGAGCAGCTTTCGCATCGTCGTCTCGATTTCGGCCGCCGTGATTATCTGCTCGAGCAGCGATTCGTAGCCTTTGACCATCTCGTCGATGCGCATGCTGGTCGACATCATGCCGTAGCCGCGCTCGACGAGGTTCTTCCTCATCGTACCGGCCTTTATCACCGGCACGGTGACGCCCATGATGTTCTTCACTTCAAGTTCGATGGCGGGGTGTTCGCGCAGCGCGAAGGCGACTGATTTTATGCTGACCATGCCGTCGAGCGCGGTGCATTCCCTCATCTTGTTGTGTGCCATTATGTAGCGCTCGTTGAGGTCCTTGCGCAGGTTCCTGGCGTTCTTCAGTATGTCGAAGAATTCCAGTATCAGGCCGTCCCTCTTCTTTTTCAGCAGCTTATGGCCTGCGTGCGCCAGCTTTATCTTCCTCTTGAGGTTCAGCAGCTCTGACCTCGTCGCCTTTACGTCTGTCATATTTCAGTCCTATCAATCATTTACTTCTTTTTGGCCTTGTGTTTCTTGTGCGTCGCTGGTTTTTTCCCCTTATTGTCCTTTGTTTCTTTAACTTCCTTTTTGGGCGCCGCTTTTTCAGTGACTTTTTGTTTTTCAGCCTTTTCTTCAGCTTCTTCCTTGACGGGCGCATGATGCTCCTGCGGTTGCGCGCCTTCGCCCCTGTAGAAGCGACGCTTGAAGTCCTCGCTCAGCCTCGTGAGCTCGTCCCTCGGTATGGCGGAAAGCAGGTTCCATGAAACATCGAGCGTTTTCTCGATGCCGCGATTCTCCTTTATGCCCTGGCGGACGAACGTGCTCTCGAAAGCCTCCGCGAACTTGAGAAGCCGTCTATCCCTTGCGGACAGCGCTTCCTCGCCGACTATCGCCACAAGACCGCGAAGGTCGCGGCCTTCCGCGTAACCTGCGTAAAGCTGGTCGGACACTTGTCGATGGTCTTCCCGGGTCTTGCCCTTGCCTATACCTTGGTTCATAAGCCTCGAAAGCGACGGCAAAACATCGACGGGCGGGTATATGCCTTTCATGTGCAGCTCCCTGCTCAATACGACTTGCCCTTCGGTTATGTAGCCCGTAAGGTCCGCTATCGGGTGCGTGATGTCGTCGCCTATCATCGTGAGAATCGGGATTTGAGTCACGCTGCCTTTCTTGCCCTTTATCATGCCGGCACGCTCGTATATGTTCGCGAGGTCGGTATACATGTATCCCGGGTAGCCGCGGCGGCCTGGGATTTCCTCTCTCGCCGAGCTGATCTCACGCAGCGACTCGCAGTAGTTGGTCATGTCTGTGAGTATGACCAGCACGTGCATTCCCTTCGTGTAAGCGAAGTATTCCGCCGTCGTCAGCGCGAGCCTCGGGGTGATCAGTCTTTCGACTGCAGGATCGTCCGCCAGGTTGAGGAACACGACCGCGTGTTCTATCGCTCCCGTTTCCTCGAAGTCGCGGATGAATTTCTGCGCTTCTTCATTCGTAATTCCCATGGCCGCGAAGATTACGGCGAACGTTTCCTTCTCGCCGAGCACTTTCGCCTGCCTGGCTATCTGCAGCGCGATGTCGTTATGCGGCAATCCGGAACCAGAGAATATCGGCAGCTTCTGCCCCCTGACCAGCGTGTTCATGCCGTCTATCGTCGAGATGCCGGTCTGGATGAACTCCTCGGGAGGACCGCGCGCGTAAGGGTTTATAGCGGCTCCGTTGATGTCCAGCTCCTCGTCCGGGATTATTTCCGGCCCGTTGTCTATAGGCTCCCCGCGCCCGTTGAGGATGCGGCCCAGCATGTCCTCCGAGACCTTCAGCCGCATCACGTCTCCGAGGAAGCGGACGCTCGACTTCTTGTCGATGCCGCTGGTGCCTTCGAAGCTCTGGATTATCACGATATCCTTCGAGGTATCGAGCACCTGGCCCAGGCGCTTCTCTCCGTTTGAAAGCGTGACCTTGACTATCTCTCCGTATCCTACGGGATGCGTCTTCTCCACAAAAAGCAATGGACCAGCGATTCTTGTTATCGTCTTGTATTCTTTCATTTCCATGTTCATGACCTCCTGACTACTTGATCTCCATGAGCAGCGTTTCGATTTCGCGGTCTATCGCCTGCTCGGCATCTGAAAGTATTTTCTCGTGGTTCTTCTCGAACTTCGCGTCGGCGATCCTGTTCCTCGCCTTTATCTCGAGAAGGTTCCTGACGTGCACGCCCGCCTTCAGAGCGTATCTCGCCTTGTCGGCGTAGTGGAGAATCGACTTCATCATCTTGTAGCTCTTCCTCATGTCGCAGAACGTATCGACCTCGTGGTAGGCGCTCTGCTGCAGGAAGAACTCCCTTATCATTCTAGCGATTTCCAGAGTGAGCTGCTCGTTCTCCGGCAGCGCGTCCGAGCCGACGAGCTGCACGATTTCCTGCAGCTTGTCCTCTTCCTGGAGGATTTTCTTGAATTCATTGACTGTGCTTTTCCAGTCGGCGGCCACGTTCTTCGTGTACCACGGCTCGAGTATGCCCTCGTAAAGCGAATACGAGTTGAGCCAGTTGATGGACGGGAAATGTCGCCTGTGCGCGAGCTTCGCATCCAGCGCCCAGAACGTCTTCACGACGCGCAGCGTCGACTGAGTCACGGGTTCGGAAAGGTCGCCTCCGGGCGGCGATACCGCGCCGATGATGCTGACCGAGCCTATCTTGGCGACTCCGAGCGGCTTCACCCTTCCCGCGCGCTCGTAGAACTCCGCCAGTCGTGCGGACAGGTAAGCGGGATACCCTTCCTCGCCTGGCATCTCTTCGAGACGAGACGATATCTCCCTCATCGCCTCGGCCCAGCGGCTCGTCGAATCGGCCATGAGCGCGACGTCGTAGCCCATGTCACGATAATATTCTGCGATGGTTATGCCCGTGTAAATAGACGCTTCTCTCGCCGCTACAGGCATGTTCGACGTGTTCGCTATGAGAACCGTTCTCTCCATAAGCGGCCTGTTCGTTTTCGGGTCTATGAGCCTCGGGAAGTCCTTCAGGACTTCGGTCATTTCGTTACCGCGCTCTCCGCATCCTATGTATACTACGATGTCAGCGTCGGACCACTTCGCAAGCTGCTGCTGCGTGACGGTCTTGCCCGAGCCGAACGGGCCAGGGATGCCGCCTGCTCCGCCCTTCGCGAGCGGGAACAACGCATCGAGGATTCGCTGGCCTGTTATGAGCGGTATTTCGGGCGTGAGTTTCTCCTTGCACGGGCGCGACTTGCGGATGGACCATATCTGCATCATCTGCAGCTTCTTTCCATTCGCCAGCGTGGCTACCGTGTCTTCTACGGTGAACTCGCCCTCTTCTATGTCCTTTATCTTTCCAGAAACGCCTGGAGGCACCATGACCTTGTGCTCGATGACGTTCGTCTCTTTAACGGTGCCGATTATCTGGCCTTCCTTGACGTCCTCGCCTTTCTTGACGACCGGCTTGAAATGCCATTTCTTCTTCCTGTCAAGGCCCGGCGTCTTCGCGCCTCTAAGAATATAATCGCCCATCATCTGCTGGAGCACGGGCAGCGGTCGCTGTATGCCGTCGTAAATGCTCGTGAGCAAACCAGGGCCCAGCTCCGCTATGAGCGGCTGGCCGGTGTTATCGACGGGCTCGCCAGGCTTTATGCCGGACGTATCTTCATAGACTTGGATGGTAATCTTGTCCGGGTTTATCTGGATGACCTCGCCCATGAGCTGCTCCTTGCCCACGCGCATGAGGTCGTGCATCCTGGCGTCTATGCCTTCCGCTATGACGACCGGCCCGGATACCCTGAAAATCTTACCCTTATCGCTAGCGTCTTTTCCTTTCATCAATATCACCTTAGCCTTTATTCCAAAGGTCTACACCAAGAGACCTTCTGATCATGATGCGGAGATTCTCCTCCGCGGAGATGTCATGCGAGAGGATGACGACGGTCGGCTTGACCTGGATCAATGCACGCTCTTTCGAGCGCTCGTTCAGCGTATGGAAATCATCGTTGTTCATTATCAGGATGCCGATGTCCTTGCTCTCCATGACTTCCTCGAACTTCCTGTTTATCGTCTCCCTGGTCACGACGAACGCGTTGCGTACGCCGGCTGCCTGAAAACCCAGGGTGAAGTATTCGCTTCCCATTACGGCTATTTCATGCGTGCCTCATCACCTTCATCCATGAATCATTAACCATTATAAGATTCGCGTCCACGACGTTTTCATCGAGGCCCATCGCCTTGGCGTGGACGAGCAGCTTTATGTTTTTCGTCTCTATCTCCTTCCATAGCAGGTAACCGAAAATCGGCGAAACCGAAAGCGGTTTCCTGTGCAGGAGCTTAGTCGCGTAATTCAGCAGGAACCTGTCTATCGTCCCTTCGAGCCTTGACGGGTTCTTTTCGACGTCCGGCGTGACGAGCTCCTTGTATTTGCTTCTTTTCAGCGCACCGAAGAGCGTTTTCATGTCCTCGGCCTTTATCATGGCATCTATGAGTTTTTCTTCCGTTTTGCCCTTCCTGATTTTAATCCTGATCTTCTTGAACCTTAATTTTTTCATCAGTGTAGAGACCTTTGTCTTGAGCTTGCCCTTCGGTTCCATGACCAGCATTTTGCGTATGGTCTCCTCGTTTATGCCCTCGTTCTTGAACCTCGTTATGTTGCGCAGGTTGTTGAGCTGGACGATGCTGTCGAAGAACTGCTTCAAAGGGTCGGACTTCCTCATCTTTATCTTCTTATACAGCTCCATCATGCGGTTGTAGAACGTCAGGTCGATCTCGTTCTCCAGCCCGACCAGGTCATTCGCCGCGTAAAGGTCCCTGAGCCTTTGCGGCTCTATGTTCGTTATGCCGCTCAGCATTTCGAGGAACTCGTCGCCGCCACCGCGGTAGAGCTTTATGCACGTTTCGTAATCGGTAGGCTGTATCGGGATCACGCCGTATTTCAGGTCGCTCTCCGACAGCTTGTTCATGCGCGTCCTGAGCACGAGCTTTATGTTGTTCAGTATCCATTTCAGCGCGTAGAACTGTATCAGCATTTTCAGCTCTTCCTGGAGCGAGATTGAAAGCAGCTTGTTTATCACGTTGGCGAGATTCTCGTTGAGCGCGAGCTCTACGAGCTCCGCGCCGCGGTAGTCCTTCGAGTGCAAATCTATCTCGTGCTTGTATTCGCTTTCCCCGAGGAAGCGTATCGTCTCGTTAAGGCCCATCTTCCTCATCCTGAGGTAATCTTCCTCGCTCAGGAGCTTCGATTTCATCACCCTTACCCTGGTGACGGTGTAAGGGTAGGACTTGAACCTTACCCTCTTTATTTTCTTTTTGATGCCCCCGGGTTTTCTCCTGAAAGTTATGCCCATTCATTCACCGAACATTATCCTGGATACGCTTTTGAGCGTGCGGCCCTTCATCAGTTCCACCAGCGTCTCGAACCTGAAGTCCACCAATTCCTTGCCGTCCTTGCTTTCCAGCATGAGGCCGCCTTCCATTTCCTTAGTCCTGATTTCAAGGCCGCTGAACAGCTTCTTCACGAGCGCCGTATCGTCTTTCCTCACGTAAACGACCCCAGGCTTGCTTATCTGGCTTTTCACGCTTTCCGCCATCTTCCTGTAAATTCTTGTTCTCTCATCCCCCCTCATGCCCTTCAGGTAGTCGAGAAACTCGTTGTAAACCATTTCCACCATTTCCTTCTTGGTGTTCATGGCGAAATCCTTGAGCTGTTTTTTCATGACAGCCTGGCTTCGCACGTTTATCTGCCCCAAAGCGTTCTCAATCTCGATTTTCATCGCATTCTCGTATTCCTTCAGGCGTTTTTTCGTCTCCTCGGTTATCTTATCCCCTTCTTTCCTGCCTTCGCCGAGGATAGCCTGGGCTTCCTTTTCCGCTTTCATGCGTATCTCGCTTGATACTTTGTTCAGACTCATATCAATTCGCCTTTACGCGCCTCCGGCCATGCCGATTATCTGCAACGCCACGACCAGACCGAAAATGATTATGGTCTCCGGAATGACCGTAATGATAAGACCCTTCGCGAAGAGGCTTTCCTTCTCCGCCATGGCTCCTATCGCCGACGTTCCCAGCTCTTTCTCCGCCCAAGCCGTCGCGATTGCGCTTATGCATATCGTCGCTGCTGCCGCGATTACTGCTATATCTGACATTTACACACCTCCATTTTAACTTCCGAACGGTTTGTATTGTTCACCGTCACCATGATAAAACTTTGAAAACATCTCCACGTAGTGGAGACGAAGCGATTGAAGGAACGAGCCCATGAGCGCCAGCAGCATGTTCACCGCATGGCCTGCGAAGAGCAGCGCGACGCCCATCGCTATGAACATGCCCCCTGCATGGAACATGCCTTCGGCCATGCCGTTTATGACCAGCGCCAGCTGCACGCCTGCAAGCCCTAGGGCGGCGATACGCGCGTATGAAAGCACGTTACTAGCGAGCGCTGGAATCTCTATCAGCCCGCGGTAGCTCTCGCCTATGGTCAACAGAACAACTCCTACAAGGAATACGCCCAGGCTGAGGTTCGGGTCGACCCCCGTCTCCATCTTCAGGAACGTCGACATCAGGTAGAGTATGCCGCCCGCTTCCAGTATGAACCAGCTGGCCTTGCCCATCGCGTGCCTGAACTTGCGCTCGCGCAGCTCGTTTATCAGGGCGGTCGTGATGCCCAGGTTCAGGTGCGCCAGGCCTATCATGAGGGATACTGGCAGCATGGCGTTCAGGCCTTCTGCCCTTGCTATCATCGGGTGGAGCGTTATCCCGCCTATCTCCTCGAAGCCGAAGAATTCGCCAAACACGAAGCCGAACAGTATGCTGAACAGCGATGAAATCATGAGAACCGATGCGACCGTCCGCATCTTCTTCATCTTGTATTTGATGAACGCGAATCCCAGGAACAGCACCAGACCGTAGCCTATGTCGCCCATCATTATGCCGAAGATGATGGGGTAAGTGATGAAAACGAGGAAAGTCGGGTCCACTTCCTTGTAGCTGGGCAGCGAATACAGGCGCAGGAAGAACTCGAACGGCTTGACCGGGCCCTTGTTCCTGAGCTGTATCGGGGCGGGCTCGTGCTCGCCCACGTCCTCCGCGGAGAAATACATGTTGTCCGTTATGGACGCGAGCTTCTGCTCCAGGCCCGCTTCCTTCCCTTTCGGAACCCATCCCTGAATCATGAAGCTGTGATTGCTAACCGCGAACTTGAGAGGCGCTTCCGACTTGCGTATCTCAGTCGTGAGGGCGTCTTCCGTTCCCATAATCTCCCCACCCTTCGTCTTCGTCAGGTCATACAGCTCTTGCCTGAGGTCGTCCACCCTCTTCTCGAGGGCATTCCTTTCCCTGGTGAAAATGGCGCTCTCCTCCTGAGGCGTCGCTGTCTTCCAGTCCATGTCAATGTCGACACGTGTGAACTCCGCTGACGACAGCGCATGCCTTGCCGTTTCCATGTCGTTTTTCTTGACGAAAATTATCACGGGGAAGCCGTTGGCCATCTTCTCCACGCCTGCCATGAGTTCGTGCTCCACGTTGGCCATCCTCAATTTCAGCACGTCGGTGTCGGGCACGTAGCCGTTCAGGACTTCCAGTGAGCCGTAGCCTTTCAGCGCATCGAATTTCTTCACGCCCGCTTTCAAATGGAATTCGAGTATTTCCCTGCGCCTCTCGCCTGCTTTCAGCGCGTCTTCCGCCTGCTTTATGCCCTCGTTGATCCTGTTGACATCGGCCTGGAAGCCTCTGAGAAAATTCTCGTGCCTTTTCAGGTCAAACTCCGCTGCCGTTTTCGTCACGGTTTTGAGGTCGACCTGGGTCTTTATGGAATTGAGCATCAGAAGCAGCTCGGATATTTTCTCCGCGTTCTCCATGGGCGTTCCTATGGGGTAGTGGTCGCCATCGCCGGGCACGTATTCCTTGAGATGCAGGACGCCGGCGTCGTAAAGCGCTTTCACGGCTTCCTTGAGGTGTGTTTTATGGGAAACTACCGTTATCCTTTTCATCTCAATGGGAAAAAACATCAGTTTCACTCTCCCAAGAAGGCGTTCAATTCCTTCTTAAGGCTCTCCACGGCCTTGTTGACCTTGGAAGATGCGGATTTCTTGAGCATCACGGTCTCGTTTTTCTTGCTTGCCATGAGGCGCTCCATATCCTTGTCGGCCTTGGCGTCAAAACTCTTTATCGCCTCTTCCATCTCTCTCTTTATCCTGGCCATCTCCCTTTCTTCCATCTGCCTTGCCTTTTTTTCCATCTCAAGAATTATCTCGTTCTTGCGCTCCTGCGCTTTCTCGAGCGTCCTGTTGGCTTCTTTCTCGGCAGACTTGATCTCTTCCAATACGTCTGGATTTTTGTCCTTTTCCATAAGCATATAACCTCTTTTCAGCCCGCATGGGGGCCTTTTGAACATCAATCGACATTATGGATGGCTTAGCCGGCCGCTTGCTGCTCTGCATAGACCGTTTAAAGAATCTTATATATGACAGTCATACTTATAAATCCTTTTTATTCCCATTTAAACCTGCATATTTTCCCTATACTAAGTATAAGGCACCGGGACATCAAAACAAGCAATGCAAACGGCTTTTCGTGAGCCGGAAAGCCTTATAATTTTTGATATATTAATTAATCATATGACTTCTCCGGCCAGGCTATGCATAGTGTGCAAAGGCTCTCGCAATTTATGCGGCTGGCGCACGTGCCCGCTGTATTCCAAGATTAAACTCGCTCCTCAAATACAGTCCTCGCTCAAGAAGGACTTCTTCGGCCCGAGCACCAGCGTCTTTGTCGGCCACAACTTCTACCCGGACGTGTACGTGGGACCGATGGCCGCGTTAGATGCGAGCAAGGCCGAGATCGCCGATGCGCCTCAAAGCTGGTTCGGCATGCCTTATGGCGACATCCTGCAATTTCGTTCCCTCCTCCTCCGTTCACAGTTCAGGGAGAACGTCTTCTCACGCTCGCGTTTCATAGAGCAGAGCCAGGAGCTCGCTCTCGCCTCGAAGCCTACCGATGTCGAAATACTGTTCAAGAACGTGCCCAAGATGTCGCTCGAGTTTTCCGATATCAGCCATCCCATGGGCCCGTCGGGAGCGATAGACAAGTTCAAGGTCGTCGGCAACCCAAAGGTGCCGCAGAAAGTCGAAAAGATAGTCAATGATGAAATGCGAACGATTGACGCCAGCTATGCGCTTTACACGCATGGCACGGACATATACAAGCTCATCACCATCCTTTCGTCGGGCATCTTCGGAATGCGCGACCGCCGAAAGCTGGTCCCGACGCGCTGGAGCATAACCGCGACGCATACGATGCTCGCCAACCAGCTCATCAGCAACATCAAGGACTATCCATCGATAAACGATTACCGGGTCTATGCCAGCGAATACCTTGACAACCACTACCAAATCCTGCTCATGCCCGGCAACTGGGAATACGAGAACTTCGAATGCTGGTCTCCGGGAGCATACTGGGCGCAGTCGCTTAAGGCGCCAGAGATAACGGAAGAATACGAACCCTTCGCCGGCCGGAAAACGTATGCCAGCGAACAGGGCGGCGGTTTCTATGCGAACCGCCTGGGCCTGGCAGAAGGCCTGGAAGCGATGCGCAAACAGGCGCGCTGCGTCATCTTCCGAGAAATCCACGAAGGCTATACAATCCCCGTCGGAGTCTGGCAGTGCCTGGAAAACACGAGAAACGCGCTCCGCCAGCAGCCGGCGAAGTTCGCCACGCTCCGCGAGGCGCTGGCCCACATCGGCCCGCGGCTGCGCACGCCGATAGGCGAATACATGAAGAAGAGCGTCATCCTCAAACAGCGCCGCCTGGGGGATTTCTGATTTTCATGAGAAAGGAAAATGACAGGCAGAAGATGCGTATCGTTCTCAGCTATCTTAACAAAAAATACGGCAACCACGTCGATGGTTCAATCCTGAAGAAACGCAGCGATTTATTTCGGCTGCTCATATCGACCGTGCTCTCGCAGCGCGCCCTCGACGAAACGACGGAAGTCGTGAGCGAGCGGCTTTTCTCGAAAGTCAGAATGCCTTCGGACATACTTAAAATGAAGCGCTCCGCGCTCGAGCAAACAATCAGGCAATCCGGCCCATTCAGACAGAAAGCGAAGAAGATAATCGCTATTTCCAGAACTCTGGAAAAGGACTACAGTAATTCCTTCCCGCGCACGCGCGAGGAGCTGATGGCGCTTTACGGCGTGGGGCCGAAGACCGCGGATATCGTGCTTTCGTACGGATACGGCATTCCTGTGATTGCGGTCGACGTGCACGTCGACGTGGTCTCGAAGCGCCTCGGCTTCGCGAGGGAAAAAGCGAAGTATGAAGAAATCCGCTCGTCGCTGGAGCGCCTAGTGCCCGAGAGCGGGCGGTACATCGTGAACCTCGGGCTCGTCAGCTTCGGCAAGGAAATATGCGTCACGCGAAAGCCAAAATGTGAAATATGCGGGCTGAAAAAGATTTGCGCCTATTATAATTCCAATAAGATAAGAATTTCAAAACCAAAACAAAACCAAAACAAAAAATAACAGGTGAACGCATGGCGCCAATCAGGAAAAAATACGAGTTTTTCGAAACGCTCACTTTCGCCATCATAATGGTGAATGTAGCGGTATGGTTCGCGCAGCTGGCAGTCTACCCCGTCCTTGAGGACACGCTGGCGCTCGACCCGGCGACTCTCGATGCGAATCACGCATACCAGTTCGTCACTTACATGTTCCTGCACGCCACTTTTGCCAAAACAACCAGCGGCATAACGATCTACCCGGCCCACCTGATGATGAACATGTTTGTACTAGCGATATTCGGCTTCCAGCTGGAGCAGGGGCTCGGCAGGAAAAAGTTCACCGCGCTTTACCTCCTGTCCGGCATAGGTTCGGCCCTTTTTTACGCTTATCTCATGCCGCTTTTCATGCCGGGCGGGACGGCGTCGCTGATAGGCGCGTCTGGAGCGGTGTTCGGCGTCATAGCCGCATACGCTTTCAAGTATCCCAGGTCATGGGTCTATATCTTCGGCTTCTTCCCCATGCCAGCCGCCATCCTGCTGGTCTTCCTGATAATCGAGGAAACGTTCCTCGGCGTCATGGGACTGCAGCCTGGGGTGGCGAATTTCGGCCACGTCGGAGGCATCATCACGGGCCTGCTCATAATGGCCGTGTGGAAGCTAGCGCAACGCGAGAAAAAGTTCGGCGAGACGGGCTTCGAATACGTCTGGGAATAGTCTGCGGATTAATAAGGCGAAAACCGAAAACTATACCATGAAAAAAACATTTGCCGTTCTGGCAATGCTTTTAGTCGCAACGGTTCTGGCCAGCGGCTGCACGCAGCAGCCCGCAGCACCTGCAACCGGCGGAGGAGACCAGAATACTAATCAGCCGCCTCAGAACATTTTCCAGCAGCCGGTCACGCAGCCGGGGTCCTGGGCCAAGGTCGCCCTGACCACGACAAGCGCCAGGCCGGTCGAGTTCACCTACAAATACGTCGAGAAAACCCTTGGCGCCGTGGTGTACACGGGCATGGAGACCGAGACGGTTTCCGGCTCGTCGCTGGTCATGTGGGAGAAAGGCAAGGATGCCAACACACCCGGGACGAAGATGTACTCCCTCAGCAAGTTCGGCCAGATAACTCTCTGCAACTCCCTGACAACCGCGCCTAACAACTTACCGGTCACGTCAGACCCGTACGAGAAGCCGACTACCGGCGTAACGCAACTGGGCACGGGCACGTACACGACCCCGACAGGCAAGTCGGTGGCAGTCACCAAATACAGGACCGCCATCGGTGGCATAACAGGAGAATACTGGTACAGCGGCCAGGTGCCTTTCGTGCTTGTCTGGAGCGAGACGAACATGACAGTTGCCGGCAAGGACGTTACGTCCAAGATGGAGCTGCAGGACTTCGGCACGAGCGGTGCGATATCAGCATTCACGGACAAAAACTTCGAGAATTGCGAGTAAGCCTTTTGCAAAAAGGCGTAAAGCGAAATGACGCATACGCAGTATGCGTCCATCGAAGTTTGCGAAAAACTACTTTTAACTTTTTAATTTTGCCAGCCTAATATATTTAATACAGAGACGGTTATTACAGATATTCCAGTTATGGTTTAATGGTTTATTGGCGGTGATGTTATGAAAAAGATTGTTCCGGCAGAGAGGGCAAGCAAGGTCTCGTATGCGATACGCGACGTCGTGGTCGAGGCGAACAAGCTCAAGGCGCAGGGCAAGAAGATACTTCATCTCAACATAGGCGATCCCAACGTCTACGATTTCGTAACGCCGGCGCATCTCATCGAAGCAGTTTATACGGCGATGAAAAAGAACCTCAACAATTACGCCGATTCTGCGGGCATCGAGGAGGCGAGGGACGCGATCGTCAAAGAAGCGGCCAGGGACGGCATAAAAGGCGTGACGAAGAACGACGTGCTCATCTCGGCCGGCGTGAGCGAGGGAATCGAAATGGCAATGAACGCGCTGCTCAACCCCGGCGAGAACGTGCTCACCCCAATCCCCGGATATCCCGTTTATTCTGCAATTGTCAACAAGATAGGCGCCGTGCACAACCGCTACAACTGCGTCGAAGAGGAAGGCTGGCAGCCGGACGTGGACGACATCCGAAAGCGCATCAACTCTAAAACGAAAGGCATAATACTCATCAACCCGAACAACCCCACGGGCGCGCTCTACCCGAAGAAGATATTGCAGGAAATAATCGACATCGCGCGCGAGCACAGCCTGCTCATTTTCTCGGACGAGATTTACAGCAAGATACTGCTCGACGACGACAGTCACGTCTCGACAGCCTCGCTGGCGAATGACATACCGATTCTTACGTTCAACGGGCTCTCGAAGAACTACATCGTGCCCGGATGGAGGGTCGGCTGGATGATATTCAGCGGGCCGGCAGAACTGCGCGCGGATTTCCAGGAGACCGTTGGCAAGCTCGCGAGATCGAGACTCTCCGCGCCGGGCCCGTTCCAGTATGCGATCAAGCCCGCGCTGGAAGGACCGCAGGACCACATCCCCGAAATGAACAGGAAGTTGAAACAGCGACGCGACCTGATATACAAACGCTTCAACGAAATCGACGGGTTCTCCTGCGCGAAGCCGAAAGGCGCTTTCTACGCGTTCCCGAAAATCGAGCTCGACGTCAAAGACGACAAGGAGTTCATCATGGACGTCCTGTACAAAAAACACATTCTCGCGGTCTTCGGTTCAGGCTTCGGCTATCCAAAGCCGGACCATTTCCGCATCGTGTTCCTCCCGCCCATGAACGTGCTCGAGGAATCGCTGAACAAGCTGGAAGAATACGTGAAGGAAAACTACAAAAAGTAAAAATTAAAAATAAAGAAAAGGGGCAAAGCTGTTTCTGTCCAGCGTGTTTATCGTATCAGAAGCTTTGCCTGCTCCGAATTGTATTTCCAAGTCTTTGCCAGAATGCCTTTCTTCCTGTAATACTTTGCAAGGCGCCTGATTTTCGACTCGGCCAGTTCGAGACCCCTGTAAGACTGGTAGTCCTTCCTGTTGCGCTCCAGGTGGACGCGGAGTTCGACGACCCTCTTCATGAGGTTCAGGATGTCTTCCGGAAGCTTGGGGTAGACCTTGTTTTCCTTCAGTATCTGGCTGATGGTTTTCTTCGTGACCGCTTTTACCGATGGTATGCCATACTGGTCGCGCAGCATCAGGCCTATGTGCGCGCTCGTCGTGCCCTGCTTCGCGTACTTTATGATAAGGTCCTCGATTTCCTTGGGTTTGTAGTCGACCCAGTTGGCCGCTTTCTTTTCGTTCTCATTCGTCTCT
>JAZDFI010000036.1:0-4827 GCA_043808015.1 Candidatus Aenigmatarchaeota archaeon
GGTGCTTTTAAATATCACGCGCGCGTCGAGTCTGCCGGTTTAGGCGGCTCGCTCGCTTCTGGAAAAAAGGTTCTTTTGGCCGCTTCCACCATGGCTTCGTTGGTCAGCCTCAAAAAATCGTCGCTGCCCATGTTCAATCCGTCAATTCTCGCATACGGTAGTTGATGAGCTATATCGCTATCATAATTAACCGGTATGAGATTGTGCGGTGGATTCGGATTTATTATCTCGGAAATATAATAATCCCAAAGGAGAGCCGAATCTGGAATCCCGCAGAATTTGACATTTATGCCGCGGCCCCTGTATTCTCCGGGAATGTTTTTATCGAATGGAAACGTCACATAAAGTTTCTTTATCATCATATGGGAACTCATATCATCATTCCATATTTTCGGAAAGAATTTTAAATGTTGATACTGTTCCCGCGGCTCCACTACCTCCAAAAACACGTGCAAAAAAATTGAGGCTAAATCCACGTAAAACGGCTTTAAAAAGCTATCGCTGCCAGTGCGGGGGATATGCTTTTTAAGCTGTTTGCAATGATGGTTATATCTATGTTGGCGTTCGAGGACTTGGGGTCGGACAGTTGGCAGAAATACGGAGAGCTTATTCTCAAATCGGAGAACGTCTTCCCCGAAGCCATAAGAACGCCCGAAGAGGATTATGCGGATACCGTCAAAGAGAACGGCTCCATAGCAAAAGTCGCACTTCTCGACTCGCAATACGTCGGCAACATATTCGGCTACGCGCTCCTGCCGGAAGATCTCGAAAGCCACGGCCTGCACGACGTGCCCCAGGACGCGAAGGTCATTTATATTTTCAACGTGGTGGTCAACCCCGAATACCAGGGCAAGGGCATCGGCAAGCAGCTGCTGTGGGAATTCATAAGGACTGCGAAGGACAGGGGATACGATTACATCGCCGGCCACTTCAGGCAGAACGGCTCGCTGCAGCTGATAAAGAAGCTCGGCGCTAAAGAGGAAGGCGTATATCACAACTGGGAAAACATGGGCGAGGACTGTGTCGCTTGTTGTCTCAACATCCACATCATCCAGGAACCCGGAACACCCCAGCAAAAAGCGACAAAAAACGATACGCCGACAACCGGACTTATACAGATCCCGTCGCAGGAGCAAGCCATAATATCAACTTCACCTGCGCCGCAGCTCGCGCCGGAACTCGCCAGTCCGGCAATCGAGCCGCACGAACCGGCCATGCATTTCTAGCGCATCGACTTTCCGGCATTTTCAATTTGCAAGTTCTTAAGCGAACGGAACGAAATATTATTACAGGGTAAATGCGGGTGGTGCTCTGGTCGCTCCGGGTTTTTTTGTCAATGAAAAGTTCAGGAAAGGCAAGATAAAGCTCGCCAAAGGCGGGAAACCCTATATCAAAAAATTCTGCAGTATTTCCGAAGTGGACGTGTGGCTTGTGAACGGCGCCTACGTCCGGGCCAACATCTGCGAGGATTTCGTCAATTTCGACCATCACTATCATCTGCGACTGATACCCAAGAACGAATTCTGGATCGCTAAAGAGGCGAAGCATGACGAGACGCGCTTCTACATAGACCGGATGCTTGCCGAACGTCGTATGATAGCGGCCGGCGCCAGCTATCCGAAAGCGAATGCCAGGGCAGAGCTGATAGAAAGGGCCGAGAGAGGCAAGTCCAGAATGATGAAGAGAATGGGACGCAGGAAATTTCACAGACACGATATAATAGCCAGAGTGCACAATAAGCTGCTTCACAGGCGCGCGGGCGGCCTGAAGATATGGCTGGTGAACGGCGAGCTTGTAAGGGATTTCTTCATGACGGACTTCGCCGGCGGCGGCCACGACAAGGTATACCGCTTCATCCCGGACGGGGAGGTGTGGATAGACGATGACATTTCCCCGGCGGACCGCAAGTTCATTATATTGCACGAGTTGCATGAACGCGCGCTCATGGCGAAAGGCAAGGACTACCCACACGGCCACGCGAAAGCGACGGAAGTCGAGGACTATTTCCGCCACCATCCCAAGCACGTTGGGACGGCGGTAGAGAAAGAGCTGGCGAGCCAGCCGTAGAGCGGTTTTGTTTTGTGACGTAACGCTTATTGTACGCATAAGATACAGGGTTTGTTTTTCACTCAAAAGTAGTCTACCGAAACCTTTATAAACCCTAAAACTAAGTAATCATCACTTACAAATAGTGAAAACATTTGAAACATAAGAATTTGAACGTGAAATTCAATCTTAAAGGGCTCTGAGGGTGAGTACATGAATCCATTATACATGTTCGGGAACGAAAACGAAGTCCAGAGGCGACTGATGTTGTGGCTCATGGAGGAGAAGAACTAAACCTCGGGGTGCGCCATATGGCCGAACACAAGATAATTGACCGCAAGATGATAAACATCGCCGTTAAGGTCGAAAACATGAAATTTGATGGTCGCAACGCGGAATTCTCGAAATTCTGCGAAGGTTACAACGAGGCGATTGAAAATGTCATCGCCTTGATAAGAAAGGAGCTTCAGGAAGGGATGCAAGCGGGGATGTAATTTGGGGTGATGTTATGAAAAATGCTATGAAAAACTTGGGCCTGACGGTTTTGGCTTTGTTAGCTGTTGTTATGATAGTGATGCCGGGAGCTTTGGCTGTGCCAAACACGCCGCCGGTTATAGATTCTATATTCATCACACCGGAAAATCCCAGCAAGTATAACGACCTGGTGTGCAGCGTCGGCGTTTCGGACGCCGAAGGGAATCTGGATTATGTTCATTTCGCATGGTACTTGAACGGCGTTCTGACCAAGGAAAACAACAAGGTATTATACGGTTCGTCCAGCACTGCTTCCGACGTCTTCGCCGGCTCCAAGGAAGCGAACGATTACGTTGTTTGCGAGGCTAAGGCATACGACTTTGAAAGCGCGTATGACCGCGAAACTCATGCTGTCCGCGTAGGAACTGTGAATACTATTTCTGTACCACAAATATCCTACGTGGATATAACCCCAAGACACCCCAACCCTCAACAAGATTTGACGTGCTCAGTCTTCGCGACTGACGCGGATGATAATCTTGATCATGTTACGTTCGAATGGATAGTAAACGGCCGCATGATCAGGTCCGCAGCCAAATACATGGAAGGTTCCAGCGACGTTGCTAGCGACACGCTCGAAGTGAGCCGCACGCAACAAGGCGACATGATAAGATGCAAAGCTAGCGTCGCGGACGCGAGCAGCATGGTCGCTACTGCGGAGTCAGTGACCGTCGTCATGGGAGCCAGCACGTATCCTTACAACCCGACACCTACGACGCCGCCGGTGACGCCCACTTATGGCAAGCCCGTGGCCGTGCTTAAGATATATGATAACACCGTCGACGTTGAAGACGTGGTCCATTTCTCGGGGCACGATTCTTACGCGCCGAGCGGTCACTACGTCGACCAGTACATGTTCGATTACGGTGACGGACAAGAGTCCTCATGGCAGCCTGACGCGAACGGGTATCATTCTTACGAAGAAGACGGCACGTACTACGTGCGGCTCAAAGTCAAGGACGAGAACGGCCTTGAATCCAACTGGAGTCCCGCGTCCATAGTGTACGTCGGAACAGGCTCCGGAGGCGGCAGCAGTCATATCTCGATAGACGACATGAGCATAATCAAGTCCGCTGGAAGCGGCTACACGAGGTTCGAGTGCAACGTCGAAGTGTTCGACAAGAGCGACGACCTCGATTACGTGAGATTCAAGTGGTATCTCAACGACGATCTTATGTCCAACGACAAGGTGACTTTGTCGGGCGGCAGCGACGAGGCGAGTGACGAGATAAGCCTGCTGACCGACGAAGAAGATGTGATAAAGTGCGAAGCGATAGCATACGACCAGAAGCACAACTCGGCGACGGCAACGAGAACGACAGGCGGCTCCGCTGTAGGCGAGGGATGCAAACTCGTCGTCACGAAGTTCGACTACCTCACATATATCATGCAGAGCAAGAACGCATACGTCGACGCGGAAGTCCAGAACACCGGCTCGTCCGGCAGCATCACGATGAAGCTTTACGTGGACGACTCGCTGAAAGACACATACTCATCGCATGCCAATTACAACGCGAAAGTCTCGAAGAAATTCGAGTTCGCGCTGGCGACCGGTTCGCACAAGATAAAGCTTGATGTCTACATGCCGTGCGGAGCGAAGGACACGAAAACCGCGGAAATAACGGTTTTCGCGGCAGACTCGACCGGCTTCATCCCAAAGGAGAAGCAGGAGAGCGCTAGCGACGTAACGCAGACCAGCGTCAAGATAACGCCGGCAGCGCTCGATATAGCGATAAACAAGGGCGACGTCGTGACCGTCTATATAGAGAGCCCGGCTCAGACGAAATTCACCATAACCGTCGACGGCATTCCAGAAAACTGGGCCAGCTACCCGGCAGAAGTCGACGTGAAAGGCGCGAAGACGGCTTTCGTGTACATTGTGCCGAAAGCGGTAGGCAATTATAATTTCGTAGTGAAAGTAAGCGGCGCGGGCAAGAACTACGAGCAGAACATCGCCCTTTATGCCGCCCTCGAGAGCGGAGCGCAGAACAGCGCAAGCGGCCTTACGGGCCTGATAAGCGGCCTTGAAGGCAACTGGCTCATAGGAGCGGCGTTCATCGCTGTCCTGGCCGTGCTTGCGGTTTTGTATTTCATGGCCGGCAGGACAAAAGGCAAGAAATACGAGGACCACGTTTATGGCGAGCGCAGGACTCCATACTATGGGCAATATTCGGCCCAGGCGCAGCCCAGGATGATGAAAGGTTCTGTAGGCGTTCCGGTGAATGCAGCGCCACAAGCGCCGCGTGT
>JAZDFI010000037.1:0-3450 GCA_043808015.1 Candidatus Aenigmatarchaeota archaeon
CAGAACGTTCTGGACAACATAAACAAGAAAACCAGCAAGCAGCTTCAGCTGGAATTCATGGAAAACACCAAAAAAGCAGGGCTGCTGGTGAACGGCTGTTTTATTCTGGGGCTGCCAGGCGACACGAAGGAAACGATACGTGAAACCATCGAATTTGCCAAAGAGCTGAACCCGGACACGGCGCAGTTCTATCCTCTCATGGTTTATCCTGGGACCGAAGCGTATGATTGGGCAAAAGCATCAGGCAATCTGGTGAGCGAGGACTATTCCAAATGGATAACAAAGGCCGGCCTGCATACCACGACAATCTCCAGGCCAGACATGAGCGCGGAAGAGCTGGTAAAGCTTTGCGATCAAGCCAGGAACGAATATTACATAAGAAACAAATACATACTTTCCAAGCTGTCCCAGGTCATAACGGATCCAAGAGAATTCGCGAGAATAGCAAAATCTTTCAGAACATTTTCGAAGCACATTTTGAAAAAATAGGAATGCTTATGATATCAGTGATAATACCGGTTTACAACGGCGAAAAGACGATAGGCGCGTGCCTTTCGGCGCTTCACGAACAGACGTTAAAACCGAACGAAATAATCGTCGTTGACGACGGCTCCAGCGACGGGACGAAGGAAACAGTCAAAAAATCCAGAGCCACGATTTTATTGGAGCAGAATCACAAAGGCCCGGCTTCTGCCAGAAATGCCGGAGCGAAAAAAGCGAAAGGCAGCGTGCTCCTTTTCACGGATGCCGATTGCATCCCGGACAAAGACTGGGTAAAGGAAATGGCGAGTTCCTTTGAAAACAAGGACATAACCGGAGTCCAGGGCAGGTACAAAACAACGCAGAAAAATTCCATGGCGAGATTCGTGCAGCTGGAGATAGAGGACAGATATGACAGGATGAGAAAGCGCAAGCATATCGACTTCATAGGCTCTTATGCGGCCGGTTATCGCAAAGACGTGTTTCTGAAGTTTGGCGGTTTTGACGAAAGCTTTTCTATGGCGTCAGGAGAGGATCCTGAAATATCGTTCAAACTCGCGGCTGCCGGCCACAAGATGTTATTCAACGAGAAAGCGGTCGTATACCACAATCACGTCAATTCGCTGGGTGCTTACATGAAGCAGAAGTTCTGGCGCGCCTACTGGAGGGTACACCTTTACAAGAAACATCCGGACAAGATAGCAGGCGAGTCATACACGCCGCAAACGCTTAAGATTCAGATATTCCTGCTGATTGCCATATTTTCATCGTTGACAATGACGTTGCTTTATTCACAGCTCTTGTTCATTTCGATGATTTCCATAATTCTGCTGTTAGCATCGACGTTGCCGCTGACGTTCAAAAACATGAAAAAAAGCTTTGTTGCAGGCCTGATAACGCCTTTTATTTCCATAATGCGAACTATAGTCTTCGCGCTGGGTCTGGCTTGCGGAGTGCTGAAATTATGAAGATAATGCTGATAATACCGCCATCGACTCTGTGGTCGATAGAAAGGCCGCATGTAGTCCAGCCGCTAGGCATAGGCTATATAGCGGCTGTTCTGGAAAAAGAGGACTATGATATACACGTCCTCGACACAGTCGCTCTGGGATGGCAGGAATATCTAAAAAAATGGCAGGGAAAGAACGTTGAAAAGGGCAAGACCATACATTTCGGCCTTTCGTGGGAAGAGATAGAGAGGCGCGTCAGGGAAGCTAAGCCGGACGTTGTCGGCATTTCAAGCGCATACACGTGCCAGTCCGAAAACATGCACAAAACCGCTGAAGTTGTCAAGAGAGTCAGCAAGCACATACCTGTCGTCGTTGGCGGGGCGCACCCGACCGCTTTCCCGGAAATGGTTCTAAAGGACAAGAATGTCGATATCGCTGTCATCGGCGAAGGCGAGCTAACAGCAGTCGAACTCATGCAGAAGCTCGATAGCGGAACCGATTATTCCAAAGTGAAAGGCATAGCATTCATGGACGGCGATAAAGTAAAGATAAACGAGAAGCGCGAATTCATAGAAGACCTTGACTCCATACCGCTCCCGGCCAGGCACCTGCTGCCAATGAAAGAATATTTCGAGGCCAAATCGACTCACGGCGGCGAAGCCAAATGGTCTCCTGTGACATCAATGATAACCAGCCGCGGCTGCCCAGGCATGTGCATATTCTGCTCGATACACAGCATCTGGGGCAGGAAATGGAGGGCTAGGAGCGCAAAAAGCGTCGTAGACGAGATAGAACATCTGGTGAAGACGTACAACATAAGAGAGCTCCATTTCGAAGACGACAATCTCACGCTCAACAAGCAGAGGATGATAGAAATATGCGACGGCATGATAGAACGCGGGCTGAGCAAGAGGATAAGATGGACCACGCCGAATTCAGTCATGCTGTCCACGCTCGATGAAGAAGTCCTGATAAAAATGAAGCAGTCCGGCTGCTATGCTCTCTCGTTTGGCATAGAGTCCGGCGACGAACATATTTTAAGGGACGTCGTCAGGAAGAACGTCCCGTTCGACAAGCTGCGCGAAGTGATAAAAATATGCAAGAAACTGAAGATCGAGACTGCGGGCTCATTCATACTCGGGCTTCCCGGCGAGACACATGAGACATTCAAAAAGACCATTGATTTCGCGAAAGACATAGGTCTCGACAGGGCCAGCTTTTTGGCAGCGACTCCGTTTCCAGGCACGGACCTTTACAAACTCTGCATGGAGAAGGGATACATACCTAAAGATCTCGATTGGTCCAGCCTTAGGACAATAGGCTCGGCCGTCATAACCACCGAGCAGTTCACGAAGGAAGACGTTCTCGAATGGCAACGGCTCGCATATCGCCAGTTCTATTTCCGTCCGAAGATAATATTCAATACCGTACTGAGTCACATGAAATCTCCGTTCAGCATTTGGAGACTCGTGAAAAGATACAGCAAGTTCGTGGAGAAATGAACTATAGTGATTGACATGAAAATATTGCACATAACTCCTGGATTCTATCCCACAGTTGGAGGAATACAAAAATACATAGAAGACCTGTGCATCGGCCTTAACAAGCTTGGGCACCAGTCCGATGTCATCACGTTCGACAGGCATACGGTCACCGGAGAAAAATACGAGAGGCACGAATTGTACAGAGGCATCAATATCTACCGACTGCCTTTCATCAATCTCAAATATTATCATATCATCACCAACATACCGAGAATCCTCAGCATAGCCAGGAAATACGACATCATACACATCTATGGCATAGGACCGTTCACGGACCTGTTCTACCTCACGAGGAAGATACACGGAAAGCCGGTCGTCCTGTCCACGGTAGGCGGACCGTTCCACACCAAAAACCTGTCGCTCATAAAAAATACCTATTTCGACACTTGGAACAGGATGTCGCTCAAAAAAATCAGCAAGATCGTGGCCATAAGCGACCATGACAAGCGCCTGTTTTCGAGGATATCGAAAAACAT
>JAZDFI010000038.1:0-3943 GCA_043808015.1 Candidatus Aenigmatarchaeota archaeon
TTAACGCTCATATGCCTGCCTCTCGCTGCCATTTCTGTAGAAACCCATGACAGCACTGGCATGCAAAACACTTCCATAAATAACATGTCATGCAACGACGGCACCTTATACAACAGCTGCTCCGTCAACAAGCCTTTTTTCTGCCTTGGCGGCGCGCTGATGGCGAACTGCTCTTTATGCGGCTGCGCAGCCGGCCGCGAGTGCAACCGCACGACGGGCTATTGCCATGAAATAATTTACAGGTGCAATGACAGCACGGCTTATGGAACATGCTCTTCCCAAAAGCCGCTTTTTTGCACGGAAGGAAAACTGGTTGACAAATGCGCATTATGCGGCTGCGGTTCGGGCCAGTGCGCTTCCGACGGCAAATGCTACACCAACAATGCGCCAGTCATATTCCCGATAGGCAACAGGGAGATAGACGAGAACAAGACGCTGGAATTCAGGGTCGAAGCGTCCGATCCTGACGGCGATTTCATCGCGTTTTTTGTTTCAGGCCTTCCGCCCGGCGCGAGCTTCAACGCGACGAATGGCGTGTTTATCTGGACGCCGAACTTCAATCAGACCGGCAACTACTGGGTGACTTTTTACGTCGTGGACCAGGGATACCCGCGCCTTGGCGTTCAGGAGATGATAAGGATAACGGTCGGAGAAGCAAACCGCCCGCCGGAAATCATGCCGATACCAGACCTTTCATCTGATGAAAACGTGCTCATCGAATTCTACGTCAGGGGCAGCGACCCGGACAGCGACCCGATATGGTACTATGCGCAGGGGCTGCCGTACGGAACGGCTTTCAACAAAACCACTGGCAAATTCTCCTGGAATCCGGCCTTCAACCAGGGCGGCAATTACCCGATAAGGTTCACAGTTTCCGACGGGCATTACAACATAAGCAGGAACATAACCATAACGATAGGCAATATCAACAGGCCGCCTGTGGCTGCGATTAATTACCCGATAGCGGGCTGGCAGTTTTATGCCGGCATAGCCATATCATTCAGCGCCGCCGGCAGCAGCGACCCGGACGGCGGCACGCTGGTTTATTCATGGAACTTCGGCGACGGGGAAACGTATTCAGGCACGAACGCGACCGTCGACCACGTTTACAAGAACCCGGGCGGATTTGAGGCGACTCTCGTCGTAAGCGACGGTTTTCTGCAGAACGAAAAAACCGTGAACATACTGGTCAACGAAGTAGCGGCAAAAGACAGTGATAACGACGGAGTCGAAGACTCTCAAGACAGGTGTCCTGGCACGGAACTCATGGTTCCGGTAAACGAATACGGCTGCCAGCCGCCGAAATACACGGAGTTCGAGAACAACCAGACTACCGACCTTTCCGTGATTGACATCACCAATGCCACCAAAATCGTGCTGGTCGTGCCCGGCAAAGTCATGATAGAATTCCGCAGGAACGAGATAAACCTCGCCGGCATCAACCTGGACAAGTTCATAGACGTCGGCGAAAACAACGTCACCATAAAGACTGCCATCGCTCCGGAGCTCAACAGGTCGGCAGTCCTGACGTTTTACAACGTTTCTATGGATAACCCGATAATAGCCAGGGACGGCGATTACTGCGACGACTGCAAGATACTGGCTTTCGAAAACCGCACTCTCACGTTCTCGGTTCCGCATTTCACCACGTATTCTCTCCTCTCTTATCTCTCGTTCTCCGGTTACTGCGGCGACAAGCTCTGTTCGATTTATGAGTCGTGCAGCGCATGCCCTGAAGACTGCAGCAAGTGCGGCGCCATCGACACGAAGCCGCCGGGCGCCTGCGAGGAGATGTGGGCCTGCTCTGGATGGTCGGAATGCAACGAGCTGGACATACGCACACGCGAGTGCAATGACATCAACCTCTGCGGCTCGCGCGACAGGAAGCCTGCGGAGGCGATGGAGTGCGGCAAGGGTGTGAGCGACTACACGTCTTTCATACTTTTCGGCAGTATTGTAGCGATACTCGTCTTCTTCTACCTGGTTTCCGAGACGTACAAAAAGAGGAAACAGGACGTGAGTTTCAACGAGTTCGAGATGGAGAAGACGATAAAAGGTTACATGTACCGCGGCTACAGCTCCGAAGAGATAACCAAGATGCTTCTCGGAAAGGGATACACGAAAAGTGACATCGAAGAAGTGCTCAAGAAGACGCAGAAAGAGATATTCTAACCCGTTTTTCACTAAACCCTTTTAGAAAAAGGCTTTACATGAAACTTTTTGCATCCTCTTTCTTCTGTTTCGCGCGGTTGGCGAATTCCCTGGCGGCTTCCTCGAGAGGCATGCCTTTCGACGACTCCTTCGAGAGTCGCTTTCGCACGCGCACGAAAATAGGGTAATTCACCGCTTCGCCGACTATGAGCCCGGTTCCGACGCGCAGGCCGGATATCTGGTTCAGCACGTCGCGCGTTATGCCCTCGGACGACTCGCCGATGTGGTCGAGGTCGTATGGATTCGTGACGCGCAGTATTATATGTGTGTTGCACTGTGAGAGGACCGTCGTCGATAATTGCACGGGCCTCTGGGAAATCAGGCAGAGCGACGCATGGAATTTGCGGCCTTCACGAGCGATCGTCTGTATAATGCCGCGGGACATCGCCCTCTCGGCCTTCGCGCCTTCGGGAACGAACTGGTGCGCTTCTTCAAGAACGAGCAGGAACGGCGGAATCGACTCCTCGCGCCTGAGATTGAAAAGGTTCCTGGCAACATGCGAAACTATCATCTGCTTCTGCGTCGAGCTTACGAAAGACGACAAGTCGATTATGCACACTTTCCCCTGCTGAGCGAGATCCCTGACTCCGGGTTTGTCAACCGCGTCGAAAAGGCCGGTTTCCGTGAGCTCGACCAGCACAGAGTTCAGCACTTCTTTAGTGGCGGCTTTCGTCTTCTCGTCTTCCTCTATCGTTTTCATCAGCTCGTCAATGCCGAAATGCTTTTTGCCGCTTTTCATACTTCTCAGCAGGCGGCTGAACTCCCTGGCTTGGACGTGGGAAAGATTAGGCATGAACTCCGAAATCTGCTGGGCTGACAGGTTCGAGAGGCCGATTTTTATCTCGTCGCCGCGAATGACGTTCACCTTGTCCGTGTAATTAGGATCGTCAGCCAGTGAAACGTATTCGCCATGCGTGTCTATTATTATTGTTGCCAGCTGCCCTTCCTCTTTCTTCCTGCGCAGCAGCTCTTCGAGAATGACTGAAACAAGATAGGATTTGCCCGCGCCGGATATGGCAAGAATCGCTAGATGCTTCTGCAGCATGCGGGTAAGATTGAGCCTCACTTTTATATCGTGGAACGGCAGCTCGCCTATTTCCAGGCCCTTCTCGTCGAAGCCAAGAAACTTTAAGAGAACGGGACGTTCTGGCTCGCTCACTTTCGCGCCTGGCGACGGCGGGAAGCTCACTTCTTCAAAGCGTGCGTCGCTGTAAACGCCTAGAGGCGAGACTTCAGCGACGAGGTATTCCCAGTTGCCCACGGGGAAGATGTCTTCCATGGGCTTCGACGCTTCGTAGCGCTCGACCGATTCCGGCCGCTCGAAGTAGCGGTTCGTCTTGAACACGTCCGCGATTCGCCCTATGAGGCGCCCGCCGCTCACGGCGACTTCGACGAACTGCCCCTTGCGCACGATGGCGTCTTTCTTTATTACAAAGGAGAACTTGCGCGTGCACGGGCTGTCAGGGGTCGAGACGACGGTGCCGTATTCGCTCATTCCCACCTATTGGCTTCAAAACTTAAAAAGATGTTTTTTCGCGGGTTTTTCTCGCGACGTCTCTCACATTTTTTAAAAAACAGGCTCGCTGTATGCCGATTTTTCGCCTGGGCGCTTGCGCGCCTCGCCCTCGCATCGATGGCTCACTTCCGTTTTTAACTCTCACTTTTTGCAAAAACTGGGAAAATTGTAAAAGTATATTCTTTAGTATATAGTTTTTAAAGTATATTTTATAAA
>JAZDFI010000039.1:0-22498 GCA_043808015.1 Candidatus Aenigmatarchaeota archaeon
GAAAAAAGGCTTGTTGACGGAGCAGCTGTTGTATAAGGTGCCGTCGTTGCATGACATGTTATTTATGGAAGTGTTTTGCATGCCAGTGCTGTCATGGGTTTCTACAGAAATGGCAGCGAGAGGCAGGCATATGAGCGTTAAAAGAAGTACGAATGCAAGCCATCGGATTCTCATAGTAATATCTTGTTTTTATCTAATTAAAGAAATTGGCCGGCTAAATCAGCAGGCAGAACCGAAGCCGAAGTCTCTTCCAATCGCGACCAGGTCGAAAATATCAACCTCGCTGTTTTTGTTTATGTCCGCTAGGGCATTGAAGCCGCTTTTCAGGCCGAAGTTGGTTGCGACCAAAGCCATGTCAAACAGATTAACACACCGGTCTGGAAGACCGCCGGTGGAATTGGTAATGTCTCCGATGCATAGCGGATCCGCGCCGTCGCAGCTTTCATCCACATTGTTATCGCAAACTTCAGTTTGCGGCGAAGGGCAACCGCCCCACGCGCCGCCCGCACAGGTCTCTGAACCAGTGGCGCAGATGCCCTGATGGTTCTGTGAACATAGTCTTGAAAGGCCTTCATCAACACTACCATCACAGTCGTTGTCGATATTGTCGCACACCTCTGTCTGGACGCCACCAGCAATGCAACCTCCCCATTTTTTGTCAGAGCCGCATGTCTGCGTTCCTGCGCAGCTGTTGACAATGCATGGCTTAGTTTCTCCCTGAAGACATTCGTAAACTTTAGCAGTCCCATTCTGGCGAGAGTTATCGAGCGGCTGGCTGTTCATGTCGGATATCTTGAGTTCTGAAAGGTTAATGTAGCCGTTGCCCGGGAATGCAACAAGCGGCTTGAGCCTGAAGGTGACATTAGCCAGCACGCCGCTGCCGCTCACGCTTCCGGAGCCTATTCTGGAGCACGCAAAGTCGTTTATGACGCCAGGGACTGAAGTGTCCGGAGTCAGGCAGAACGTCCTGTCCTGCTTGCTGTTGTTGAGGAACGTCGATTCCTGTATTCTCACGAACTCCAGCACGGTGCTGTTGTAATGCATGTCAAACTGGAAGCCGTAGACGTTGCTTGCGCCGCTTATGTTGACGTTTATCGTAAACTGCGAAGCGCTGAATATGCTGTAGTTATAACTTGCCGGCACTATTTTAACCAGCGCTGACGAACCGGCTGAGGTAAAAAGCGATGTTAAAGATAAGCAGAAAAAAGCCAGCAGTATTTTATTTTTCATGCAACATTTACCTCTCCGTTTGAAACAGTCGCCTGAATCTCCGCTGCCTTGGAGTTCGCCAGTTTCAGGCCGGAAATCTTTATCTGGCTCCTGCCGGAAGCGATGGCCTTGAAAGTTATCTTTTCCAGCACGCCGTTGCCCTGGACCGCGGTTCTGCCCAGCCTTGTGCATGCGATGTTTTCGACGATGCCGCTGGAAGTTTTGTAATCAACGCAGAAAGTGTTGTCCTGGCCGTTATTGTTTAGGAAAGCGCCCTGCTCGACATTCTGGAACTGCAGGATCGCCGGGTCGTATTCCACGTCGAACTGGAAGCCGAAAAGGTCCGACGCTCCCGAAACCATGAATTCTAGCGTGACAGTCTCGCCGTTCGCCACGGACGAGGAAACGGGGTTAACGCTCACAGTAACCGGTCCGGATGGTATGTCTGGCGCAACTGGGGTTTCCTTACAGTCCTGAGGGCAAGTCGAAACGCTTTCGCTGGAATCGCATATGCCGTTGCCGCAGAAGCCTGTAGGCAGGCCCGGCCCGATGGGCGTCTGCATGACAACCAAAACATAATAAGCCGTGACGCACAGGACGACGATTACTATGGCCGCGCCGGCCATGTAAATCTTCTTATGCGACTTTCCGCCGGCGCCGCTTTCTTTCGCGGGTTTTACATCCTGCTTCCCGACATTCGCCTTCCCGCCTCTTTGAAATTCAGAAATGGCTTCATCAACTTCGTTTTCCTGCCATCCCTTATCCACGAGCATGGCCTTGACCTGCTCCAAGTCCTTGCCGGATTTTAAGGCAGAATTAACATACGATGCCAGGCGCCCGTCAACCATATTAAAAATTAGGCGCTGCCAAAATAAATACTAATTTGGCTACGTGAACCTGCTAGAGACGAACACGACGTCAAATATGTCTATTTCACCGCTATCGTCCGTGTCGGCTTTCTCATCAAAGCCGCTTTTCATGCCGAAGTTATAGGCAACAATGGCAAGATCGGAGATGTCGACTTTGCCGTCGTCGTTAAGGTCAGCAGAGCTTTTACACGAACCGTCCGCCAGGACCGTGTCTCCAGCCTCATCACAGCATGATGAAACGCCGCCAGTCGTGATGAAGTGCTCGCCCGCGTCATCACCGCAACATTCCGTCTCACTGCCAGTGTCGTATTCCCCAAATTGCGCGCTTTCTCCTCCGGCAGTCCAATTGGCCATGCAGCCGCCGATGCATGATGTTGTATAGTTGTCGCAGTCGCGCCAATTGCTTTTATAATCCGTTTTAGCCATGCACCAGCCGTCAATGCGGCCGTCGTCTGTCAGGTCAGCGTAAGTTCCTTTCGCAAAGCACGCGTCACTGTAGACGCAATCGTCGTCATGGCCGCAGTACGCTCTGTCCGTCAGGTTGCTGCCACCGTTGATGCAGCGCTCATCCGCGATATCATCGCATGATCGGCCACCATAAGTCTTGAAGTGAATGCCGAATTTCACGTCAAATTCTTTGAATCCCAGGCCATATGCGGGAGAGTTTGGCTGAAGCCGGAAATTGCCATTGGTATAATCGATAAACAATGGGTTGGCAATGACAGAATTCGCGTCCAGGCCGGTGCTTTTCCATTTTTCATACGTGATTTTATTGCTTCCGTTCAGGATGCTGTAACTGCTGGTCGTGCTGAAGTAAAGATTATTGTCGCTCTGGAAAACAGCCGGGCTGAACACGCCTCCCGGTCTGGTGGTGACATAGAACAATTCGGGGTATCTATTATTATAATAGATTATGTTGTTGCGATAAAATGTCGGCTGCGCGCCCGTGCCGACAACGACCGTAGTCTGAGATCTGTTGGCGTCCACGAAAATGTTATTTTCCATGACGTTCCCTACTCCGGCATACGTCTGTATGGCTTCCTGCACGTTGTAAAGAAGGTTGTCACGCACGGCGCAGTTGCGGCTCATGTCGTCCATGTATATGCCACGTATGATAAGACCAGTGGGGCGTGTGGTTTTGATGCCGGCATGGTGTGCAGTTGCCATGACATCGTGAACAACGTTGTTCGCAATCGTCACGGCAGAAACGTCTTCGGTTATTCCATACGTGTATATCGCCCCGCCGTCTTCGAGTTTTTGCATGGCATCATAGACGTGATTGTATGTTATGGCGCTCGCCGAAGAGACCGCTGTAAGCCTGATGCCGATGTAAGGGCATGAGAATACTTCATTGCCGGTTATCGTCGAATTTTTAACGGCATGGGTTACAAAAATGCCGCTCCCGTCCGCAATCACGATGCCGACATCATGCACCGTATTGTTTGCAATCGTGACGTTTTCAGGATTTTTGCATATGACACCGCTTTCGCCCATATCGTAAATTTCGTTCTCAGCTACAATGCCGTTTGACAGGTAACCGATGTCAATGCCGTTTCCACCGACGCTTTTCAGCGTGTTTCCGATGAAGAACAGGTTGTCGGCATACCTGATCATGATGCCGCTCTGGTTGAAAGATGAGGGGTTGTCTGTCATGTTCCAGTCGGCATGCGCGAACGTCAGGCCTGCCATTCCGATGTACCGGACCTTGTCATTCTTCGTGCCTTCGATGATCATGAGGTCTTTCAATACAGGAACTATGAACTCGGCCTGTCCGATGTTTTCCGAATCGCGCGGCTGATAGAACAGCTTTTTCGTGCCTTTCTTGAGGTACCATTCGCCGGGGCTGTCCAGGCCGGAGAGCATGTTCTCCACATAGTAGCGCGGCTGCTGCTGTTCGGTATCATAAGACAATGTGTTGACAAACGGTGTTGACAGCAGCGTGACTTTGTCGGACGCGACGCTGCTGATGCGCGAACGCGCCACCGACCAGCTGAGTAGCGCCACGACCTCGATGTCATTGAGATTCGGCCAGCTGGCATCTATGTCGTTGCCGTTGAACCTGAACGCGTTGTATTTCTGGGTCACCTGGAACGTGTTGATTTTTGCACGTTCCGATCCGTGGTATATTTTGAGCGCATGGGCACCGGCAGTATAGTAGCTGATGGCGGGATCTGAAACAGAACCCGCAACGAACGGAGCACATATCTGCCACAGCCACCGCGCACCATCGCCCTTCGCCAGGACGCTGCATTTTACAGGCTCGCCGTCATCGATTTTCACGTAATAAGCCCCATTTTTCTGTCCGTCATGGAATGCGTTAATCGCAAAAGCGTAATAGCCGGCTTCGGCTACGTTGAAAGAAAACGTCATTTTCGGCGCGTTTTCATTGAACGTTGCGTAATCGGGCGTGCCTTCCGGGACGACTGCATACGTTATCTGGTCTTCGGTTTTTATTTCATATCCGGACGCCGTGCCGCTTTCCGCCTGTATGCTGATCACGGGCACGTCGGCGCTTTTGGCGTTGAAGTAAACGCCTTCGTTGGGCGTCCTCGCCCTGACAGCCCTCTTGTCGTTCACGAAAAGCGAATTGAAATGACCATGCTGGCCGACGAACTGCGAGACGTCGGCCATATAGATGCCGTTCTGGTATAGTTGCCAGTCCAGCGCCAGCGTCTCGCCGCCGCTGATGATTGCTTTTTCGCCCGGGTATGATTTGTACGTGATGGGCTTGTCCGGCGTGCCGGAATCCTCAGGTCTCAGAACAAACGGCTGAGCCAGAGGGTATGTCCCGCCGCGAATCATGATTTCCACAGGCGAAACGAACTGTCCTGCGTTTTTCAGGCTGCGTACCGCATCCCTCGCTCTTTCCAGCGTCCTGAACGGCTGTTCCAGCGTGCCCGGATTCGCATCGTTGCCATCAGGTGAAACATAAAAATTAACTGGATATTGGGCGGCCGACGCTTGCGCAACAACAATAAGGCATGCGACAAAAAATGCGGCGAAAATGCCCTTCATGCTTTAATTTTGTGCAGCTTCGTTATAAAATATCAGTCAAACCTGCTTGACACAAAAACTATGTCGAAGATGTCTATTTCCCCATTGTCATCCGTATCTGCTCTGGCGTCGAAACGGCCTTTCTTGCCGAAGTCCGCGGCGACGATGACCAAATCTGAGATGTCGACTTTGCCGTCGCCATTTAGGTCAGCCGCGGAGCCTCCTTCTGTCATCTGCTGGATTATCTCTTCATGTGAAAGCGTCTTTTTCCATATCCTCACATGGTCTATGGTCCCGTTGAACCAGTTGGTAGGCGACGTTCCCCTGTTTAAGCCGCCTATGTTTATGTGATGATTGTAATTGCCAACCAGATTTATGTCGCCTGTCCAGCCCTTGTCGTCCGTGCTGCCGCTTGTGCTCGCGAATGTGGTCGCCTGTTCTACGCCGTCAAGGTAGATTTTATTCCTGCTGAGGCCGTCGGAAACGAACGCTACAAAATGCCAGTTGCCGTCGTTCACGGACGTGGTGCCGTTTATGTAATTCCAGTTGCCTCCGGAGTCTGCAAAGTTCCATGCCATGTCAAGAACGTTGTTTCTTATGCGCCACACGTAATTGCTAGACAAGGATGACGAAGTGGCATAGGCGGCGATTGTCTGCGTGGCAGATGACGAAGTTTTTATCCATGCTGTAACAGTCCCGGCGTTAGCGCTGTCCAGCGCATTGTTCGCCGCTGTCTGGATATAATCGCCGTAGCCATCGAATTTGACGGCGCCGCTAATTCTGCCTTCGGTAGTCCAGACAGTATTGTTGTAAAAAGTGCCGTTGTTGCCATATGGCGACTGGTCCACGGCTTTGGTTGGTGTCTCTCCCATAGAAAGATTGTTGTCCAGATTCATCTTTAGAAAAACGTCTGAGTTCTGGCAATCATCACAGTCCGCCTTTTGATAAACTTCAATGGCAGTCACGGAATAAGCGAGGGACGTATAAGTGAATGATTGACCGGTTATATCAAAAGTGACTGGCTGAATCGCAGAGATTGAACCTGTCACATCATCAGGATTTATCTGGATGCCGTTGATGTTCGCTCCGATAGTGCGGTTAAGATGTGGAGAGGTCAGAACATAAGCATCCCCTTTAAGATTTGGCTTGGTGAAACCATCAAGGTTTACTGAGAACGTTTCATTTGTCGGCGCCCTGTTCACGATCATCAGATAAACTTTATTCCCGTCATCTGATTTTGAGCTGAACACATAAACATCTAGAATGTTCGGAGAGAAAGAGGCAGTCACATCCAAAACTTTTGTGCCAAAATGATTCGCGAAGAGGAAGAAGGAATAGTAAGGCGCACGCGGTGTGTAATTGCCTGAGATTACGCCACCAATATCACCCAATAACCACCATCTTGTTGAAAACTCTGCGTCGTAGTTTGCCATTATTCCCAGCATGTTGGCAGTCCATAATGCATCTGCAAAAACACCATTGATTGCCGGGCAGGAGCCGCCGCATGCACCATATTCGCTTATCGAAAGCTGGGTATTGCTGTTATAATCACTAGTCAAGGATTTTAACTTGTTCAATCTCGCATCAAACCCGGAAAGGTCATTGCTATAGCCTTGGAGTTCGCCGTACGCATCGCCATCATAGCTCAACAATTGGTTGATGGCTTCATTCAGAGGTTCAGGCTGGGTAACGGAACGGTAATGATGGACATCAAGAACGTCGACTTTAGGCCCTTGCGTATTCATTAACTCTGTTGCGAATCCATCAAACAGAAAACCCGGTGAAAACCCCAGTATGCCGGGGGAAATTGCTTTTATGGCCGAGTAATATTCTCCGTAACGAGCAGCATATCCTTGCACATCATTGGACGCAATTATATCCAGCCACTCTTTCCACCTCCATCTCCATCCTTCCGGCTCATTCCCGATCTGCCAGTACTTTATATCATAATTCTTCTCTACATTGGCATAACTTACAAGGTCTGCCTGCCTCTGCCGGTTAGCGACATCTCTTGAGTCGTCCCAGGGAAAAGCTCCGGCATTAAGGGTTATCAGAGGCTCCGCCCCCACAGCCGTTGCGAAGGTTACGAAAGAATCAATATCAGAAGGTGTTATTGTCTCGGTGTAAGGAATTGGAGGGAACCAAAGATTATCAAATCCGCCGTCTAAAATCAGCTCCTCTCCTCCTTCGGCTTTCTTAAGGCTGACGTTGTCCATCCAGAATGTGCCTGTTGCGTATTGAAGCCCCGTGCGTAATTCAATCCATTCAATTGTTTTGCCCTGTTTCGGGGTGTACACAAAACTTACAGTCATCTTGCGGTTGGCGGTCGTCCCCTCTCCGACATCAATCTCGACCAGGTTAGTTTGATTGCCATTTGAGCCGTCAACAGTTAGAATAACTCCTTCGCCGTCAGAATATAAAACGGTCATCATGAGACCTTTCGTTTCCCAGAAATTATTCGAAGAAACATCATTGCCCTGTACATAAGCTGTCAAGTTGTATCTGACGCCCGGCGTCAGTTTAGAAGGATCCAGAAATTGTTGCACGACAAATAAAGCCTTAGGATCATCATTCACAAGCTTCAGTCTTCCATTCTCAATAGACGAGCCCTTCACCATTTCAAAACTAGGCCCGTATCTTATCCATCTATTGGGCTGACTCCTTTTCCAATAGAATTCATCGCTCCAGGCGCCGCCAGGGTACCTTAATACTCCTGGTTTTATTGCTTTGGTAAGCGCTATCATCCTGGGATCATTATAAAAATCGATATTTATTATGCGAAACCAAGCCATCGTCGGAGTAATAAGCACGTTCTGTCCGTAAAGCTTGTTGTCAATCTGGGCAATAACTCTGGTCGTGTTGACATTTACTGTATAGGTGGGTGAAGCAGTCGCGAGCCCTGCCTTGTTTCCGCCAGAATCATCTTTAAAAGAAATAAGACCTGGGCTGAAGACCATGACTATTATTGCAATCAAGGTTACGGCAGTAACCAGAAAAAGCCTTTTCATATTATATTATTTGCATTGATTTAATTAATTATGTCGGGCAGGTCACGTAAACTTGCTCGCCACAAAAACTATATCAAATATGTCCACTGCTCCGCTGCCGTCGGTGTCTGTTTTTTCGTTAAAACCGCTTGCCTTGCCGAAGTTATAGGCGACAATAGCGAGGTCTGAAATATCGACCACACCGTCGCCATTAAGGTCTGCGGCGGAGCTGACTGAAATTGTTTTTGAAATTATGTACACCTTTCCATCATCGCAGCTGGCAATTATGTCACCCTTACCATCGCTGTTAGCATCGCCGAATTCTATGAACTTTATCGAATTCGGCAGCTTCACGTCCCCTGTGATTTTTCCGTTTTTATCGATTATTGAAACGCCGCCAACATCATAATTGTTTATTGGATCCGTGTCTTTGGTGCCATAGCCGACGATGATTTCCTTTTCGCCGTCATTGTTTATGTCGCCCGTAACAACAGACCATGCAGGATACGGGAACGGTATTTTCCAAATCGTGTTGCCGCTCGAGTCGAGCAATGTAACATTGTTTGAACCCTGTGCCACGTGTTTTCTAACCGCGGATACCACGACAATCTCCAGGCCGCTTCGCGATGCTGCCAGTTCATCGATGCCGACGCCAAGCGTGTCCTCTCCTATGGCTTTGGTCCATAACTCAACACCGTTTTTGTCCAAAAGGCGGACGTTGGGAAAGCCTCTAACCTGACCATCCCAAGTATACCACCCGCCAACGACGGCTATCTCATTGCTGCCGTCATTGTTGACGTCGGCGATGCGTGCCTGCTGCAATTTGCACAAATGACCGTCGCACGTGTATGTTTTATTCCATATCGCGTTTCCTGCTGAATCCAGCAAAACTACCTCACCGTTGCCGGTATTGCCGCCTCCTACCAAAAGTATCTCTTTTCCGGGATTGCTTGTAACGTCTGCGATTCTGACGCCTCTTATCATCCCATTAGGGTATGTGTATGTCCACAAAAGATTGCCGTTGTTGTCCAACAGTTCAAACGGTATGGGGTTCTCTCCCAAAAAGCCAGCTGCCACTTCGTTGTCGCCATCATTGTCGACATCGCCTATATCGACAGCGGCTGCATAATTTCTGTTAGGCGACTGATGACTCCATAAAACATTCCCGGCTGAATTGAAAGCGAAAAACTCGCCATAAACAGGAGTGATGCTATAATCGGTTCCTCCACCAAGCACGATTTCATTGCCAGCATCGCCGGCCAGATTGCCGATTGCCACGCCAACTCCCCATACATACGGAGTGGGCAGAGTTCTCGAAACGACATTAAATTCTGGAGAAAACTGCTCATTGAACATCTGTAATATTTCCTGTTGCGAAAGCGCCGTCTTCCATATCCTCACTTGGTCTATGGTGCCGTTGAACCAGCCCTGTGGTGACGTCCCCCTGTTCAGGCCGCCTATGTTTATGTGATGATTGTAACTTCCGACCAGATTTATGTTGCCGGTCCAGCCCTTATCGTCCGTGCTGCCGCCTGTGCTCGTGAACGCGGCGGCCTCCTCGACGCCGTCGAGATAGATTTTATTCCTGTTAAGACCGTCTGAAACGAAAGCGACAAAATGCCAGCTGCCATCGTTCACTGGTGTCGTGCTGTTTATCAGGTTCCAGTTGCCACCGGCGCCTGCGAAGTTCCATCCCATATCAAGTACATTGTTCCTTATGCGCCAGACGTAATTGCTGGACATTAATGATGACGTGGTGTATGCAGCAATAGTCTGTGTGGTGGCGGATGACGAAGTCTTTATCCAGGCCGTCACGGTTCCGGAATTCGCGCTGTCCAGCGCATTGTTCGCAGCAGTCTGGATATAATCACCGTCCCCGTCAAATCTCGCAGCGTTGCCGTACTTTGCCTCGATTGTCCATGTCACGTTGTTGTATGATGTGCCGTTGTTGCTGTAAGTGGACTGATCCAAAACTTTTGTGGTGGTTTCGCCCAGAGCAATGTTGTTGTCAAGGTTCATCTTGAGGTAAGTGTTAACATCGCTTACAGGTTTAACGTCTTTTAATTCGCCCTGTAGTGTCAGCAAACCTATTTCACGCGCGCTAATAGGATTAGTCGTGTTGCCTATCGAGCCCACTGCATACATATAATACAAGTCAGGTTCTACGGGCAAAACGGACATGGTCTGCGCGCCTATCAAACCATTCCAGTCATTTTCAATCACCGGATTATTACCGTATCTTGTCCATTCAAACAAATCAGTGCTCGTCGCATAAGATGAACGATGATTTGAATAAGCATCAACCTCGTCAAAATAGGCATACCATTTATCATCAGGCCCTTTTTGGGAAACTAATCTAGCTATGTATGCTCTCTGTTCATCCCATGGTGGATTTTGATTGTAAGTGATGACAGGATTATTCGTGTATTTTGTCCATACTTTTAAGTCAGGACTTGTTGCAACACCTTCTCCCTCATTAGCATAGCCAGTGCCATAATCACCTGCTGAGAACAGTATAACCCATTTAGAGATAGATGCATCCCAAACCGGCTGGCTTGTGTGACATATCCATTTTCTATCCCATCCGCTTGAGGAGCGATCAATGACTGGCATGTTAGAATACCTTGTGAAGTGATACCCGTCAGTCGACGTTGCTAACCCAATCACCTCATTTACCAAGTTATCGTGCCTTGCCGTGTAAAACATGTAGAAAACTCCATTGTCATAAATTACAGAAGGCGACCAGACAAATCCCCCCTCCCATGCGTTAGCCGGGTTTTCTTCTAAAATCGGATTGCCTGCATATTTAGTGAAATGTATGCCGTCAGTAGAAGTTGCGAGACCTATTGCATAAATACCACCGTATTCACCCCCAACTCTTCTGCCAGAGTAGTATAAAAAATAAGTACCATCATGATACACAACAGAGCCGCCGCCCAGCGACTGTTCATCCCATGCGCCAACAGGCCCCACTGTTAGTATGGGACTGTTTTCATGCCATGTCCATGTATCAGTGGAAGAAGCGGACACTTTAGCAGCATCGAAAAACAACGCTGCTAGAAGTGAAAGAAAAATAGTCGCCAGAAAGCGTCTTTTCATATTATACTATTTGCGTTTTAATTAGATAAATTTCTATGCTTCCGCCATCTTCGTCACGCCGTCGCTCTCCTTGTCCCTTGTCAGATGATAGGTCGAGCCCGTTATGTAATCCGACAGGCGCTCCTCGTGCGTGATGAGGAAGACCTGGTCTATGATGTTCTCCATTCTGTCTTTGAGGACGGAGCCGAAATGCTCTATGGCGCTCCTGTCGAGGTTGTGCGTCGGTTCATCGAGGATGAGCCATCTCAGGTTCGGGGTAAATGCGAGCGCGAAGGCTATGCGCAAGGCGAGGCACGCGAGCGAGCGTTCTCCGCCTGAAACAATATCCGCGTTCATCCATTCCTTTCTGCTCTTCAGCTGCAGGACATAATCCTTGTCGACCAGCAGGCGCACTTCGCTGAAATCGTCGTATGGGTAAAGCTCGCCCCATATCTGGCTCATTATGAAGTTGACCGTTTTTAGAAATTCGTCTCTCAGCTGGTCCTGCGTGCTGCGCAGGACGTTGACAAATACATCCATCGATTCCGATATGCTGGCGTAGTTCTCGATGTCCTGCTTGTATTTAGCGAGCGTGCTCGCCTGCTCTTCTATCTCTTTCGCATCCGTCTTCTTTTCAGCCATCCTCTGCGAAATTCCCGTCAGCTTCGCCTCTATGCCTCTCGACCTGGCGATTGTTTCCTGGAGTTCGCTTCTCATTACTTTTATGTCGTGGCCGGTGATCTTCTTCTCGAGCGCCTTCCTCTGCTTCGCTGCCTCGCCCAGATGCGTCGCCGCCTGCTCCATCTCTTTCAGCAGCGTTTCTAGCGAATCTCGCTCCTTGAGGACGTCTTCCGAGCGTTCTCTGGCGACTCTCAGCTTTTCGAGCGAACGTCTCGACGCCGCCTCCTTGCGTTCTTGGACGCGTATCTGTGATACGACCGTCTTTATCTCGCTGTCCAGAAGCTTGCGTTTCGAAGTCGCTTCCCTCATTCTGCCGGACATGAATTCGAAATCCTTAAGGTCGCGTTTGATTTCTGCATACTCAAGAACGCTCTTCCTGAAGCCGTCGCTAGCGTCGCTTTCCTTCGCGACTTTCGCCTTGGTCTCGCGTATCCGAAGGTCGATATCGACGATATGCTTCAGCCGATGGTTCGTTAGGTCCTTCTTTTTCTCTTCTTCGATGTGCGAATCGCAGACCGGACATTTGTCTCCCGCTCGTCTCAGGTCGGACAGGCTCTTTTCCATCTCGGTCTTCTCGGCCATGAGCACATAAAGAGTCTTCTTGAGCGCTTCGACGTTTTCGAGCATGGCGGCCAGCTTCTTTTCCGGCTCGTTGCCAAGCGCCTTGCCCAGTATTTTCAGCCGCCTGTCCTTGCCTTTCATGCCGTCGAGCTTCGCCTGCGTATCCTTCATCTGGTCGCGCAGGAAGAGCATCTTGCCGTTCATGAGCGACAGAGTCTCTCTCAGCACGCGGATTTCCCTTTCTCCTGAGGCCAGCGCAGTCTCGAGTTTCGTTATATCCGATGCCATCGACTTCAGCGACTCGGGGTCGGCCTTGGCCGCGCCGAGCTTTTTTCTCTTAATGTCCGCCTGTCGCTTCATTTCGTCCAGGCGGGATGCCAGCGATTCGCTTTTTCGGACCGCATCGTTGAGCATGTCATGCGACGCTTCGTATTGGACGACGTTTTCGGAAAGCTTCTTGCGCTCCTTCTCGAGAGAACCGAGCGTCTTGTCTAGGTCGCGTTTCTCACCCTCGAGTTTCTTTATCTCGTTCTCGAACGCGACCAGCTTCTCGTCGAGCTTGCGCGTCTTCAGGTCTTCGACGACCCGCACCATTTCCTTGCGTCTGGCCATGATGTTGTTCTTTATCGAGACCGCCGACTCGCGCGCCCGCTCGTAGCGGTCGAGCTTGAGCATCTCGTCGATCTGCTGCATGCGCTTGCCCTTTGGGATTTGCAGGAAGTAGTCGAGCGCGTTCTGCTCGGAATAGATAGCGCGCTGGAAAAGATCGTAATCCATTTGAAGAATCCTCTCGACTTCGCGGGTCACGCCCTGCGGGCTGACTTCGAGCAGCTTGCCGTCCTCGCGTATCTCGGCGGCGACCGTCCCTTTCTCGCGTTCAATCGTCCTGCGCACGGTGTATTTCTTGCCGTCGCCGGCTTCGAACTCGACCTCGACCATCGCATGGCGCTTTTTCTGCGGTTTCGACATGATCAGGTCGTCGAGAGCCAGCTTCTTCGAGCCGAGCGCGGAAAACGTGCCGAAAAGCGCGAATGCAATCGCCTGCATCACGCTCGTCTTGCCGGAGCCCATTATGCCTATCAGCGCGTTGACGCCTTTCGAGAACTTGAGTTCCGAATCCAGATGCGACTTCCAGTTGACCATCTTTACGCGCGTAATCATACCAAACCCTCAGCTATGTAGAGAAATTGGCGCGGGAATTATTAAGTCTTGATTTTTCCGGAGCTTTCAGAATTCACAGCAGGATGCCCGCGAAAAGTATGACGAATATGCCGGCTGTGTTGAGCAGATACGATATCTCGGAAAACTTCCTGACATTTATTTTCGTGCAGGCCGCGAAAAGGACCACGCCTATCTCGTCGGGCAGCGGGGAGGCAATGACAAAAACAGCGATCGCTGAAAGCAGGTATTTTTTTACGGAACATGGCATTCCCGAACTTATCCTTCTGACAAAGCCTGTCTTTCCAAGCCTGTCCACCTCGTCCTCCAGCGAATGCCTTATGAATTTGAATATCAGCAGGTCGCCGACAAGGGCGCCAAGCCCTGCCACGAAGCCGGCTATGAATATGTTGTAATCCTTCGCGATTACGAGCAGCGCCGCGGTGGAGAAGCCCGATGTGAAGCCGTAAGAATACGCGATGCCAGACAGGAATGAGCCGGCATACCCAAGATATAAAATGATGCTCTCGAATGGTGTGAAGTCCCTGAAGCTGAAAAGCAGATAGGCTGCAATAAACGTGGCTGCCAGAAGCATGAACTTCGGATATTTCAGGGCTGATGCCGCTTTGTTCATATGTTTTATAATGAGGCCATCCGCTTATATAATATGAAAGCAGCCGGCATGCCGCCGAGGTTTCGCGAGCGATACGAAGCGATAGTTGACGAGCCGGAGGCGTTTTTCGCCTCGCTGACAAGGCCGCTGCCCAAGGCGTTTCGAGTGAACACGCTGAAAGCCGATATCCGGAAAGTGATAGAAAGGTTAAACGGGTATGGCATCGAAACGACGAATGTAGCGTGGGACGACGCGGCTTTCGTCACGTCCAGTGATAAGACGGGAGCGACACTCGAACATTTCATGGGCCACATCTACATACAGGAGCTCGTATCGATGCTCCCGCCGCTTCTGCTGAAAGGCGAGATTAAGTCGAATCCGGAAATGACGATTCTCGATGCATGCGCTGCACCGGGTTCGAAAACAACGCAGCTGTCCGCGCTCCTGCGCAATCGTGGCCTAATAGTCGCGAATGACGCCGCTTTCAATCGTTTGAAAATAATCAAGCACAACCTCGAGAAGCTGGGCTGCATGAACGTCGCGGTCGTCAACCACGACGCTCGCTTTTTCAAAACGGACATGCAGTTCGACTGCATCCTGCTCGACGCGCCGTGCTCGTCAGAAGGGACGATACGCAAAAACCGCGAAGTCCTTTCGAGGTGGAACGAAAAAGAGATAATATCGACTTCCGGGCTGCAGAAACAGATGATTACACGATGTTACGAGATGCTCAGGCCCGGGGGGCTCATGGTTTATTCGACGTGCACCTTCGCTCCCGAAGAGAACGAAGGCGTGGTGGATTACCTGATTTCCAAAAGCGATTGCAAACTGGAGAAAATCGAAATCATGGGTTTGAAGCTGTCCGGAACGGTAAAAGAATGGAGCGGCAGGACATTCGCCAGTGACGTTTCGAAGGCCGCTAGGGTCTGGCCGCACCACAACGACACGGGCGGCTTCTTCATGGCGAAGATAAGAAAGTCGGAGGGCGACGCATGAATCTCGTACCAATAAGGCCAAAGGAAGCTGAGGCGATGCTGGAATTCATGGAGAACAGGTTCGGCATTCCGAAAGACGCATTCGCCGGACTCGAGTTCATGGACAACGGCAAGGGCAAGATATTCGCGATGAACGAGCGCAACGCCGTCTTCTGCAACCGCAACAACATAATGTCCGCGAGCCTGCCATTCATGCGCTTCGACGGCGCGACGAAGCCGACGTCGATGATGATACAGATGTTCGGCTCTCTCGCGACGAGGGGCATAGTACACGTCGAGCGAAGCAAGGCTAAGGACTTCGCGGCCGGGTTCGACATCATATCCAAGGAAAACGCATGCTCGGACGGCTATGTTATAATCAAATATAACGGCTTCCCGCTGGGATGCGGGCTGCTGCGCAACGGCGACATAAAGAACCAGCTGCCCAAGGCGAAACGCATGCCGGTCGAACTTCTCTAGAAATTTTATCAGTTATTTATAAACCAAGACGCATATATTCATCATATTCGATGGTGGTTCTGATAGCTGAAAAATCTGAAAAGCACGAGAAGGCAGGCAAACCCGAAAAGGAAAGTCACGCCAAACCGGAGAAAACCGAAAGTCACGTGAAAGCCGAAAAGGCTGACCCGAGACTCATACCTGATTTTAACATAGGCATAGTCGGCCACGTGGACCACGGCAAGACGACTCTCACAGAAGCGCTCACCGGGAAATGGACGGACACGCATTCCGAAGAGATAAAGCGTGGCATTTCCATTCGCCTGGGTTATGCCGACATAACGCTTTACAAGTGCCCGAAGTGCAAAGGCGCGAAAGCGTACTCGACGACGAAGAAATGCATAAGCTGCTTCTCCGCCGGAGAACCTGTGCGCACGATATCGTTCGTCGACGCGCCCGGCCACGAGACGCTTATGGCGACAGTCCTGTCAGGCGCGTCCCTCATGGACGGCGCGCTGCTCGTCATAGCGTCGAATGAGGAATGTCCGCAGCCGCAGACGTACGAACATCTAATGGCGCTCAACATCACGGGCATAAGCAAAGTAATCATAGTCCAGACCAAGATCGACCTGGTCACAAAGGAGCAGGCGCTCTCCAATTACCAGCAGATAAAGAATTTTGTCAAGGGAACGATCGCCGAGAACGCCCCGATAATTCCCATTTCTTCAAGACAGAGGGTCAACCTCGACGCGCTTCTGGAGACGATAGACAACGTGATGAAGCCGCCTGAGCGCGACCCGAAGAAAACGCCGAAATTCCTCATAGCGCGTTCGTTCGATGTGAACAAGCCCGGCACGCTGATAGAGAAGCTGCAGGGCGGAGTCATAGGCGGCTCGCTCATCCAGGGCAAGCTTAAAATCGGCGACGAGCTGGAGATAAAGCCGGGCGTCAAGGTGAAGGACAAGTACGAACCCGTCAAGACTCGAATAACCGGCATGCAGAAGGCCGGCAAAAACCTGGACGAGATAGGCCCGGGCGGCCTTGCGGGCGTTTCAACGACGCTGGATCCGTACTTAACCAAATCCGATTCCCTTTCCGGAAGCGTGGCAAGCGTTCCGGGAAAGCTGCCGCCTGTCGTGAGCAAGCTGAAGATGAAAACGACCCTTTTCAAGCGCGTCGTCGGCGTCAATACGGGCGCGGACGCTGGCGGCATAAAGACAGGCGACGTGCTTCTGGTCACGCTGGCGACTATGAGGACGACCGGTTCCGTCGTTAGCGGCAGGCCGGGAGAGATAGACGTTTTGCTGAAGAGCCCGCTGTGCGCGGACAAGGGAGAGAAGGTCGCGATATCCAAGCTTTTCTCGGCCAGATGGCGCCTGGTCGGCTACGGGGAAATCGCATAATTCCGGACGTAAAAAGCATTTAAATAACGCCGCCGATAATCAATTAAGCTTTTTGGGAAAAAGCTTAAGCAAAAAACGACCTGAAATCATTTTCAATTTGGAGGTAGAATATGACAATAGTTGGCTTGAGTCTGAATTCAGTCGAAGCGAGGAGGGACAGGGAACAGATGTCCGGCGCTGAGATAAAGGTCAATTCCGTGCCGAGGATAAACGACATACGCGAGGTTTCAGTTCCGTCCCTTGGCAGCAAGAAGGTCCTGTCGATGGACTTCGAGTTCGTCACGACTTACGACCCGAAAGTCGGCGAAATCAAAATCGGCGGAGACATTCTTTACCTCACGGATGACAACAAGGCTATGCTCAAACAGTGGGAGAAGGAGAAGAAAATCCCGGAGAAGCCGTCGCTCGAAATCCTTAACTACCTGTTCAGGAGATGCCTGATAAAGGTTTCGGTGATAGCCGAGGATTTGCAACTGCCTCCGCCGCTGCCGATGCCTACGGTCAAACCGAAGGCGGACAAGTAATTCCTTTTTTATTATCCTTTTACCATTTTTAATTATATCACAATTCAGGCTAGACATGGCCAGGTCAGGGTGGATTACATGGGCAGGGAGATAGAGATAAAGTTCCCGGTGGACAGCGAGGAGAAGCTAGTCGCTCGTTTGCTCGCGCTCGGTGCGCAGAAGATGTCCGAGGGGCTGGAGCATAACATTGTTTTTGACAATGGCGACATACGCAAGCGCGGCATTCTTCTCCGCCTCCGCAAAACGCCCAGCGGGAAGAACGTCCTGACCATAAAGACCACCATAAGCAAGAAGGAGTTCAAGACGGCGAACGAGACCGAGATAGAGGTCAGCGACTTTGCCAAAGCCAAGGAAATCCTCGCTGGTCTAGGCTACGAGATATGGTGGATTTACGAGAAGGAGAAGACGCGCTACATTCTCGGCGGCACGGCCATCGACATCGATCGCCTGCCCTTCGGCAAGTTCATGGAAATCGAAGGCTCGGAAGTCGGCATTCGCAGCGCGATGGCCAAGCTCGGCCTCGATCCTAAAAAGGGCATAAAGGAAACGTATCTCGAGCTCTACCAGAAGCACTGCAAGGACAAGGGCATAACAGAAATGGAAAACCTGGTGTTCTGGAAGAAAGCTAGACGAACTTTTTGATTGCTTTCAACAGCAGCGGGAATTGTTTGTAGCCGGTTTTCTCGTTGAAGTGGCCTGCGCCTTTTATCACTTTGAGATTTACGTCGAGTTTGCATGCGATCTCCTGTCCGCGGGCGACTGACAGGTATGGGTCGTCATTCCCGTGCCAGACCTCGAAATGCACGCAGTTCTTTTTTATCTTATTCCAGTCGAATCCGCTTTCGAAGAACGAGCGGTTTATGACGTCGAATTTTTCGTTGCCGACGCCGCCTATGAAAGACGAAATGAGAAAAGCCGCTTTTATCGGCTTGCCGAGCGACTCGATTTTTTTCAGGACGAATGCGCAGCTTATGCTGTGGCCGACAAGAATTGTATCCGGCCCGATGTGTTTGTCGAGTTTCTCTAGAACTTTCAGCCAGTTGTCCAAGCTCTGGCCATTCGGAGTCGGAAACTGCGGCACGAAAACCTTGCATCCTGACTTTTCGAGCTCGCGGCCAAGCCACATGTACCAGTTTTCTTCGGGGTGGCCGTAAACGCCGTGGCAGATTATAACATTCGTTGTCATGAACTCACAAAATATTCGCTTCGACTCACTGCCTCTTGACCAGCCTGATGTCCTCGCCTGTGACCGTCTTTCTGCCTGCGTGCTTGGCGAACTTGACCGCGTCCTGGGCGATGCCGTCGGACATTCCCTCTATTACGATGGCGAACTCCTTCATCGCCGACTTCGAGACGCGCTTCGCTCCCGCGTCCTTGAGTATGCGCTCGAAAGGCGCAAGCGGCAATCGCTGTTTCTTTTCAGACATTTCTATTCCTCCTTGAAAATGATGCGAAAGGGATTCTCTTTCTTTTATTTTTGTAAATAATCGTTTATAAACGTTGTTTGGCGCGAAATGGGACGGAAAAAACTTTTTTTAACGGTTTGCGCATGCGCGCACGCATAAAGAAACTAAAAAGGAGAAACGGGAGACTTTATTTTTTTCAAAAGTTTATAAGGTAGTTTAAACAAAAGGTATAATTAAACCGTTGGAGGTAAAACATGTCACAGGCTTATTGCGTGAAATGCAGGAAAAAAGTGGAAATAAAAAACGAGCAGAGCGTAAAACTCAAGAATGGTAAACCAGCGAAGAAAGGACTCTGCCCGGACTGCGGCACAAAAGTTTTCAAGATTGGCGGTTAAACTCGATTGTTGCATTGTTCGGACTGTTTATAATTCTTTTTCTTTTGGTTTTTGTTTCATGTCCAGATACCAGTCTATCATTTTCTTCAATTCAGTGCTGAAATCGGCTTTCGGTTTGTAGCCGAGATGCTTCGCTTTCGTGATGTCGTAATTCCTGTTCATCGTGAGGACGTCGAGATAAGTTTTCATTCCCTTGGCACGCGCGGCCATGCCGACGAGCCACGCAGGCATCAGCTTCGGACGGCCTCCGAGCAGCGTGACCAGTTCGCTGGCGAACTCGACAAACGGGATTGGATTCTCGTCCGCGATGTTGTAAACGCCTTCGGCTCTCGGCTTGAGAGCTAGCGCGAATGCCTGCGCCACATTCGAGATATGTGCGACGTGCGTCAGGTTTCTGGTTTTCGGGATAGGAAATCCCTTTTCGAGAAGCGTCAGGTTCTTGAACCATTGCGGCGAGCCTGCGCCGTAAACGGGCGCTATTCTGAGCACGACGTATTTCATTCCAGAATCTGCTATAAGCTTTTCTGCCTCGAGTTTCGACCAGCCGTACAGGTTCGCCGGCCGTGTCGGATAGTTCTCGCCGGCCGGACCCTTGGAAGCGGGTATCTCGCCGTAGACTGAGACGCTGGACGCGAAAACGAACCTTTTCGCTTTTGGGCAGGCTTCTATTATGTTTTTGGTGCCCTCGACGTTGATTTCGAAAAGCTCGTCCTTGGGCTTCGTGTAGGAAACGATCCCAGCCAGATGGATGATTGTATCGACGTTCTTGCCTATGCCCTTGAGCGACTGCGGCTGCGTGATGTCGCCTTTGACCACGTCGAACTGCGGATACATCGTTTTGGCGGCCTCGTAGTCGTTGCTGAGTATGCGCACGTCCTTGCGGGAGCTAGCGATTGCTCTCGTTACGCTGGAGCCCAGAAAACCCGTCGCACCCGTGACTAAAAGCATATTTATATCTACAGTCGCCAATTTAAAACTATGAAAATCGGCAAAGTAGAGACGTATCTGCACGAGGTCATTGAGAAGGACGGATCGGTCTTTTTCGGCCTCATAGACCCGATGGACGAGAAGAAGGAGAATCCGTTCAAATTCGCCAAGGTTTTCGATGAAGCGGGCGCCGACGTCATACTCATAGGCGGTTCAATCGGGGCTGAAGGCGACCTTCTCAACAGCGTCGTGAAGAAGATAAAGGAGACCACGAACAAGCCGGTCGTTCTCTTCCCTGGCAACATCGGCGGCGTGACCAAATACGCGGACGCGCTTTACTTCATGAGTCTTTTGAATTCGAACAACCCGTACTGGATAACCGGCGCTCAGGCGCTCGCCGCCCCGATGATAACCATGAACAGGATGGAAGCGATTCCCACTTCCTTGTTAATAGTCGAGCCCGGCGAGACGGTCGGCTGGATAGGCGAAGCGAAGCCCATCCCGTACCACAAGCCGGACATCGCTGTGGCGTATGCGCTCGCGGGCAAGCTGCTTGGACAAAGGCTTACGATTTTAGAACGCGGTTCCGGAGCGCCAGGACCATCGTCACCTGAGATGTTCCGTGCGGTCAAGCAGGCGGTAGGCCACCCGGTTATATGCGCGGGCTCTAGCAAGACGCTGGACGACATAAAGACGACGCTCATGGCAGGCGCTGACGGCATACACGTCGCTTCGCTGGTCCAGCACGCGCAGGATCCGCTGGCGACTGCGAAGAAGCTGGTCCAGTTCACCAAGGACGTGGGCAGGGAAAAGAAAGCCAAGGTCTAATTGGTCGCCGCGCCTGATTTGATTTCTTTTTCAACAATCATCCTTTTCGCGACTTCTGCCAGTATTTTTCCCATCAACTCGTCACTGGCCTGCTCAAAAATGGCGGCGCCGTACTCGTATTCCCAGTTTGCCATCCTCTTGATGTTTTCAGCCGAGAACTCCGCTTCAGGCACGCCGTATTTTTTCAGCAGTTTTTCCATAACACGTATGCCCGCCACGGCCACGCTTTTCACCTTTTCTTCAGAAAAGCCGTATATGTTCATGGCCAGAACGTCGTTGAGATAGTTGTTCATTTTCATATAGCGTTCATAATCTCTCAAAGAAAAAGTTTTCCAGCAATCGTATAAATCGAAAATGCCGGACAAGCCCGTGTATTTTTCGTGCAATGGACTGTTGAACCGGCTCATGATTAATTTTTGAATGGCGGATTTTATAAGTAGCCGAGAATCTGGAAGGGGTTGTTGACGTAAAAGTCGGGATTGAATTTTTCCAGGCGCTCGCGCGCGTGGTAGCCATACGTGACTGCGATAAGCTTCGCGACCTTCGCCGCCCTGCCGGCGAGCATGTCGACCTCCATGTCGCCGATGAAGGCGCATTCATCGTGCTTCACGCCCAGCTTCTCCATCACCAGCAGTATCTGGGCTGGATCCGGTTTGAGCTTGTTTATGTCCTTGCCGCCTACTACCGCATCGACGTGATTCTCGAAGCCGAACTGCGCCAGCAACCGTCTGATTATGAACTCGTGCGTGTTCGATGAGATGCCTATCTTATAACCGCGCTTTTTGAGCTCGGAAAGCACTTCTGACGCCCCATGGAACGGACGTATGTCCTTTTCCAGCTGCATGTACTGCCTTTTGTAAATATCGTTCGCCTTTTCAATCTCGTTTTCTGCGACGCCCATGGAGGCATAGAAGTTCCTGTAGTTGCCGTCGAGCGCTTCCGTGAACTCTTCCAGCGAGAACGGGAACTTCTTTTTCATCTCGGCCAGCACGACCCTGTAAATCGCGTATATAGTGCTCTTCGAGTCCGCTATCACGCCGTCGAAGTCGAATATGACTGCCTTTATCCCATTTTTTTCTGGCATATGTAGGTAAATGGGCGAGCGCTTTTAAATTTTAGCGGTAATTAAAATTCGAATGATTTCGCGCGCAAGGCGGATTCTCATAGGCGGCATAGACGTCGGCCATCATACATCGATAGCGATTCTCGACTTGGCCGGCAACGTGCTTTTTCTGGACACTTTCGTCCATCCGCAGAATTCCGATGTTCTCGAATGCATCACCGAGCTGGGCAACGTTCTCGTCCTCTCGACGGATCGCGCGAAGCCGCCGTCACAGGTCAGGAAAATCGCGGCTTCCATCGCCGCTAAGATGGTCCTGCCGGCGAAGAACATGACCAAGAAAAAGAAGCGCATATTAATCGAGGACCACGC